>CAZGAZ010000044.1:27820-28002 GCA_964523835.1 uncultured Ruminococcus sp.
TTCAAGATAGAGGAATTCGCTTCGGAAAAGCCCGATACCGCCTGCGTCGTTGAGAAGCACCGCGCCGATATTGTCAACGCTTCCGATGTTGGCGTAAATGTTTATTTTCCTGCCGTCAATTGTAACGTTTTCCTTGCCTTTTAATTCCTGCAAAAGACGCTTTTTATCCTCGTCCTCGGACT
>CAZGAZ010000045.1:0-27729 GCA_964523835.1 uncultured Ruminococcus sp.
GACAGGTCGGCTGGGAAACGCAGCTTATGGCAGATCTGCTCGACTGCGAAAGCTATTTCTTTTTACTTGAAAACGCTGAGGAATTCAATAAAAATTATGATATTCTTGATGAAGATACGGTTTCGGTCTCTTCGGTTGAATTGCTTGCACATATTGAGGATATAAAGGATATGCAGCTTTCCCGCCGCACCTTTGAGGAAAACAGGACTGTAAAAAACAAGGACGGCTGCGATGAGTTCTGGCTGTCGGTTGTAAAGGAGAGGTAGAAAATGAAACGCTTGCTTTCAATTTTATTATGCTGTATTCTTTTGCTGACATTGGCAGGCTGCCGCAAGCCGGCTGATAAAACCTTATCGGGAGAGGAATGGAACGCTGCATGGATACGCATAGGAACGGCTCTCGGCGTGGAGGCGTCCCCCGAAAATTTCCGGCTGATCGACAACAAGGACGCTCTTTCCGTTTCGGATTTTTATTATTCCGAGTGGGCCCGGGGAGAACCGCAGGAATATGTAAACAGCGAGGGCGAAACGGTTTACGTTTACGATGCGCAGATATATGTCCTGCTCCGTGAAACTAACACCGGGGAACTTGCCGAAAGCACTGCAAAGGAATGGGAAAAGCTCACAGAAAAAAATTACGGCATAACGGACAGCTTTAAAAAAGAATATTCGGGACAGGAATTTTCGGTTTATAAGTACAATGTAATTAACGAAAGCAACCCTTATGACTCCGGTATTTCCGCCTTTGGAGCATGGGAAAGCGGCGCAGTAAGTGTTGAGCTTGTTTTCAGGGACAGCTTTACCGATAACGCTGAGGAAATACTGAATACTTTTTTAAACGGTTTTCATTATGCTTGAAAGGAGCGTTTTGTTATGGGCTTGTTTTTTCCAAGCGACCCTATTCCCGCAAACGGACGGGCAAAGGGCTTTGACCGTTACCGTGAAATTTTAGAGCGTGACTGGACTCATTTTATTTTGGGTGGATTGTTCTCCACTGCCGCATTCATACCGCTGGGCATAGGAATGGGAATAGCCTTTGTTTCAAGCAGCTTCCTGATAGCTCTTGCGGCCGGGATCGCAGGCGGAGCGATTGCCGGTCCTTTCCTGTACGCTTTGATCGACGGTATATTCAGGGCGCTGCGGGACGCTCCCGGACCGTGGGTGCATAATTATTACAGTTCCGTACGCAAAAATTGGAAAAGTGCGCTGCTGCCCGGTGCAGTTCTCGGCGTGTTTTTAAGTACGGTCATCTTTATGGGAATGCAGATGTTCATCTGGAGCGAAGCTTCTCAGACTGCGGGAACGATAATTCTCGTTCTTACCAGCCTGACTTTATCTGCAATGCTGTTCACAACTTATTGGGCGCAGCTCGTTTTGTTTGAGCAAAGTGCGTCAGTTCGGCTGAAAAACTGCCTTTTGTTTATAATAAAATATTTTAAGAAGATCTTTGGAACGGCGTTTATTCAAGTAATATTCTGGATAACAGCTGCATTGTTTTTCCCTTGGAGCGGGTTTATCCTGCCTTTTATAGGATTGTGGACAATTTTATTTTTATCGTTTTTCTTCCTCTATGACAGTTTCAACGAAGCCTTTTCAATTGAGGAAGAGATCAAAAAACATTTTCCCGAACAAGTGCCAAAGTACACCAAGGATATAGATTTTCGTATTGACGAATAGGAGCGATAACATATGGAAAAAATAATTGCCATAAACAAAATAACCGTTACCGAAAAAGTCTTTAATGAAGCCGCAGATCCGATACTTAAGAAAAAATATAACCGGCTTGTTATAAATACCGGAGGCATACTGATAGGATTGTTGTTTCTTATTTCGGCCGTTATGGGGATCGCTGACGGAAGTCCCGTTATGATATTGGGAGAAATAGTGATAATTGCCGCAGTTTTATGCTATATAAGATTTTATCTTTTATCAAGCGAACGAAAGCGCACTTACAGACAAATGGCCATGGGCGGAACGCCAAGCCGTGAAACTTTATTTTACAGCAGTCATTTCAATGTATTATCCGATGAAAACAAAGAAGATATATTTGATTATGAGGACGTACTCTCAACACGCCAAACGCAGAATCTTCTTATACTTACATTAAAAGAGGGAAAGGAGGTTCTGCTTGACCGAAACGGGTTTACGGAAGGCGACGAATCGGCGGTAATGGCTGTTTTTTTAAGGAAATAATGTGACATCGCAATGTTATTGAACCTGTTTGACCGTATATTTCTTAAAATCCGGAATTAAAAAGGGATATGAGAAGTATACTGAAATCATTAGTCACTGTGGAGTTGCAGCTCCGCAGTGACTTTTGCTTTTCTCTTTGCTGCTTTGACAGTGTTCGGAACAAGTTCCGGCAGCCGTAATCGCAGATGTCTTGTAAACCGCTATGCTGCGGTCATAAACTCCATTTCGCTTTAGTCTAAACCGTGTTTTCTTGTTTTCAAACCAATTTTCTCCTTGTATCCAACAACTTAACCTATTATTCCCGAAATCGAAGTATAAAAAATTAACTCTGGGCAATAATGCTCCCATTTGAGGAGGACTTCTTTTTCTGCTTGTCTTCATACATAAGCCTATCCGCCTCAGCCAGTAAACTCTTCAGATCATAATCTTCGTTTCCGAATGCCATACCGCAGGCTATAACGAGCGGTATCCCATCGTCTCTTTTATTGAGATTTTCAGTTGCATTTTCCCATTTTGTCCGAAGATTTTCAGCAGCTTCCCTTCCGATATCTTTAGCGATCATCATAAACTCGTCTCCGCCCAAACGGAATCCCAGAATATTTTCCGACTGTACTGCCTTTAAGCTTTCGGAAGCTTTTATAATGAGCCTGTCACCCATTTCGTGCCCGTATGTATCATTCATAGCTTTCAGATTATTTACGTCCATATTAAAAACTGCAATTGTATCTGGATTCCCAAAACTCTGCTCCAGCAAAGACATATACTTTCCTTTATTAAATAATCCTGTCATTCTGTCATGCTCGCTGTCATAAACTATCTGCTCTTTAAGCAGACTGTTTTCAATGAAAAGCCTTATTACATTATAAAGATTAGCATCCGCCAAATTATCCTTGTCAAATCCGTTTTCTGCATTAAGAAAAATAACATAACTCTGATTTCCAACAACATCTGACTGATAGCAGATAAAATTATCATTTCTCTCCCTTTCCTTTTTTTCAAATACAGGATCATCACATTTTACAGCATGCTTTTTCAGCTTGTTATTTTCAAATATAATTGCACAGGCGCCGCAGTCGCTCTGAAATGATCTTATATAAAGCGCTGCACCTGCACAATCAAATACCCTTGCAATGTCAGGCAAAATCGTATCATAGCTTCCCGAAAGCTTTTTTATAAGCGAAGTCTGGAATTTAGACGATTTCTCCCATCCTGCGGACATTCTTGAAATATTTTTGAACACACTTGTGTATTCTGTAATATCAAGCATAAAACTGATCTGAATAAGTCCCTTGCCGCTTCTGAATGAAGATGTTGTGATACGATAATATTTTTTCTTTTCTGCATCAAACAATTCCCATATTTCACCTTGCTGACCGACATAAGGTGGGGGAGAATTTACCTGCCACAGCTTTATCGCTTTTTCCGAAAGGCCCGATTTCTCTATTCCCGATATAAAAGTTTTTTTATCATCGTTTATAACAATGACGCCGGCATCATTTGTTAAAAATTCAAATATTTGCTTTTCCATAAATTATCCACCTCTTAAGATTTTTCTTCAGATACTTCAATAATATAAACGTATTTATCATTTGTATTTTTCCCATGCGATCCTCAGTGCCGTTATAAACCAGGATGCATATTTTTGCGGACATATAATCATATCCTCCATAATTTTGTCAACACTTTCAAATTTCATAATATCCGCCTCATCTTTATTCGGCGTGAAATCGCCGCTGTACGTGCCGATAAAAATGTGATCAAACTCATATTCCGTAAGGCCGTTTTCAAATTCTGTCCGATAAATGAAGCTGCCTGCCTCATGAATATCCGCATTTATATTGCATTCCTGACGCAGCCTCCTGTAAGCTGCATTGATCAGCTTTTCACCTTTTCTCGGGTGAGAACAGCAGGTGTTCGCCCACAATCCTCCGCTGTGATATTTATTCATTGCCCGCCTTTGAATAAGAAGCATATCGCCGTCAAACAGGAACACAGAAAATGCCCTGTGAAGAAGTCCTTTTTTATGGACGTTTTCCTTGCTGTCAAACCCGATCTCATTGTCGTTATAATCTACAAGTATAAGCATATCATCACAGAATTTTTCCTTGAGCGGACACATACTTACACCCGAATTAATATCCCCGTATAAACTGCGGCAAATATCGGCACAGGGCAGACAATTATCCTTCAAAGAGCAAATGCTGCATGGCTCTCCCCTGTTATCCTCTGCCATGCGCAGAACCTTCAGCGTATCGTTGTTTCTCCAGTATTCCATAACAGAACATTCATCACCCGCAATGTCAATATGACGACAAGGGGTAAGCATTCCGTCAGCGTTTACAGATATGCCGTCTCTGCCTGCTCCGCACCCCCTTGAAACGCCTGTATTAACATTTCCGAAATAGCCTTTTCCAAGCAGCGCACGAAGCTGTGAAAAACAGCTCTCCACTTCTATTTCTATATTTCCCTTGAACGATTTTATAAATGCGCACAATCCAATCAGCTGCTCCATAGTCGGGTATCCCGAAAGCTCGCTTTTTGCGGTCGGTTTTAGCCCCAATATAACGATTTTCTTTACACTCAGATTCCCGCAAAGGGTTGTTAATTTTTCAAAATCATCTGCATTTCCCGAATGCATCACCCAGTTTACCATAGTATTTTTAAAGCCCAGTTCTTTCAGATTTTCCAATGCACTGACTGCAAGCTTATACCCGTCTCTTGTTGCAGAATTTATTTTTTCCGTGCTTCCGTTGAGCGAAACATATATCTCATTAACGCCGCATTCTATAAGCCGCTTCAATCTGTCCTTGTCAGCATAAGCTCCCGACAAAGACACTGCCGAGGAGAGACCAAATCTTGAACATTCGCATATCAGTTCATCAAGATACGGGTAACACAGCGTCTCTCCCCCGCTTATATTAACAAATCTCACACCGCATTCCGCTGCCTCTCTCAGCCTGCTTACAGCCTTATCATAGGACAGTTCCTTTCCGCTGCCCGGCGAAGCGTAACACTGCGGACAATTAAGAGGGCATTTTGTCGTGACCTCCATATTCATCAGAACAGGCGAAAAATAATATCTGAATTTTCTGTTATAGCTTTTGTCGTTTATCTGAAGATAGGCTTTTGCCGATATAACCCGATCCTTTAAAAAAACAAGCTTGAAATGCGATATGCAGTTCTGCATGAACGGCTCGGAACAGGGCGGCGTATCAAGCCATTTGACGACCCCGTTCCTTTTTGACTGCCTGCACATTCCCATATGAGCCAAAATATCCATTACCCTGTCCGCACAGTCTGCCGAAGCATATCCGATACCGAAATTGATTCCTATCTTGTCCGATATTCCGTCTGCAAATATATCGTGATCCGAAATAAATTTCTTTTTTACAGCATGACCCTCAAATGCAGTCAACAGCCCTCTCAGTTTTTTGGTATCGCCCTTCCATTCAAGCTGCGTAAGATAATCTATCAGATCATTTTTCTCCATTCCGTCAGTGAATATGCGCAGACTTTCCGACTGTCCTCTTTGATCCATAGCCCCCAGCTGATATAGTCCGCTGCACCTTCCGTTAAGAGCGGCAGCGGATTTCTCTATGGCCCCCCGAAGCCTGTCAGCCCTGTCATTTCCTGCCAGCTTCCCGATTATCTTATCATAATTTTCACTGCTGCACCCCTCCGGCGTGATAAAAGAAGCGTCAATAAATTTGCAGGATTCCTTTGAAGAAAATCCCTTATTTATATCATAGTCCATTTCAAGCCAATATTCCTTTACCGGAATATCATTCTCATCTATATCAAATCTGACGGAAAGATCGCCTGTCCTATTTTCACTGTCAAGTGCAATTTCAACGATCGTTTCATGAGTATACATTTCACCTATACTGTCTGCAACAGGTTTCAGCGCCTTTATAAAATCACCGTTTAATATCCCGGGATTATCCTGCACAGCAAGATATCCGATATAATTCTTTAGCCTGACTCCCGGATTTTTCCGCATATTGTACCTCCTTAAATGTCCTTATGGATATATTCGATCTCATATAATTCAGACAAACGTTCACAAAATTTTTTCTCCGTAAACTCCGCTGCATACGCCGGCAGATACCCCGAATAAGATGAACGGCAGATATCTATGGCAGCAGGTCTTACTCCCGAAATGCCGAGCCGGTTTACAAGCCGGTCTATTCGTCTGACAATCGTCTCCTCCGATACCTGCGGCTCGGGAGCGTAATTTTCTCTGTAAACAAGATAATATTTCCCGGCTTCCTCCTCTGCGGAAAGAAGCTTTCTTGGAAGTATCCTGAAAGGGTGAACCCGATTTTCACAAAAATCACAATATGCCTCTTTGGTTATTTCTATTCTTTTTTCTGGCACACTTTTCAGTGAATCATCCCAGCAAAAATAATCCAGATCAATATCCAACACAATGTTTTCTGTATCCTTTAATATGTCACTTTGGTTCAGTCCCTCGGTTTTATATTCATAAAACCTGTATCTTTCATCATTTGTCTTTCGCTTATCCGAATGAAAAAAAGGAACGTATTTACCGCATACAAGCCTGTTTGTGCCGCATAGCCTGACAAACATTTCCTCCGATGATAAGCTGCATGGGAAAAGTTTTTTTACAATATGAACCGTTGAAAAAAGTCCGGCAAAAATTGCAGGAAATATAAAATCGGCAATCCCGAGACACTCCTTTGTAAATTCAAGCGCCTGCACAGCTGTTTTCGGCATTGCAGACAAATCGCTGCTGTATGCTCCCAGCTCCATATCATCATGATGATCAATATGAAGAAGATAGTTGTTTTCCGAACCGATAAATCTGCGCTCTCTGAAAACATACCAGTGATAAAAAGCGTCGCTATGCTCATTCATTACAGAAACCGGTATCATATTTCCGAGCTCCTTTACTTAATTTTGCACATCAGAAATACATTCAAGCTTAGGCTTTCAAACTTTCCCTTCCTTAATAAACAGCCGCACAGAGCAAGTACGAATGATATGTATTATACTCTGTGCGGCGCTTTACTCTGCTCTAATAATCGGGGCTGTCAGCAAACCTTACCATCTGCTTCTTGAAATTTCCGTGATAAGGTTAACAACTCCTGTTATTAATTCCAGGATTTCTTCGGCAATACCTCCCGCAACGTTTTCAAGGTCTTCCTCGGAAAGTTCACCGTCCTCCCGCTTTGCAGCCAGAGCCTTGATCTTTTCAATGTCAGCTATGCTTATGTCAATGCCATTTTCTGCGCATTTGCTCCGCACCTCCTCAGCAGTCTCAAGAGCGAGAAGCTCCTTTGCCTTGTTTTCGTCCGAGAGATACTCCTTGAGCTTTTCAAGCTGTTCTGTGTTCATAATAATGAAACCTCCTATAAAATTTTATTTATTACATTCCCGTTTTTATAAAACAGGAAAAGTAACCGTCAAACTACATCTGCCGTCGGGCAAGCTGATAAAAAAGCCCTTTCTTTTTCATCAGCTCGTCATATGTCCCGATTTCTGCGATCTCGCTCTTGTCCATGACAATTATCCTGTCGCATTTGCGGACTGTTGACAAACGATGAGCAATAACAATCTTTGTTGAATTGATATTTTCAAGCGTCTCCACTACCATGCTTTGAGTAACGTTATCCAGCGCACTGGTGGCCTCATCGAGAAATATCACCTTCGGATCGTTTACAAGCGCCCTGGCAATAAGGATCCTCTGCCGCTGTCCTCCGGAGATAGTCCCGCTGCCCTCGGCTATAACCGTATGTATCCCCATAGGCATTGATCTGATATCCTCTTCCAGCCCCACCTTCTTAATGATATCATTTACCTTTGCCATTTTGCAGCCATGAGAAGCAATAGTTATATTCTCGTAAATACTTCCCGAAATCAGCCCGTCATCCTGAAGCACCACGCCGAATTTTTTTCTCAGTTCTCTTTTATCCAGTTCCTCAATGTCACAGTTGTCATAGTAAACCTTACCTATCCATGGCTTTTCAAATCCCAGCAGTATCTTCAGAAGAGTTGATTTTCCGCAGCCCGAAGAGCCTACTATCCCCACATACTCCCCCGCCTTGATATCAATATCAATATTTTTCAAAACAGGCTGCTCTGTGCTGTTATAGCCGAATGTAACGCTGCTTATCTCAATTGCCCCTGTCAGCTTGCCGGGAATGGAAGCACTCTCCGAATTTTCAGGAAGAGTTTCAAGAATCGGTCTCACATCGTCATATATAGGTTTTATGCAGTTCACATTTAAAATACACCGTACAAGAGTAATAGAGGCGTTTGAGAACACTCCGAATGCAGCGGAAAATCCCGTAAATTCACCCACAGACATATTTATACCTCTGTTTATCATCATCTCAAAAAAGATAACCGAAAACATTATCTGTGAAAATCCCATTATCGTACCTGCCATATTTGTCATACGTTCCTTTGCGCTGTTTATTTGCCTTGAACGCACAAACTTGCAAAGATACCTGTACAGCGCCCTGTTTTCCGCACCTGCTATCCTCAGCTTTGATATTCCCCGCAGATACTGGAACATATCGGACTGAGCGCTTATGTCAATATCTCTTTTGTCCTTTTCATATCTTACCTGACGAAACCCGATAACAGCAATAACAGCCATTACCGCAAATACTGCTATTGCAGCCGTAAGCGTCATCTGTGCAGAGTAAAAATACATCCGCCCCAGATAAAACAGTGAAAAAACAGCGCTGAGAACCGCAGCAGCCGCACAGCCCGATATGAGATTATACATATCGGAAATGCCCATTACCTTCTGTCCCAGTTCGGCAGCGTCATACTTGCGGTAAAAATCTGACGGGAGATTGAACAGCCTGTCAAATGCCGCCCCCTGAGCCGCATATTCCATGGAATTCATAATGCGGAAAACAGCGATATTTTTGACTATGGCAAAGGAGATACTTCCCAGCGAACAGGACAGCATAACTGTTCCGAGACGGATAAGCTCACCGCCGCTACCCATAGGAATAAACATATCATATGCCGCCTGGTTCAGATAGGGTATCATAAGCCCCGCCAAAGTACCCAGCAAAGCGCACAGCAGCATATGTGCAATATCCGTAACCTTTACACGTTCAAGTCCGAATCCTATCAGGTCCTTTTTCAATATGGCCTTCTCGGGAAACGGTCTGTAAAACATATATGCCTTTGCTTTAAGCTGTTCTGCAATACCGGCCGTCAGCTTTTCCGATGTCTTTGACTGCGGGTCATAGATAATGTATTTTCCGGGCTTAACAGGGATGCAGGCAGCAGGCCTTCCGTCATCGCTGAAGTAAACAAGCAGCGCACCGTTATCCTGCCTGTACCAGTTATTTCCGAGCAGCACCTCACGTATCGTAAAATGGGAGATACGGGAAATATCAGCTATCCCGAAGCGCCTTCCGCAGCCCTCTGTTATGCTGTCCAGAGAAGCTATATTGATCTTCTCATGGCGGCATATGTATGCAGCCGTGTCATAAAGAGCATTGTTAGTCTCAGCGTATACGTCCTTATCCTTAAATCCCCCGGAAAAAAAATTATATATTATCCCCAGAGAACGCTCTTTTGTCCTTTTCTGCTCGGTCTCATTTATGTATATATATCCCTCTTCCTTCACGGCATTTATATTGTACATTTCAATAAGCTCGTCCGTGAACTCTTCCTCAGAAGATACCCGCATACCAAGCGTCAATGAGAATTCTCCGATAATTTCCATACGGTCAATTTTTGTATGTACCTTCATCTCAGCTTTATCCGCCGCAACAAATCCCAGATGCCAGCTGCCGTATATTTCCGAGCGGCAGACAAACTCGGGAATTATACTGCCGGGTTCAAATTCCTTCAGAAAAAAGCGTCTGCCGTATGTTCCGTTT
Source organism: uncultured Ruminococcus sp. (assembly GCA_964523835.1). Lineage (GTDB taxonomy): Bacteria > Bacillota > Clostridia > Oscillospirales > Ruminococcaceae > Huintestinicola. The sequence continues at coordinate 10,067 of CAZGAZ010000045.1, forward strand.
TTTTCGGGTATAAGATATACCAGCACATTTCCGCTGATAACTTCCACAGCCCTGCTGCTGTCTTGCGCCCGATATATTTTTCCTCCGGAAATTTTTATTGTTTTCATATGCAAACGATCCTTAACTATATATTCCGGATCAGTCTTTGATAATGCCCCGACTGACCTGCAAGCTCTTCATGAGTACCTCTCTGAACGATCTGACCTTTGTTCATTACAATTATTTCATCGCAGTCACGGATAGCCGAAAGCCTGTGCGCCACAATAATACAGGTGCACCCCCTGCGCTTGATATTGTCAATAATTTTCTTCTCAACTATCGGGTCAAGAGCGCTTGTAGCCTCGTCCATTATAAGAATGCTCGGATTTGAAGCAAGCGCACGGGCTATCTCAAGCCGCTGCCTCTGACCTCCCGAAAAATTTGTTCCGCCCTCCGCAAGCATAAAGTCATATGCGCCCGGCTTTGACGTGATCACATCATGAATACATGCGTCCTTAGCCGCACAAACAATATCCTCGTCATGGATAAATCTGTTCCACATTGTGAGATTTTCCTTGACAGTACCCGAAAAAATCGTTATTTCCTGACTCACCGTAGCTATGCTTGCCGAAACCACAGCTGAGGGAATGCTGTTTATATTATACCCGTCCACGCAGAATTCGCCGCTCCATGGCGTATACAGTCCCGAACAGATTTTTGACACTGTTGATTTGCCGCATCCCGACGCACCCACCAAAGCGATCGAGCTTCCGCTTTTAACGCTGAAGCAGAAATTTTCCACCAATGGAGGTTCAAGGATATTATACCCAAAGGAGATGTCCCGCAGTTCAATATCTCCTATAAGCTTTTCACGGACAGCAGCCTTTTCATGCTCTTCAAACTTCACATCCCGCTTGTATTTCATAATGTCGTCTATACGGTCTATATCCGCCCTTGCGGTATGAAGCTGCTCTATAAACGATGCCATGGAATTTATAGGCCGGGAAAAGGAATCAAGCAGGCTGATAAATGCGACCAGCATTCCCGCTGTCATACTGCCGTTTATAACCAGCACGCCCCCCGTCACCAACACAATAATATTTACAATTCTTTCCGATACCTCCGGGATAGCGTTTAAAAGCTCCTGTCTCAGCCCCATTCTCTGTTTTGTAACAATACTCTTTGCATAATACCCATTAAGTCTGCTGACATAATCATTTTCGGTACCCGAGGCTTTTAATGTATTTGTAATGGTAAGTCCCGCAAAAAGAGTGCCTATCATCTTACCCCTGTCCTGCTGATATTTTAAGGACAGATCAGCAATCATACGGCTGCCCCTGTTCATAATCAAAATATTGGCGATCACTCCTGCAAGACCTATAAATGTAAGAAGCGGACTGCAAAAAAATAAAAGCACAAGATACAAAGCAGCCGTAAGAATATTCAAAACCGTCGCAGCAAGCTCGCCGGTCAGAAACGTGCTTATATTATTATTGTTTTCCACCCTTTGCGAAAGATCGCCCGGAGAACGCTGATCAAAAAAGCTTATAGGCAGCCGCAGCAAATGCATTATAAATTTATAAGATGAAATCAATATCATTTTATTCTGCACTTTATCCAGAAGATACCCTCTGTAATATGTAAGTCCCGCCTTAATCAGCGCAGTTACCGTCATAATTGTCAAAAGGCCGGGCAGCCATTCATTCCTCCCCGCAAGAAGAATATTGTCAATGAACACCTGTGAAAACAGCGGTACTGCTATCCCGGGCACAACAAGAAATATCCCCAGGATCACCAGTGCAGCAATAGCCGAATACTGCCCGTGCAGCTGCTGCTTTATAAATTTGAAAATGGTATTCTTTTTCTTTTGGACAGTCAGTCTGTCGGTTTTCTCAAATGTAAGAACAACTCCTGTAAAGCATTGGTCAATGTCATCTACCGTAAGCCTGCGCCGTCCCATAGCAGGATCGTTGATGTAACAGTACCTCCCCTTTACTCCCTCCCATACAACAAAGTGATTAAAATTCCAGTGTATGATACACGGCCCGGGAAGTTCAAGGAGGGATTCAAGGCTTTTTCTGTAACCATGAACCTCCATTCCGAATTTTCTGCCTGCCTTCATAATATTTCGGGCATTGCACCCATCACGGGAAACGCCCGTTTCTATCCTCATCTGCTCCAAGGGCACGAAGCACCCGAAAAAAGCAAGTATCATCGCCAGCGACGCTGCACCGCATTCGGTAGCCTCCATTTGATATACTGTGGGAGTCCTTGCGTATTTTGCATATTTTTTTGGTTTCACGTATTTGAGCTCCTTTGCTTAATTTTCTACACCGATAATACATTGAAACTCAGAGGATTTCCTATAACCTTCAAATTTCTGCTCCTTCATATGAGACCTCTTTCCTCCGAATCACGCAGCTGCACCGAATATGACGTTCAGCTGACATCGGAAAATAATATGGAAAAGGGAGTTTTTTCTTCAATAATAATTTCCGCACTTATAATGGCAGCAGTGTACGGCTCGGAAAGCTTTTCGTTCAAACCCTGACCGTTTTCAATTTCGCATATTACAGAAGCAACAGCCCCGTCACCGCAAAATTCATGAGCCAGAGCTTCTGTCCCCAGCTGAGCCTGCATATCCTGAGCAGATGTCACAAAGCTGTCCACGCTTGCGACCGTCGCCTCCATATGACCGTATTCCTGTTTGCCTGCTCCCGAGGGATATATCATTACCCTCATGCCCTCCCGTATATTCTGTTCCTCTCTTACAGGAACATAACATATAACTATCATATCCTCAGGATCGCCCTGAGCTATCCTGCATACAATACTGTCCTCGCTCACAGCAGAACCCTCGCTGACATTCACGCTCATAAGCGTTCCGGAAAAAGGAGCTCTTATCTCCTCCCTGCCGCTGTCTATGTGTACGATAACGTCGCCCTTATTTACATACTCCCCCTTGACCGCCGACACACTCTCCACAGTTCCCGCAGCACCTGCGTAAATGCTGTGAATGCCTCCCCTGTTTATGTATACTCCCTCTGCCTCCAATGTAACAGGCAGCTTTGCATATAAAGCCCAGACCAACACAGCGATAATTATAAGTCCTCCTCCCGCAGCAGCTATCCAGAATGAGGGGGATATGATCGTCACAGCCTTATCCAGCTGTTCAGGTGATGATATTTTATCCAAAAGCGATTTACGGTACAATTCAGCCATTATATAAGCTCCTTATTTTTTATTAGCCGTCAGCGATTTCTTTATTTTAAGAATATTCCTGCCGTCCTTGTATACATAATCCACATCGTCCATGCTTTTCTTTACCATAAATATTCCGAGCCCTCCTATCTCCCTGTCCTCAGCGGAAAGAGAGGTATCGGGATCAGCCCTTTTGAGAGGATCGTAGGGCACTCCGCTGTCAATAAAGGTTATGCTTACCTCGGAACCGTCGTCAGGAATTTCAATAATTACCGAAGCGTCGCCCGAGACGTTTTCATAAGCATAGCTGGCTATATTGACAAACAGTTCCTCCGCAGCAATATCTATCTGCACCTTTGTTTTAACAGGACAGTCAGCATTGTCAAGTTCATTGTCAATAAAATCCAGTATCTTGTATAAATTTTCTTTTCTGGCTTCAACCGTTATCTTTTTCATGATTTATCACCCTTACCCACATATTGCATACAAAGCATAGTAATATCGTCAAACTGAGGGGCGTCCTTTACAAAGCTGTCTATCTCATTCTTGACATTCTGAAGCACCTGCTGCGGGTCTGCGTCAGGCATTTGATTCAGTGCGCAAAGCAGCCTGTCCTGACCAAAAAGCTCATCCTCGGCATTTGTTGCCTCAGGAACTCCGTCAGTGTATACATAAATGCTGTCGCCCTGAGTTAAAACAAATTCACGTTCCCTGAATACCAGTCCCTCCATAGTTGCCACAGCAGGAGAATGTCTGTACACCACATATTCATATTTTCCGTCCTTGTGTCTGATAACAGGGTGCTCATGTCCTGCATTTGCCGATATTCCCTTCCCCGTTGAAAGCTCGACGATCGCCAGCCAGACCGTAACAAAAAGCTCTGCCTCATTTCCCTCGCACAGCTGAGAGTTCACATAAGAAAGTATCTCAGCAGGAGTGCCTCCCATCTGCGTGCGGTTTTTGATAAGTGTTTTTGCAATAACCATAAAAAGCGCTGCCGGAACACCCTTGCCGGATACGTCAGCCATGACCAGGGCAAGATGATCCTCATCAACAAGAAAGAAGTCATAGAAATCTCCGCCGACCTCCTTTGCAGGGGCCATTGAAGCATAAATGTCAAATTCATCTCTTTCGGGAAAAGCAGGAAATATGCACGGAAGCATATCAGCCTGTATCTGTGCGGCAACATTAAGCTCAACGCCTATACGTTCCTTTTCTGCAGTGACCCTGGTAAGATTGTCTATATATTCAACAATATCCGCCTCCATCTTTTTTACAGATACGTAAAGCTCTTCTATTTCATCGCCTGTATTTATAGGAATATCTATAATACTGTTGAGAGAATATTCCTCGCTGTTCACAAAATTTTTTGTCGCCCTTGTAAGTATATCAAGAGGCTTTACAACAGTCTTATTTGTGATGATCACCGCAAGAAAGCCCCCTGCAAACACGAAAAAAGTCATATAAATTATCAGGTTGCGCACATACTCATGCCTTTGCGCCACAATATCGTTCATATCAATGTCAACGCCGACAACAGCTATCTTGTTGCCATTGCTGTCAGTAACACTTTCATAACCCGAACAAAGCCATCCGTATTGTGTGAGTGAAACCGTAGCAGGAATTGCGTCATTGGTGGTATACGCCTCAAATTCGTCAGGCGTTTTCATCATTATTCCCATATTGAAGATATCCTCCTGGGGGTCAAACAGACTTATACTGAAAGACCCCTGCACGGATTCAAGATAAATATCATCAACATTCATGGTCACACGGAAAGTTTCCAGCTGTTCATTTACTCTAAGATATACATCATACATTTCCCTGTCCGTAAGGTAATCTATCAGAATTTGTTCATCATTGTAATATATAGACTTTTCATGCACCTTCTGATACTCCTCTGCCGTCACCAGTTCAAGCAGCTGCGATACCGCCTGAGTATCGACTATTGACGCCTCGCTTTTGCCTATATTTGATACAAGCTCAACATAGTAGCTGTCCACCGTCGATTTGTAAATCTTATAGCTTGATATCACAGCTATCCCCACTAAAAGAACTGTAATACAAAATATAAGTATCAGTGTTTTGACCTTTAAAGATATTTTAATTTTCATCACAATCACCGCTTTAAAATTTTACCGTCAGCATATTAAATCCCTGATACCGTCTGTAGTGAAAATCCTTAGCCTTGTTTTTCATCATAAGCACGCCCATGGAATCAAGGAATTCCTCATCGTCATCCACGCCGCCGAATTTTCGTGTTTTCATATCAAAAGGATTAAAAGTAACTGCGCTGTCACGGACATGAAGAATATATCCGCCGCTGCCCTCAACCGCAACAGTTATCTGAATGTATTCCTCCTGCTTGCCGCAGAAAGCATGGTTTATTATCGCACTGCATATTTCCTCAATGAACATTACCAGCATATTTGTCTGTTTGATACTCATACCGTATTCATTGCAGAACGTTTCCGTTTTTTCAAGCGCAGTGCCGATGTCCTCCGGGCTGCAAAGCATATAGGACATAAAGCAGCCGTCGTCATGCGGACTTTTTCTTATAAAGTGCGCCAGAGCAATAATTGTCAGCGTTATGATCTCAGTCGCCGGCATAGCGTACCAGAACAGTGCAATATTCAGCCTGCATAAGATCAAGGATATTCCGATAAGGATAACAAAGCTGCGCAAGGTTGTTATGATCATTGCATACTTTTCTCTTTCGGTGGACTGGAAATAGAATGATATTATCATTCCTGCCCCGGATAATAAAGCCCCCGGGCAGAATATCCTTATAGCATGACTTGCCAGGGAAATGCTCTCCGGATCGTTTATCCCGAAGATCACAGCAAATTTTTCGGCAAAAATAAATATTGCGGCGATCACGAAAATGTTTAAAATATATCCCCATTTCAAAGAAAGCTTTAGTGCGTATTTGGAAAAGCCGTAGTTATATTCGGCATAAAACGTTCCCGCCAGCGGACGAAGGGTCTCCCCTGCCGAAAGAAACATACTTTTTGTAATATATGAAATATTCATGATCACATCAAACACAGCCGTGTAAATTTCTCCGTCCGCATTTTTGCTGTTCATTAAAATCTTGTTTGAAATAAGAATGAAGAAAAACATAAAAAGCGACTCGACCGATGTAGAAACGCCTATCATTACCGATCTCAGACAGAGTGCAAGATCGGGCTTTACCGCCTTGAAGCTCAGAACATTTTTCCTGTCAAAGAAATGCAGCATTGAAATAGCAACGCTTACAAACTGAGCAATTACGGTAGCATATGCAGAACCTATTACCCCCCTTTTAAACACCGCCACAAATAAAATATTAAGGAAGAAATCCAGTATACACCCTGTTACAAAAGCCACTGTAGCAAGATACTGATCGTTATCGCTTCTCAGAAAATCATTGAAAATGAAGTTTAGCATAAAAACCGGAAAAGCAATTAAAAGAATACGTATATAATCATGGCACAGCTCAAACAAAACCGCCGACATATTTGCCGCACCCAGCAATGTCACAACAGGCTTAATAAAAATATTTCCGACCGCTGCAAAAATCACCGAGAAAATCACCGCAATCTCAAGCATACCGTTGAAATGCTCAATGGCTTTTTTTTCATTTCCCTCGCTCATGAATTTGGAAAAAGTGACAGACCCTCCAACAGAAAATCCGTATCCCGCAACATTATACAGAATATATATTGGATTTACGATACCTATGGCAGCAAGTCCCACAGAACCCAGATCGTTGCCTACGCAGACAGAATCTATAACATTGGAGAGTGCAAGAGCAAACCCGGAAATTCCTGATGTCCAGAACATCCGAAAGAACATTTTGCGGCAAAAATATTCCGGAGCAGCCGGCATTAAATCACATCCAATCCGATAAAATTCTGCCGTTTACGGCAATAGATATATTAAAATAAAAAATGTGCCTCTACCGCACTGAGCATTTTAACAGGTTTAGTCAAAAGCTTGATCCTTCTTAGCCCCGGTATGCCAAGGTCCTCTTCAAGATCCACATATTTATACTGCTGACAGATTATCTTTGAAAGCTCATATTCACAAGCGGCAACCGCAATGCTCTGCCAGTTTTCGGAAGTACCCACAACAGTCATCGTAAATATATCCGGAGTGTTCTCGTACCCTATGACAAACGCATGGTCGTTTTCATTCCGAAGCATTATCCCTGTAAATCCAAGTCTGTCGTATGAATCAAGGATATTCATCAAAACATTATTTTCATATTCCTCTGTACTGCTGTGCTTATCCGATCTTACAAGCTCCAGCAGCTCGGGTATATCCGTTCCCTCGATCCTGTAAATTGAATAATCGAATTCCGACTGAAACTTTTTCAGCCTGCGCTTATAATTTGAAGAAACATTTTCCTTCAAAGCCAGCGCCTGCGAACTGTATAAATACTCGCTGAGGTCCGGATTTACCAATATCTTCGCACCCTTCCGAGACCTGTATTCATCAGCCCGTGCCTCCGAAAGATACATTATTTTAAATGTTTTTTTCTTTTCAATCAGACTGTCAATAAACCTGCTGCATACCTCGGGGTCGCCCATAGGAGCAAAATATCCGTTGTCGCAGCAGCTGAATACAGTACAGAATGAATCATTGCCTATTACGCTCAGTCCCAGAGCGTCCTTCCATGTATACAATGAATGGAATGAAAGTGCGGTAAGCGTATTCTCACTTACATTGCGGAATGATTCAAAATAACCTCTGTCGTCAATATCTATGGTCCGAGGCTTCGGATAGACCATTTTATCACTCCTCGACATTCAGGATATCAATAAATCCTGTCACTTCAAACACCTCAAGAATGTCCTCATTTGCATTGCGTATGACCATTCTGCCCTGCTTGTTCATAATTTTCTGAGCAGAAAGCAAAACTCTCAGCCCTGCCGAAGATATATACGTCAGCTCCTTAAAATCAAAGTAAAGCTCGGTAACGCCCGCAATGGATTCCTGCACGGCTTTTTCCAGCTGAGGAGACGTAGTAGTATCCAGACGTCCCTCAAGGGAAAACAAAAGCTTGCTGTTATCAACGGTCTTATTTACAGTCATAATAAAACACTCCTCTTAATATTACTCATATCTTAACGCCTCAATGGGATCAAGCCTTGCAGCTTTATTTGCAGGATAATACCCAAAGAATACGCCTATTGCCATGGAAAAGCACACCGCCATTACAATCGACCCGGGCGACGGTGCAGCAGATGTGCCTACTATTTTTCCTGCTAACGCACCAAGTCCCAGCCCCGTAAATATCCCGATGATCCCGCCTATAAGACAGATTATGATCGACTCAACTATAAACTGCATGCGTATAGCGGAATTAGGAGCGCCCAGCGCTTTTCTTATACCTATCTCACGGGTGCGCTCCGTCACAGAAACAAGCATGATATTCATTACCCCGATACCTCCTACCAGAAGAGATATTCCTGCAATAATCGAGATAACCAGGGACATCACACCCATTATCTCGCTCATCATAGTCATCTGTGATTCTGCCGTCTGATAGGTCACCTCGCAAGCGTCATTATTGCGATAATAGTTTTTATTAAGCCAGTCCCGGACCCTTGTGCAGAAATCCTCTGCGTCCACACCGCTCATGGTATGAACATAAACAAAATAATATGTATCGTCATTTATACCCCATATCTGATTGAGCACTGTATAAGGAATATAAAGCTCACCGCTCCAGTCCTCGTCCAGTGTGCTGACTATTGCAGACATAACATTTGAAAGCCGGTATTCATAAACGCCAACTATCGTAAAATCGTAAATACCCTGCGGCAGTGTAACAGATATTTTTTTACCGATGGCATTCCGGTATGAACCGAAGAGCTTTAAAGCCTGTTTATCCGAAATAACACAAGTCTGCCGAAGCTCCGTGCAGTCCTTGTCGGTAATATAGCGGCCCGCTATAACGGCTGTACTGCTCTGCCTTATATATCCCGCATTCACTCCGTAGACCTGAACGTCATAACTGCGCTTGCGTACCTGCATAGTGCCGTCCTGTTCGCCTATGTTCATGCTGATAACGTTTATCTCATCAGCAAAATGCTCCTTCATGGCATTTATCATTTCACCGGTAATAAGATCCGATCTCATCGTATATTCCCTTGGCGCATCCGACCTCATACCAACGCCGAAGCCCACCAGGTTTGAACCTCCCTGGGAATCAAATATACCGATGATACTCGCCTCAACAATATTTCCCAGCGTGCTTATGGCAATCACCGAGCCTATCCCTATAATGATTCCGAGCATTGTCAGAAAAGCTCTCATCTTGTTGGCTCTGAGGCCTGCAAAGGCAACCAGTATGCTTTCGGTAAGTCCCATAAAAAAACCTCGTTTACGATCTTATTTTCATTGTATCATCAATAATATTTCCGTCGGAAATGGTGATCACTCTGTCTGTCTCCTCCGCAAGCTCGTTATTATGAGTTATCAGCAGAATGGTTTTCTTCTGCACACTGTGAAGCTTGTGAAAAAGATCCATTACCATACGCCCTGTCTTGCTGTCCAGCGCTCCTGTAGGCTCGTCAGCAAGAATAATATCAGGGTCATTTGCCATTGCCCTTGCAATAGCCACTCTCTGCTTCTGACCTCCTGAAAGTTCATTTGGGAGATGCCTTGCCCGTGATGTCATCTCCACGATCTCAAGAAGCTCCATAGCCTTGTCACGGCGTTCGGACGGACTGACTCCGCTGTAGAGCATAGGCAGTTCCACATTTTTCAGCGCCGAGGTTCTTGCAATCAGATTAAAGGTCTGGAACACAAACCCTATCTGCCTGTTCCTGATAACAGACAATTCCCTGTCATCCGCAGCCGAGATATCCGTACCGTCAAGAAAATATTCGCCTGCAGTCGGGCGGTCCAGCGCACCTATAATATTCATAAGCGTCGATTTGCCCGAACCTGACTGACCGACGATAGATACAAACTGTCCCTTGGGAACATTAAAGCTGATTCCATGAAGTATCTCCAATTCATTCGGAGTATCTGTATTGAATCTTTTAACAATATTTTTTGCACATATTACATGACCGCCCGTATCGGATAAATTGTCAGATAAGCTTTTTTTCATATGCTCCCTCCGCTGCTAAGCAATATTGCCCGGGCTCAGGATACGCACAGTATCGCCCTCTGACATATCAGCCGTATTGGTGATTATCTGCATACCCTCGCTTATTTCCGGCGAAGATATCTCGATCTCCGCATCTGTTTCAAAACCGAGCTCCACAGGGATTCTTCGTACAACAGCCAGATGATCCTCACCGTCCACCATATCATACGTATAAATATAGCTGTCTCCGTTTTCGTCATCTACAACAGCGTCATATCCCACCGCTATAACGTTTTCCTTTTTTCCGATAACAGCCGTGCATTTGCTTGTCATGCCTATAAGCACACCCGAATCCTTTGTATCGTTAATAAGGATTTCAACGTTAAAAGAAGCTGTTCCGTCGCTTTTGCCGTCAGCGCCCTTTACGCCTGCGGGTGCGATTTTATTCAGCACTCCGTCAAATTCCATATTATTCATAGAGGGTATAGATACGGTAACATTTAAACCCTCGTAAATATCCGTAATATTATATTCCCTGATAACAGCAGTCATTTTAAGCTCATCGGTGTTCTCAATCAGAAACAGTGTACCTGAAGCAGGCGCACCGGGAACAGCATAAACTGCAGTCACAGTGCCGTCGCAGGGTGCGGTTATAACGCAGTCATCAAGCTTTTCATTAAGTATTTTCAGCGAAATAAGTCCCGCATCATTTTCCGACAGCACCTTTTCCCTGTCTGCCTCTGCCTTAAGCGAAGTAAGAGCGGAGCGAGCATTTTTTTCGGCAATCTCATAATTCTTTTTTTCCTCATTGACCGCCTTCTGGGCGTCTGAAAGCAATTTTTCCGCATCCTCCTGTTCCTTTGCGGCACGATCTGCGGAATCCTTATAGCTGTCCAAAGAGCCGTCAATATCATTTTTCACATTTTCCAAAGTATCCGCAGCAGCGTCATAATTTGATTTTGCTCTGTTGTACGCCCTTTCGGCTGATTCGACCGCATTCTCATGAGAAGCGTCTATCTCTGCCTTAGCCCTGTTATACTCAGTCATAGCGCTCTCATACGTATTTTCAACTCTTTCCGCATTATATTTTTCAGTCAGTTTGTTATATTTATCTTCTTTTTCCGACAGCAGCGCACCGGCGCTCTCCATAATTTCCCGTGCGTTTGCGTCTGTGGGATTTTCAGCAGCGTAAGCATTTGCATAAGAATATGAAGAAAGCGCATTTTCATATTCGGACCTTGCCGCCGATATTTCCTCTCCGTTATCAGCGCTGTACCGCCTGTCATAGTCCTTTTTGGCTTCATCATATATTTTTTTCAGTTCCTTGATGCTGCTGTAATCCTCCTCGCTGCGTTTTTTTACAGCCTCGTCAAAATCCTGCTTTGCACAATCCATTTCATACTTTGCGGAATCCGCATTTCTTTGTGCGGAATTTATTCTTGTTTGTTTATCAGAGCCTGAAAGGTCTGATTTTTCCCGATAACGTTTTTGTGCATTTTCATTGTTTTCCTTGGCATTTTCCAAATTGTCTCTTGCCTTTGCAAGATTACTTTCTGCATTGTCAAGCGAAAGCTTTGCACTGCGGAGCTCGGGATAAGAACCGTCCTCGATCTGGGCTTTTGTTTCATTGTAACGCTTTTCTGCATTGCTCAGGGAATACTCTGTATTTATATTTGAACTGTCAAGACTTGCCTGCTGCTCCACTATCTGTCTTTGCAGATCGTCGGAATTGAGCACAGCAAGAATATCCCCCGCCTTTACCCTATCTCCGACCTCAACGCTCACCCGCTCAACGTTATATGCAAGATTAGCCGATACCTGCTTGAACGTAGTGCTTTCAATAATGCCGCTGACGGAGAATGTATTTTCAAGGGTTTTGGTTTCCAAAGCCGACGTCTGACCTACAGCCATTCCGGCTATACGGGAAGCATTTATAAGTGTCATAATAATTACAGCCGCCATAATAACCGCCGTAAAAAAAACAATCATTTTTATATTTACCTGTTTTTTCCCCGATGTATGTATTTTACCCATTTCGGATTCTCCTTCTGATGTTTCGCAAATTTACATATTTTGCGAAAAAACATAAAATAAGCGTTAAATATAAAGGAAATGAATCCGTCTGACGGCTGTAATTACGGCTTAAAATCAGTTCATCAAATTATCCGAAAGCATTTTCATACAATATTTTTTTCGTTCGTCGGAGGAGTGAACATAGCATTCAAGAGTTATTTTCACCGAGCTGTGACCAAGTATCTCGGATAAGGTTTTAACATCAAATCCAATGGCAATGCAATTTGTAGCAAATATATGCCGAAGGGAGTGAAAGCTGACGCAGGGTAATCCTGTACTTTTCAGAATGTTCCTGAACCGGTACTGCATTGTCCTCGGCTCAATTATTTTTTTGCTTCCCGATAAAAGATAGCAGTCCGTGTGCGAAATGTGATTTGTCAGCAAGGGTATAATAAAATCCGGCAAAGGAATCACTCTGTTAGACCCCGCACTTTTAGGAGCTGTTACCGACAGCTTTGTTCCGCCGTCCGGCAGCATAACCCGCTGAACTGTCTGAACCACAGTAAAATTCTTTTTCTTAAGATCTATATTCTCCCATTTAAGCGCACATAATTCACCTATTCGTATCCCTGTAGTCATAGTCAGAAGAACGCCGACATTGGTCAAAGACGGATTATCGATCAAATACTTCCTTAATAGATTCTGATCCTCAGACGAAAGCAGCTCATTGCACCTTTTAGAAAAGCATTTTGGCATCGTTACATATTCTATCTTATTAACATAACCGTAATGACGATTTGCAAATTTTGCAATTGCTTTAATAAGCACTATAATATCCGATATATAATTTGCCGAAAGGTTTTCCTTAAATTTCCGTTCAATGAAACTGTTGATTTCCTCAGCAGTCAGCTTGTCATATTTCATACCCGCATATTCCGATAAAATGTGCTTTGTAAGCTTCATTTTATAATTGGCAAGAGTGGACGCCTTGACCCTGTTTTTTATATCCGCAATCCATGCCTGAGCAATATCAGCAACCGTGCAGTTGTTGAATATCATTCCAATGTTGACCTCTTTTTGCCTTTTTTCAAGCATATCTCTGACAGCCGAATAACTTTTTCCGTACACAGAACGATATCGTATTTTCCGATTTGGTTTATATCCGTTCCTGTATCTGCCCTCCCAGCGGCCATCCTTTCTTTTATAAATGTTCATACCTTTTTTTGACATAACTGTATTCTCCTTTTGACGTTATTTTTGACGGCATAAACCATCGTTATCGAATTAAATTTTGAATCATTTATTATCAAAATATAATACTATTATAACATTATTTTTGACATTTTTACCAAAAATTCAAAATTAATTTATATTTTTTGGTGATTTTTTATATTGACAAGGAAAAAATAAAGCTTTATAATATAGAAAAAGGCATTTGTATTTTTTCGCAAAATATGTAATTTTGCGAATTTTTTTTGGCCATAACACATTTTTTGCATAGCCGCATATATTTATTAACAGTAACAGGATTTTACGAAATCACAGCATATGAAAAGAATAAAACAAGTCAATTTATTTCGCTGTATCCCGTTATCTTTTCAACAACACCTTCGCCCTTAGTTTTTCCCAAAAAGTTATCCTCGATCTCAGATATATGGAATCACTTTTAGCACACATTTCCTTATGTCATTCTTGTCAGAATCCCGGGAACACATAAAAATTCTTCCGATAACTGCTTCAAACTCAACTCCTGTTCTGATATTTCTGTCCCTATGTGTCTCATTCTAATTTCCTGATTGAGTGCTCTTGTTTTTTCATACAAAAGCCCCTTTATTTAAAAAAATTTTTGGATCCTTCTTAACTTTAAGCCGATAATATGCAAATAAAAATGCCTATCCAATTACAACAATCAGATAGGGCCGATAAGCATCCATATTTTTATTCTTGCTTTATGTCATTACGCTTATTTTCATCTTGTTTTGACGCAGCAAGCTTATTGGTCCGAGAAAATCTCGAAATTCACCAACGCCCGGTCTCCTTCATAAAAGCCATGATTTATTGTTTTCACACCAATTTACCCCCGTATAATATTTTAGGTTGTTATTATTTTCCTTCATAGCTTTCTGATATCTTCTGCGGGAATACCTGCGATTTGCTCTGTCTTTTCCTTTTCGACAGCTTTGCTGTTACTTGACGCCGGATAGTAGTTCGGCTTATAATGTCCAACCCATGTTTTGTATAGTTCTTTTCGTTCATACTTGTAATAATAATATTACCACCCTAAAAAATTTTTTCAATATTTTCGGCAATTTTAACCAGTTCGTCTTTAGGTAAATGTGCGTATATACTAAACGCATATCCATCCTCATACCATAAAAGCATACTTTTACAATCTTTGTCATTACTTTCATAATAGTGATAATCTGTTCCACGGAAAATCGGTCGAAAGTGAAGAAAAGAGGGATATTACCGAGGTCTTGGCGGATACATAAAACATTTCAAAAACCGAGTGCACCCAGATAAAAGCCGTTATTTTTTACGATCAGCCATTTTCCCGACCGAATGAGAATAATGGGACACATTAAAACCTGTCATATTCAAATAAACACGTCAGATAACCTATTGACAAAACAAACCAAATCGGTTATAATAAATAAAGAATGTAACGGCCACGGCCCGACAGCATTACGGGAAGGGCTTTCCTGCGGTAATTACTGCGGACATTCTTCAATATAAGCAAAAAGCACCCTTTATAAAGAGTGCTTTTCACGTATGCCGAATTTTAAACTTTTTTGTTAAAAATGCATAAAGAAATATAAATATAATATTGCCGTAAAACAGCCTATCTGCGGGACTGTTAGCAAACGGCAGTTCGGAATAGGGAGATAAAGTATGCAGAAAATGTCAAAATATAAGCAGGATAAACCGAGGAAATGCAATACTGTGAGAAAAATAAAAGTGCGTACTGCAATCAAGATCAACATGATGATATTCATAAAAAAAATTGCGGCATTAACATTATGCCTGATCCTTGTTTTATCCGATAGGACAGCGGCATTTGCCGATACGATAGCCGAATCGGCGGCCGATACGGCAGCTGATAATTCACAGTCCAATAACAGAACGGTCAAAGCGGGTATTTTCAGCTTTGAGGGCTATCACATGAAAGACGAGGACGGCAGACTTACCGGATACGGCATTGAATTTCTGAACCTCGTTTCCGAATATTCACGGCTCAATTTCCAGTACACAGGCTATGACAGCTCCTGGAGCGATATGCTTGATATGCTGGAAAACGGCGAGATAGATGTGGTTACCTCCGCCCGCAGGACCACCGAGCGGGAAGAGCTTTTCGCCTTTTCCTTACCTATAGGCAGAAACAATACCATTCTCTCAATACAGGTCGATAATATGCAGCTGCACCGAGGCGACTATAAAACCTACAACGGAATGACAGTGGGTCAGCTGGGGGGAAGCAGCCAGAATCAAAGCTTAGCGGAATTTGCGGAGGAAAAGGGCTTTTTCTATAAGGTAAAGGAATACGACGATTCCGACAGTCTTGCAGCCGCCTTGCAAAAGGGAGATGTTGACGCAATACTTTCCAGCGACCTGAGAAAGGCAGAAAACGAAAAAACGCTGGATATTATTGAAGATGACGATTTTTACGCCATTGTCAGAAAGGACGATACAGCGCTGCTTGATGAGATCAATTACGCCATTGAGCAAATGGATATAAATGAGGGCGACTGGAAAAATGAGCTGCTTTACAGGTACTACGGCCCTGTCTATTCCTCTGCGCTTTCCTTTACCGAGCGTGAAAAAGTGTATATACAGCAGGTGATCTCGGGAGAGAAAACTATCACCGTAACCGCTCTGGGCGACAGAGCGCCCTATTCCTATACGGAGAACGGGGAATTAAAGGGCATTCTGCCCGATTATTTTGACGAGGTCATGAAACTGGCGGGACTGCCCTATGAGCTTGTTGCCCCGAGGGACAAGGACGCTTATCACGAGCTTGCCGACACAAACAGAGTAAATGTGGTCATTGACAGCTTCAGCACCGACGACATTATTGAAAACGCTGTTTACCGAGGCTTCAATACGGATAGCTATATGACAGCGAGAATGGCAAAGGTTACAAGACATGATTTTAGCGGCGACATCAGGATCATCGCCGTGTCGGAGAATCAGGGCATGGAGCTTATTGAACGGGAATTTTTGGATGGGTATACTGTTGTCAGCTATCCTACGGGAGAAGAGGCTATGCGTGCAGTTATGAACCGTGAGGCGGACGCTGCTTATGTGTATGCCTATACTGCACAGTTATTTGTAAACCATGACCCCTCCGATTCTTTGTATTACAGCATGATGAACGGTATGAGCACAGGATTCAGTATGTATGTCAGCGAAAATACGGATCATGAGCTTATAACCATACTTAATAAATGTATCAAGCAGATGTCGGACGACACCCTCAATCAACTGGTTTCAAAATACACCTCCTATACCATCGGCGATATGACCGTTTTGCAGTATATGCGGGCAAATCCCGGGATAATGCTTGCGGCGTCATTACTGCTCGCCCTGATCGTATGCGTTATCATTGCGCTCTATCTGCGGGGTCAGTGGAATAAAAAGCTGCTGCTTGCAACGGAACAGTCCAACAGGAGAATGAGCGAACAGCTTGCCATTGTGGAAACGCTCAGCCGTGACTATACAAATGTTTATGCAGTAAACGAACAGCGTGCCACTGCCAGGATCATTAAGCTGGAGGGCTATGTGACCGAGGGACTGAAAAAGGATTCCACTGAGGAATACAGCTATGCCCCTGTTCTTGAACAGTATATCCGCAGCCGTGTCCACCCAGACGACAGGCAGGAGCTTTCCGAGGCTCTTGCTCTGGATAAGGTCAGGGAAAAGCTGGCGTCGGATGAGGAATATTTTGGCAGCTACCGCATAGTGGACAACGATGAAATACACCATTTTCAGTATACATATTCAAAGGTCTCAAACAACGACCGTGAGCATGACGACTTTATCCTTGCGGGATTCCGCAATATTGACGAGATGATCCGCAAGGAACAGGAGCAGAAGGAGGCTCTGGCGGAGGCGCTGGCGCAGGCTCAATACGCGAACAACGCCAAAACCACCTTCCTCAACAATATGTCCCACGATATCCGCACCCCTATGAACGCCATAATCGGATTCACCTCCCTGGCCGTTACCCATATCGACAACAAGGAGCAGATACGGAATTATCTGGGCAAGATAATGACCTCGGGCAATCATCTGCTGAGCCTTATAAACGATGTGCTGGATATGAGCCGTATCGAGAGCGGCAAGGTCAAGATCGAGGAAAAGGAGGCCAGCCTGCCGGAGATCA
>CAZGAZ010000046.1:0-26902 GCA_964523835.1 uncultured Ruminococcus sp.
GCAAACGCAATGCTTACGGGGTTTTTCTTGGCGCAGAAGGAGGGATTTGAACCCTCGCGCCGGTTACCCGACCTACGCCCTTAGCAGGGGCGCCTCGTCACCACTTGAGTACTTCTGCATAATGGTAACCAGAATTAATATTTATAAGTGGCGGAGAGGGTGGGATTCGAACCCACGGTCCCTTGCGGGATCACCGGTTTTCAAGACCGGCTCCTTAAACCACTCGGACACCTCTCCCAATTTACAAGGAGATTTGCATCATTATTTTCAATGACTTATTCATTATACCACATATCAAGCCGCAATTCAAGAATTTTTTGTATAAATTCTGTGAACTCGATGTAAATATTACCAAATAAAAAACATCACCTATTGCAGCGTTCGTAAACATAACCTGTTAAAAAGGCATTATTTAAAGAACTTCACGTTCCATAAGCCTGTCAGATTTTCAACCGAAACAATACCCTCGGGCGCTTCCCGCCTGCTGCGGTTCAGCCACACCGCATTTATTCCCGCAGCAATCGCTCCCTTTACATCACTGCCAAGCGAATCTCCCATATGCACCGCCTCATCGGCATTTATGCCAATACTTTTCAAGGCAAGCTCAAACAATTCCCGCCTAGGCTTGTATGCCCCGGCATCCTCACTGGTGAATATCCCCCCAGGGGCAAATCCGTTAAATTCGATAGCCTTTAACAAATCCGCCCTGTCAATGTTTGACACAATATAGGCAGGCAGCGGCGAATGCTCAAAAAAGTCCCGTGCGTCCTCAAAAGCAGGGGGACGTACCCAATGAGCAAACAGCATTTCGCTTAATTCCTCCGCATTTGCAGAGGAATGAAAATTTTCTGTCGTCCTTATCAGCGACAGCCGTTCAATTTCCCGCTGGGTCATAAAATTTTCGCCGAAAGCTTTCCCGGTCAGCTCCTGAAATTCCCGCTGCCAGTATTCGCCTATCTGTGAACTGTCCAAAGCGTTTCCCGTGATAAATATCTCATTGCATATCTGTTTTGCAATGTCGCCGTCCTCGTGCACAAGCGTGCCGTAAAAGTCGGTAAATACAGCCCTGATCATTTTCCAAATCCCTTTCGGAAAAAATATACTTACCTGTTATCCACCTTTTCGGGATACATATCATGATTCAAAAGCCGATGCTGCGCCATTTGATCGTATTTTGTGCCCTTTCTGCCGTAGTTGCAGTAAGGGTCGATAGATATGCCTCCCCGTGGGGTAAATTTCCCCCAGACCTCGATATATCGGGGGTCCATAAGCTTTATCAGGTCTTTCATGATTATATTCACGCAGTCCTCGTGAAAATCCCCGTGATTTCGGAAGCTGAAAAGGTAAAGCTTGAGAGATTTTGACTCCACCATTTTAATATCGGGAATGTAGGAAATATATATTGCCGCAAAATCCGGCTGCCCCGTTATAGGGCAAAGGCTGGTAAATTCGGGCCAGTTGAATTTTACAAAATAGTCGTTTTCCTTATGCTTGTTTTCAAAGGTTTCCAGAACCTCGGGGGCGTAATTATCGGGATATTTTACACCTGCCTGCCCCAACAGGGAGATGTTTTCGTTTTCTTTGTTTCTTCCGCTCATTTTTTATAGGGCAGAAATTTCCTGCCCCGGCTCCTTTCATTTATTTATTATATTATACCTTATTTTGGCGGCATTTGTCAAGGCAGCATTTTTAAATAATTTTGCCAGATTTTTAAACTCCGTTTTTTCACTTAAATATTTGCGGCTTTTTTATCAAACAATATATAAATCTTATGACCGCAGGAATGCAGCCCCAGTCAAGCAGCATAGGAATAATGCACAATAAACGGTATTCGCCCGTTGTCACAAGCAGCACCGCAGCCCCCGCAAGCAAGCCGCCCGGAAAAGGCATTACCGAGGGACTGTGTATTTTCTTTATCCAAACCCGCCAAAAAATAATTCCGTTGCAGATAATAAAATATATTCCCAATGCCCCTGAAATCAGCGCAAGGATATGTATGCCCAATTTAATTCTCCTTAACTATTTCAATTTGTTGTCCATTCCCCGACATACGTCAGCTTATCCTCATTTACGCTGTAATTCCGATGATAGCGCTTATAATAACAGCCTCTTTTATCTATAGTCTCTATGAACGCAAGACAGCCGTTTTTATAGGAATATTTTTCACCGTAAAACAGCAAAGCAAACCGTTCCGCCGCCTTAAATCCCGCCGCTGCGGAGTTTACCGACATAAGCAGCCCGTCCTTATAATCACACACTGTGACCCGTTCGACCGTCTTGTAAAAATTATGATATTCTATTCCGATACAAAAAGTTTTTTCACCGAATATAAATTCCTCTCTTTCATCAGAATATGCGGAATATATCAGATCATTATCCACATCAAATCCATACTCATATAAATATTTTGCCTTTGACGAAACAGCATTTCCCAATTTTTTCTTATCCTGCAGCTGTCGGTAAATAAACGGGCAATATATCCCCCTTAAATAAATCTCTCCTCCTTCGGAATATTCTCTGCGGAAAATATCCTCCTTAATAAGCGTTAATTCACGGTACCGTTCAATGTTATTGTATTTATTTACAAGGTCAAGCAATAGCTTTTCGCTTTCATTCATTTCATAAATATTCCGCATATTTTCACTCCGATAATAAATTTTTTGTATAAAAATCCCTGTCATATTCATTTATCAAGTCTTTTATATCGCCATTTGAATATATGTAATTTCCCGTATGGTCTCTTTCGCACATTACGCTGCCGTAAACAAGGTAATCCCATGCGTCATGATCGTCAACCTCAAATTTATCATCATTTACAATAAAATTTTCCGCCCAATCTTGAAATTCATCCCGTGATAGTTCACCCGCAATAACACGCAGAAGCTTTTCGGAAACTTCCCTTTTAGTCGGCTGCCCCATAAATATCACCTCTTTGCGGAATTTTGTCTTGATTTAAGTATACCACCCATTAAAAATTTGTCAAGTTATTTAATAAATCACTCCGCCGCAACCTGCGGTAGCGATAGTCTGTTAAAAAAGTTTATTCTATTAAATCTTTGCATTGAAAAGTTACCGTGCCGCCAAATACATAACGCCTCTATCTAAATTAGCGAGCGGGTTCAGCGACACGCTGACGCAACCTGCGGTTGCGAAAATTCCAAGTTCGGTTGGTTGAAAAAAAACGCACAATATGCTATACTGTATATGGAGGTGGTCATAATGACTATAGGCGAACAAATACAGCGCATTCGCATTCAGAAAGGCCTTACGCAGGAGCGGCTTGCGGAAATGCTTGACGTTTCCCGTCAGTCCGTTTCAAAATGGGAAATGGGTCAGGCTGTACCCGAGGTGGACAAAATTATCAGAATGAGCGAGCTGTTTGACGTTTCCACGGACACTCTTTTGCTCAGAGACCCGCAGGCGGCAGAGGAAAAGAAAAATCCCCTGCATTTGGGAAGCGTTTATCTTGTGGTCAAGGATTTTGAAAGGTCGGTGGAATTTTACGAAAAATTCCTTGACCAAAAGGCAGATAACCGCTGCCGCAGCGGAAACAAATTTGTAGAGTTCTATGTGGATAACAAGTGCATTGCGCTTATGAACGAGGACAATCTTATAGGGCACTGCACCGATCTTAACAGTCCCTATAAATTTGTTCAGAACTACTGGGTCGAGGATCTGATGACGGAATATGAGCGGGTAAAGGCGCTTGATATCGGTCATGTTACCGAGATACGTGAAGCGTATCCCACATATCATTATTTTCATCTTACAGACCCGGACAACAATACAATTGAAATTACAGGAGGATATCAAATGGATACTTATTATTGCCAAAGCTGCGGAATGAAAATGCAGCCCGAAGAATACGGAAAAAATGCGGACGGAAGCGAAAATCACGAGTATTGCAAATACTGCTGGACAGACGGCCATTTTTCTAAAGATGAAACAATGGAGGAAATGATCGAAAGCAACCTGCAAATTCTTGATGAAATCAACAAGGAAAACGGGACAAACCTTACACCCGATGAAGCAAGAGCGGAAATGATGAAATTTTTCCCGAATTTAAAACGCTGGAAAAAGTAATAGCGATTACGTCAACGTTTTCGGAATGTTGCCTTGCATTAATTCGTTAAATCGCTGTACCGGTAAACCGTAAAATCATCCGACGGAAAAATCTGTATAAACCAAATTTATATGAATATTATCCCCTGCCCTGAGAAAAAATAAAAAAGCAAAAGAAAAATACTGCCGTAAAAAATCGAAATGTGCAGTATTCGGAAATATTCCGGCAAAGCCGCAGGAAAAACCGGCGGCGGAAAGGATGGTTATAAAAAATGAAAGCAACCGGTATAGTTAGACGGATCGACGATCTGGGACGTGTGGTCATCCCCAAGGAGATCCGCAGGACCATGAGGATACGTGAAGGCGACCCTCTGGAAATATACACAAGCTCGGACGGCGAGGTAATATTCAAAAAATACTCCGCAATAAACGAAATGGCAGCCTCCGCCTCACAGGTGGCAGAGGTAATGACAAAGCTTGCCAACTGTCCCACGGTGGTCTTTGACCGGGATCATGTGGTGGCTGTTGCGGGCGTGGGCAAAAAGGAGTTCAACGAACGCAGGGTCTCCCAGGGGTTGGAGGAATTTCTGGAGCACCGCCAGAATTATATCTATTCTTCCTCCGATGATGTCAAGGTATTCCCCGTTGAGGGCGTAGACAGACCCGCAATCGCCTGCACGCCGATTCTCTCTTCGGGAGACGTTACCGGAGCTGTGGCGTTTCTTGCCCCCCAGTCGGGCGAAGCCACTACAGCCACGGAGGTGCAGAAAAACCTTATTCAGGCTGCTGCCCAGTTCCTCGGCAAGCAGGTCGAGGAATAAGCATTTCCTTATATATCAAAAAGAGGCTAAAGCAATTTTCAAGCTGCGTTAGCCTCTTTGTTTCGTTCTGCATTATTTTTCCCTCATTCGGGACAGGCAAAAATCACCTTAATCATATACCCTCGGCAATAACATCGCCCATTTCCGAGCAGGACAGAAGCTTTGCGCCCTCGGTGAAAATATCCCCCGTGCGGTACCCCGAGGAAAGAACATTTGCGACAGACATTTCCACAGCGTCCGCCTCCTTGTCCATATCAAAGGAATACCTCAGAAGCATTGCCGCAGAAAGAATTGTGGCAATGGGGTTTGCCTTGTTCATTCCCGCAATATCGGGAGCAGAACCGCCGCTTGGCTCGTAAAGCCCGAACTTTGTGTCGTTAAGACTGGCGGAGGCAAGCATTCCTATAGAGCCCGTTATCATGGAAGCCTCGTCGGAAAGAATATCTCCGAACATATTCTCCGTCAGCACCACATCAAACTGAGCAGGGTCTTTTACCAGCTGCATGGCGCAGTTATCCACCAGCATATGCTCCAAAGTCACTTCGGGATAATCCTTTGCGACCTCCTCAACGACCTTTCTCCAAAGCCTTGAAGAGTCCAGCACATTCGCCTTGTCAACGCTCGTTACCTTTTTTCTCCGCTTCATGGCAATGTCAAAGGCACGGACAGCTATTCTGCGTATCTCGGTCTCGCTGTATGTAAGAGTGTCCACCGCAGTAACAACGCCGTCCACTTCCTTTGTTTCCCTTGCGCCGAAGTACAGCCCGCCCGTAAGCTCACGCATTATCATCATATCAAAGCCTCTGTCGGCGATCTCCTCCTTTAAGGGGCAAGCGCCTTTAAGCTCCTTGTACAGCACCGCAGGCCGCAGATTCGCAAAAAGATTAAGGGATTTTCTGAGCTTTAAAAGACCTGCCTCGGGGCGCTTGTCCGCAGGCAGCTTATACCAGGGAGATGTGGAGGTATTGCCGCCGATAGACCCCATAAGCACAGCGTCCGCAGCCTTAGCCCTCTCTATGGTCTCGTCCGTAAGGGGCACACCGTTTGCATCAATGGAGCAGCCTCCCATAAGCAGTCCGTCGTACTCGAAGGTGTGCCCGAATTTCCCGGCGACCTTGTCCAGCACCTTCATAGCCTCCGTCACAACCTCCGGGCCTATCCCGTCGCCCTTTATTACGGCAATTTTCTTGTTCATATTTTTTGTTCCTTTCGCTGAAATTTTTTACTTGTGATATTTCCCCTGTCAATGGCAGGGGGATTTTTTATCAGTTCATATTTGCAGGCAATACTTGCGGGCAAAATTTGCCCATTTTGCGCCTCCCACATTTTATTCGGGAGCGCCCTTGTAAATCTCCGCAATATGTCCGCCCGAGCTGTCGGGCGTTCCCTCGGGTGAGCAGTTAAAGCAGTAAATTATCATTGTATCGTACACGCTTGCCATTTTATTGTAATAGCAATCGTCAAACACCCTCTCGAAAACCTCGTCAAAGGTTCCCGACAGGTCGTAGTCCGAATAATCTATTTCGCTGCCAT
Source organism: uncultured Ruminococcus sp. (assembly GCA_964523835.1). Lineage (GTDB taxonomy): Bacteria > Bacillota > Clostridia > Oscillospirales > Ruminococcaceae > Huintestinicola. The sequence goes on from CAZGAZ010000046.1 coordinate 6,417, forward strand.
TTATGAACACTTCTAAAAAATGCTCACCCTCCTCATCGGAAACCCTTATGCAGCCGCTGCCGAGGACGGCGGCGATCTCCTCCGTTCCCGAAGCCCCCGTAAGCCCGTTGTACATTACAAACTTCTCCGCCAAACCCTCTTTATCGTAATTGGGAGAAAAATAAGTGCAGTACTCCATATCAAGGCAAAATACAATATACTCGTCATTACGGGCGTCGCCGAAATCCACGGGACCGCTTATCCATGCCCTGTCCCCCAGAACACTGCGGAAATGTTCCGTACTGTCGGAAAGGAAAAACCTTGACCCGTCTATCGCCAGCACATCGGGCTTCACAGCTTCCACAGGCAGAACATCGGTCATTTCCGTCAGGCTTTCGGATAACCTTTCCTCATCATTGCCGCTGCACCCCGTGAGCATAAGCGGCAAAAATGCCATCGCTGCAGCAAATATCATAAATTTCCTTTTCATTTTTTCAGAGAATTCAGCAGTCCGCCCTCTGCAATTATCTCCTTTATAAAATCGGGGAAGGGCTGCGCCTTATAGCTGTGCCCCTTGGTTATGTTGGTGATAACCCCCGTGTCAAAGTCGATCTCGACCTCGTTCCCCTTTTCGATATCCGCAGCCGCCTCGGGGCATTCCATAATGGGAAGCCCTATGTTAATGGCGTTGCGGTAGAATATCCTTGCAAAGGTTGCCGCAATAACGCAGGAGATACCGCTTGCCTTTATGGCAATGGGGGCGTGCTCTCTTGATGAACCGCAGCCGAAATTCTGCCCTGCGGTCATAATGTCGCCGCTTGAAACGTTCTTCACAAAATCTATGTCAATATCCTCCATGCAGTGAGCAGCCAGCTCCTGGTGATCGGCTGTGTTAAGGTAACGTGCAGGGATTATAACATCCGTGTCCACATTGTCGCCGTACTTGTGTACCGTGCCTTTAACTTTCATTTGATAAAGCCTCCTTATCTTAAAAGCGAATATTGAGTAGGCGGTATTTCTCTGCCTGCGGCAGAGAAATACCTATAGCATTCAGATACTCTTACATTATTTCCGAGGGCTCGGATATTTTTCCCGTAACTGCGGAAGCCGCTGCAACCGCAGGAGAAGCAAGATAAACCTCCGACTCGGGATGACCCATTCTGCCCACAAAATTCCTGTTTGTAGTGGCAACAGCCCTCTCGCCCTTTGCAAGAATGCCCATATGTCCGCCGAGGCAGGGCCCGCAGGTGGGAGTGGAAACTGCGCAGCCCGCATTTATAAAGGTTTCTGTCCAGCCTCTCTTGCAGCACTCCAGGTAAACGCTCTGTGTAGCGGGGATAACTATGCAGCGGACTCCCTTTGCAGTATGCTTGCCGGCAAGAATCCGTGCAGCCATTTCCATATCCTCCAGTCTGCCGTTGGTGCATGAACCGATAACCGCCTGGTCTATCTTCACATCGCCCCAGTTGTCCGCCGTCCTTGTATTTTCGGGCAGATGAGGGAACGAGACCGTCGGCTTTATTGTTGAAAGGTCAATATCATAGACCGCCTCATATTCTGCGTCGGGGTCTGCCTCGTAAACTGTGTATTCACGGCTTACTCTCCCCTGCTGATAAGCCTTTGTAACCTCGTCAACAGCGAAAATTCCGTTCTTCGCCCCTGCCTCGATCGCCATGTTAGCCATGGAAAGGCGGTCGTCCATGGAAAGATTTTTAAGCCCCTCGCCCGAAAATTCCATAGACTTGTACAGCGCCCCGTCAACCCCTATCATTCCGATAATATGCAGGATAACGTCCTTGCCCATAACATATTCGGACAGCTTTCCCGTGATGTTGAATTTAAGAGCGGAGGGCACTTTGAACCATGCCTCGCCAGTTGCCATACCGGCGCACATATCCGTCGAACCCACGCCTGTGGAGAAAGCCCCCAGCGCACCGTAGGTGCAGGTGTGGCTGTCCGCCCCGATAACGCAGTCCCCCGAAGCAACTATGCCTTTTTCGGGCAGAAGAGCGTGTTCAATGCCCATATCCCCCACATCATAGTAGTGGGTAATGTCATACTTCCCCGCAAAGCTGCGGCATTTGAGAGAATTTTCGGCGGACTTTATGTCCTTGTTTGGAGTAAAGTGATCCATTACCATGGAAATTTTATCCTTGGAAAATACACTTGTAAACCCTGCCTTTTCAAACTCGTTGATAGCAACCGGAGTGGTAACGTCGTTTCCGAGAACCATATCCAGCTTGCATTTTATCAGCTGCCCCGCAGTGACCTTGTCAAGTCCCGCATGAGCCGCTAAAATCTTTTGGGTCATAGTCTGTCCTGTTGCTGCCATAATAAAATCATTCCTTCCCGGGCAGAGGCAAGAAGCAAGAAAATTCCCAAATGAAGACGGCTGTAAAAAGCCGCCCCCAAAAATTTTTATCTCATTTCAAGCCAATAAAAAGCCTCTGTCGATCATTATTAATTATTAATTAATTTCAGCCGTTCATTTTGCTTCTGTAATCCTCTTTGAGCTTTTCAAGACGTTTGCTGTCCTCAATACGCTTTGCCCTTGCCTCGTCCTGGATCTTCTTGGTTTCCTCTATGCCGCTGACAATGGTAGCCCAGGTTTTCTCCAGAGTTTCCACCTGAATGGAACTGGTGTTTGCAAGTCTTGCGGTCATCTTGGACTGGTCAACGGTGTTCTGCGCATTTTTCAGCAGCAGTTCATTGGTCTTGTCGTCAAGGGCTTTAAGGGACTCCGCCTGTATCCTCTGCCTTTTGAGCATTACCGCCTGCGCCAGCGACTGCTTGAACACGGGCATGGTGATGATAAATGCGGAATTTATCTTTCTGATAAGATTAACATTGGAAAATTCCATGGTCTTGAGCATAGGCACAGTCTGCATTGCCACATTCTCCGCAATTTTCAGGTCCATTACCCTCTGCTCCATGATAGAGCGGGTCTGCTCCAGGGTCTGCAGGTCCATAGCCGTAGTGCCCGAATCGGGATTTGCCTGGGCTTTCTGCCTGAAATCCTCAATGTAAGCGTCCAGCTCCTTGCAGGCCTGCTCCCCTGCCATTATATATTTGAGCAGCTGCTTGTAGTAGTCAATATTGGCATTGTACATAGTCTCGAGCTTCACATTGGACTGCTGTATCTCCGACTCGTACTGCTTGAGCTGAACATATATCTTGTCCACGCTCTCGCCCATAGTGTGATACTTGGCAAGAATCTTGTCAAGCTGCTTTCTGATGTTGGCAAAAAGCCCTTTCTTTTCCTCGCAAAGCTCCTTTGCGTCAAACTGCTCCATGACCTCCGCAAGCGCCTGAAGCATGGCGCTGGAATCATCCAGCTGTGACATATTCATAGAGTTCAGCACCTGATCGGAGGCCTTGGAAATTTCCTCGGCAACCTCGTTTCCGAAGGTCACAATGGAGTTGGGGTCGTTGGCATTGATAGTGCTTACCAGCTTGTCGATCTCATCGCTGGAGACCAGCTCCTTTGTAAGCTCCTCCTTTGTGTCGATTATGGAGTAGGTCTGAGGAGCGGAAATGTTAAGGTTAAGATTTTTTTCCTCCTCCTTGACAGTGGTGGTCACATCAATGATATCCGACTTTTTCTCATCGGAGGGCGTAAATTGCAATGCCATTTTTCATCGTCCTTTCTTATTAAATAAATTTCCGAAAAGTCCGCCTTTTTTCCTCTTAGCCTTCGCTTCTGAGGGAATGGAAAAGGAGGGGACCTTTACATTGTAGACAAAATCATTGAAGGTGTGTATCTCAAAGGCTCTGTCCGAAACAAACACCTCAATATCCCTGTACCCGCAGGGGGAAAGAATAAGTACGTCAAACCCCAGGTAACTCATCATCAGAAGCTGTGCGCATTCAAGCTTAGAGAACATGGTCTCCACAGCGTCCACCACTATGAACTTGGGAACTTCCTTTGTATAATCATACTGCTGCAAAAGCTGCAATACCCGCTTGTTAAGAGTAAGCCCCGAGAAAACCGCATAATCATATTCTTCAAGGGGATTTCCCGTAACAAAAAGTCCGTCTCTTATCATAGCCTCCATCTTCTCGAAAATATGCGCCTGAAGCTCGGTAGGAAGATAACCGTAAGGGTTAAGGGAGGAATGCATGAGCCTGTCTTTCATAAGCATTCCGTCGCTGTCCCTGAATGGGGCATAGGCTCTTGTAACAGCCGCCGAAAGGTCCTTGCCGGGCACGGCGGATTTGTTATGGATGATAGTATCCGGGGTCAGCAGATCCTCCACCATATCCCAGTAGGCCTTGACGTCCCCGTTATCCGCTCCCGAAAGCTTTGCGAATATCGTGGGAACCGTTACCCTGTCCCCACGAACGTTAAAGCCCGCACGGAATTTCGCCGCCTGCTCCCACAAAATGAAAACCTCATCCATGGTTGTTTTAAGCACCGCCGAATCCATTTTCTTGAACTGCCTGTCACGGAACATGGTATCGCCGCCGTAAAGCATAGTGTCCAGCTCACGTTCGGCATTGTAGGCAACAGTAGCGATCTTTGTTTTAACGGGTCTGACAGGGTATGGGATAATATCCCCCGAATAAGGAAATTCCTCCTTTTGGATATCCGCCGCAAAGGGACACATACCGAATATCTTTTCTGCGCCCTTATCGGGGCTTATGCAGATAACGTCAAAGCCGCACCGCATTGCATAACAAAGGAAAAGCACGTCTCCCGCCACAGGGTTGCCGTAATAGAGCAGTATTGGTATCTTCTCGCTTTGCCCTGCGCCTATGGCGTTTGCTATCATATTGAGCTTTGTGACCAGTGACACTCCAATGTCGAACACGTCCATTTTCATACTTGAAAGCTGCTTCATACTTGAAAGCATCTCGCCCAAAGCCCTCTGGCAAAGGATAGTCCGCTCCCTGCCGATACTGCCGCCCCTTATTTCAATATTCATGCACAGTCCCGAAATGACCGACCCGGGGCTGCTTCTGTCTATGGAGGCAAACACCGCCCCTGCCCTGCTGTCGGGCTCGTCAAGAGGCGAATCTATAAGGGCAAAGGGACGAGCCTGCTTTTTAATGTCCTCCTTTAACCCGTAAAGGAAATTGGTGTAGCTGTCTGCCTCGGTACAGCCGTAGATGAGCATAAAATATACCCCCAGCATTTCACGGGGAGAAAAATGCCCTCCTCTTGAATAAAGCCGCACCGAATGCTCCTCGGCCAGGTCCGCCGCCAAATTTTTAATATCAGCCGAAATCCTTTCGACCTTTATGTCCGCTCCGGAAAACATAAGTCTGAATTGCCGCCCCCTTCCTGCGATTTATAAAAGTCTGCCGGTGATCTTATCATACCGGCTGTCAGATAAACCATGCCAACGTGTTAACGTGTAAACAAGATCACCCGCAAAATTATGACCATTCATATATATTATACAACATTCCGAGGGTGTCTGTCAAGTAGACCCGGCAATTTCTAATAAAATTTTAATGAAATACAAAAACAGTATAATTTTAAGCCTTAAACAAGCCCGCTGTTATTCACCGCCGACACCAGTGCCTCCACCGAAGCGTCGATAATATCAGGCTTTATGCCCACGCCCCAGAATACGCCGTCATCGGTCTCAATGCCCACATACGCCGCAGCCCTTGCCTGGGAAGAGGTCTCGAGAGCGTGCTCTGAGTAGGTCACAAGCTTGTAGGATATCCCCAGACTGTCCTTTACGGCGTTGGAAACAGCGTCAAGCCTGCCGTTGCCCTCGGCTTCTCTGCACACGATCTTATCGCCCTTGTGCACGGTCACGGTCGCCGTAATGCTGCCGCCGTTCTGTCTGAAGTGCGCCTCGTCTATCTTAAAGGCAGTCTCGATATTCACATACTTTTTGTCGAAAATGTCCTTTATCTCGGGAGGCATAAGCTCCTTGTGGCTGCGGTCGGAAACCTCCTTGACCGCCACTCTCAGATCGTCCCGCATTTTCGGGGGCATATCTATGCCGTACATAGTCTGCATAATATAGCCGATACCGCCCTTGCCCGACTGGGAGTTGATACGGATAACGTCCGTTTCGTACTCTCTGCCCACGTCCTTGGGGTCAATGGGCAGATAGGGCACGTTCCAGTGGTCTGTGCCTTTTTCCTCACGCCACTTCATACCCTTTGCAATAGCGTCCTGATGAGAGCCGGAAAATGCCGCAAACACCAGTCTGCCCGCATAAGGGGTGCGCTCGTTTACCTTCATACGTGTGACTCTCTCGTAAATGTCCACCAGCGACTGCATATCCGAAAAATCGAGGTTCGGCTCGACGCCCTGTGAATACATATTCATAGCCAAAGTCACCACGTCCACATTACCCGTACGCTCGCCGTTGCCAAAGCATGTCCCCTCTATCCTGTCGCCCCCTGCCAGCAGACCCATTTCAGCGTCCGCAACGCCGCAGCCACGGTCATTGTGAGGGTGAAGAGAAATAACAATATTCTCACGGTCATGCAGATTGTCGCTCATATATTCGATCTGTGAAGCGTACACATGGGGCATGGACAGTTCCACGGTAACAGGCAGATTTATAATTACCTTTCTTTCGGGAGTGGGCTTCCATATGTCGATAACACGGTTGCATATCTCCAGGGCAAATTCGGGCTCTGTACCCGTGAAGCTTTCGGGGGAATATTCAAAATAAATATTGCCCTGGGCTTCCTGCCTGAACTTTTCACAAAGCCGGGCTCCCGTGACGGCGATCTCGATTATCCCCTCTTTATCCTTGCGGAAAACCTGCTCACGCTGCGCCTTTGAAGTGGAGTTGTACAGGTGAACGATAGCGTTTTTGCAGCCCTTTATCGCCTCGAATGTGCGCTTGATTATATGCTCCCTTGACTGGGTCAGCACCTGTATCCTCACATCATCGGGGATCATATTTTTTTCGATAAGAGTGCGGCAGAATTCATACTCCGTGTCCGAAGCGGCGGGGAAACCCACCTCGATATCCTTAAAGCCTATCTCGACCAGCTTTGTGAAGAACTCCAGCTTTTCCTCCAGGCTCATGGGGGTGATGAGCGCCTGATTGCCGTCCCTCAGGTCAACCGAGCACCACTGGGGAGCATGGTCGATATACTCCTTCTCCGCCCATTTCATGCACTTTACGGGCGGCATAAAATAACCTCTTGTGTACTTTGAAGCGTTCATAATAAATTTCCTCCGTTTAATAAATTTTCATACGGTCAATGCTCATGACCTCTTATTTCCGAAACTTAAATCTGCCGGTCTGCCGGAATTTCCGCCGGTCCTTCGGGCAATATTACCCGCAAACCGCAGCAGACCGCCGCATATCTGCATAGCTCCGATAGCATTACCCTCGCCTCCTTTATGTCCGGGCAACAAAAAACGCCTCAATAAAGCCTCTGACAGCCTTAAAGAGACGAGCGCAGACCCGTGTTACCACTCTTATTCACCGCCGGATCACTCCGACGACCTCAACCGCATCCAACAATGCGCCTCTCTGTAACGGGAGAACCCGTTCAAGCTTAATAATAAGTATGCATTATTGCACTTACGTTCGGCCGAATGCTCGGGGAGGAGCTATTATCCGCTTACAATACCGCCTCGCACCACACGGCGGCTCTCTGAAAATGAACTGCGGTTTTATATCCCGTCATCGCATTTAAAAATATTTACATTTATCAGTTTAGCACATTTGCAAGGGTTTGTCAAGAGGGTTTTAAAAAGTTCGTAATTTGTTTACATTTTACAAAATGACGACAATCGGGTGCTGTTGTAAATGTGTCCGAAAAGCACTTATGGCAGACATTTCGGAGAGGTATACGGTTGATGTTGCTGCGTCAGGTGATAATGAAGGAGGAAACGGCTAAATGTATGGTCCCGGGATTGACAAATAACGGAAACGGTGATATAATAAAAATAGAAAACTATACTTTTCTAAAGTGAGACATTTATTTCGGAAAGCTATGCAGCAGCATAAAAAGGAGCAATGTTATGAATACATTATTTAATTATTCAGAATTTGGAGCGCCTAATGCAGATAGTATTATTAAGCATTTTTCCGATACTCCTGATAAGTATCAAAATGATTTGATTAATTACATGAAAACACATGGTGAAACAAAATGTGTTTGCGGTTTAGCACGTGATATTATAAGTGGGAAAACAATAGGAACACGTACAATAATATCGGACGGCGTGTTCCGTTGGACAAACGATTTAATTTATTATGTTGAAAATTACAATTTAAAGTTGAATGACGATTTCATACAGTATGTTTTAAATAATAATTAACCGCTTGTTATAGAGTTGCCCCCGATAACAAAAATTCTCTGTTATCGGAAATTTTGGATTAAACCCGCCAAAAATTAAAAAGCCCAAAAATTCATTTTAATAATTTAACTAATTAAAAACAAGGGACTGTCTTTTACGGCAGTCCTTATTTTTGTGCAAAACGCCAAAATTTGCGAAAAGCAATAAAATTTACAAATAAGCTATTGACAAATCAAGGGATCTGTGATATAATTTTATTATGGACAGGTTCCGATGTGATCTTGTAAAACTGCAAAACGGGGCAGAATTTTTCCGAGGCAGTCTGCGGATGAACGGTTTCTGTAAGGGGAATTTCCCGTGCGGAAATTAATTTTTACAATTTTTTGCATATGCACTTTCGGGTCTGATTCGTGAAGCCCGCTCCCCTGCTGCTGCAATTTCCGTCATTGCCGCCATTGCTGCCATTGCAGCTGTTGCCGTCACTTTTTCTTTGCCTTTCTGAATTGCTTGGGGGTCATTCCACGGAGCTTGCGGAAGCTTTTTATAAGGTGGCTGCAATCGGAAAAGCCCGTTTCCTGGCTGATAAAGTTAAGGTCATGGTCGGTGAAGAGCAGCAGCTCCTCCGCCTTGTATATGCGCATACGCTCGATGTACTCCTTGCACGTCATGCCGTAAAGCCCTCGGAATTTCTTGGCAAAGCAGGAATAGCTCATATTGAAATGCCCCGCTATTTCGGCGACCTTTATGTTCTCGCTCATAAGGGAATCTATGTACTCGGTAGCGCCGTCAATGTCTGCGCCGTCCTCCTCGAAAGCGCATGCTTCTATGGAAAGTCCGTCCTCCCGCCAGCAGCGGACGATACTCATAAGCAGACGGTAAATATCCGCTTTTATCATCAGGTCAAAGCCGTAGCTGTAGGTCTCCAGCTCCTTTATGCAGTTCTCGAAAAGCACGGGGCAGCCCATTTCCTCGGCTATTTCGGGGGAAAAATACACCTGCGCTCCGTCCAGCTGCGCACGGCGGAAAATATTCTTGAAAGGCGGCGCATAGGCGGAGGTCATGGTAAAGCCTCCTATGTCAAACTTCATCACAGCATAGCGCAGGGGCGCTCCATCGGCGGCGTAAATGGCGTGGACGGATTTGGGGTGAAATATGACAAGGCTGCCCTTTTCGGCAATAAACGTGCTTTCATCAAGGCGCATCCGGGCGCAGCCCTCGAGCATAAAAATTATCTCGGCAAAGTAGTGCCAATGGGGTTTTACGGGGAAAACCTCCTTTGCGGCGTCGAAAACAAAGCATTCCATGGGGTTGTTCAGAATGTTGCTTTGTTCAAAAAGATAGTGCATTTTCGTTCTCCTTAAAGTTTGCATTGCGCACCCCGTTACAGATACACGGGCGGCGCTTTTATGCGGCAATGGACAAGTTTTGTCCGCAAATTTTGTCCACAAATTTTGTCCGCAAATCCTGTCGGTAAATTTTACAATAAAGCTCCTGCGAATAGATTTTTACAATTTTCCGATACAAAAATTATATCACATATATATCCTTTAATGGTATAATTATTTTGAATATTTATGTAATATTTTTGAAATTAACGGTATTTTAAGCTTTGAGACTTTCACGGCTTAAAGTGCGAACCTGTACAGGCAGATATGACAGTTTCCGTAAAAAGCGATAAAATGAGGGAGGAATGAGCAATGACATTATTGAAAAAGATATTCGGGACTGTCCTTAAAATAATTATTGCACTTATTGCAAGTCTTGCGGTATTCCTGCTTGTCTGCTTTGTTATTTATTCGGTAAGGGAACTAAAAAAATATAATGCCGCTATGGACTATTTTCATAAAGTATGTGAATATGTAAAAGAGACCCGGGATGTGCATAATGAATTTTTTGAATATCAAGTTTCGCTGCTTAATGATGATACGACGTTTTTCACAATAGAACACAGCGGAGAATACCAGGAACAGCGGGATATTGTTTTAAAACACGCTCACTGGGCTGAGGCAGGATATTCCGGCACAATAGAGGGTCTGGGTATTGTCAGTTACGGAAATTCTCACAGCGGTTATGAGATAATAGTTCGTTACGGAAAGAATATTGTTAACGAATGCGATCTGGAAAGTACAAAAGAATGCTGCGTAATTGACGATAATATTTATATATACATACAAAAAAATGTTTATTGTTAATTTTTAACAATTTTAATCTTGTAAACCTTTTTAATTTCAGTTACTAAATTTCGGGGAGGATTTATGAGAATAAAAAAATTTATTTTAGCATTAATTTTTCCTTTTATAAGCCTGTTGGGCTGCTTCGGTTATTATATGCTGCATTTGAAAGCGTATTTTTACGAATCTGCATATAATATTGAAAGTATGATTTGCATTATGCTCACCTTATGCAGTGTAATATCAATTTTATTAATTAAAAAACACTATTACGAATGGGATTCGATCAATATATTTACCAAACAGCTGTGTGTTTTGGTCATATGTACGGTTTTATGCGTATTATCATGGGTCGTTTTTGATTATGTTGTGACCGGAAGTGTTTTTATTTTGCCTTTGTTTCTTCCTGTTTTATTAACCGTAATTTCAGATATTTTTTATTTACGTAATAATAAAAAGATTATCGGCTTTATTTTGATTTTGTCAAATCCTGTTATGGTCTATTCTGCATTTATGATCACTCTGCTGTACAGAATATTAATAATACAACTTTAAATTGATACCCGTTCTGCATTCGCCAAAATCTTTTCAAAAAGGAAGCTGATGAAAGCTTGAAGGTTAGCGGTAAACCCCTAAGCTTCAGCGCACCTTTGGTGTGAACGAAAAATCAGCGGGAGGTAAAGAAATGAAAATACGCACTGCAAAGATAACCGATTCACAGGGGATATGCCGCATCAGCAGCGAGGATCTGGGCTACCCTTGCAAAGAGGAGCTTGTGCGCTCAAAGCTTGCGGGGATCGACCCGGGGCGGGAGGCGGTGTTTGCGGCTGTGAATGAAGATGAGCAGGTGCTCGGATACATACACATAGAAAAATATGATGTGCTTTATTTTGAGACAATGGGGAACATTTTAGGGCTGGCGGTAAGCGGGGAAAACCGCAGGAAAGGCATTGGCAGGGCGCTTCTTGACCGTGCGGAGGAATGGGCAAGGGAGAATGGGATAATTTCCGTCAGGCTTAATTCGGGGATAACACGTGAGGGGGCGCATGAATTTTACCGCAGGGCAGGATATGATGAGGAAAAATTGCAGAAGAGATTTATAAAAAGGCTGTGATAATGTGAAATTATCCGCTGTAAACGGGGCGCATAAAAAAAGGAGTTGGGACTTTGAAATACAAGGATTACTATGACGAAAATTATGTCAGGGAGTTCGGGGAAAAGCTTGCGGGCGCAAGGGCGGGGTTTGATGTGAAAGCCTTTTGCGGAGCAGTCAAAGGAAAGCTTGACGGAAAGGAATTATTCCCGAGGCTGGACTGCATTACGGACGCTATGGAAGCGGCTTTGGGGGATGATTACGGGAAAAATATAGGCACGCTTTTCGATATTCTGGGAGATGAACTGCCCGGGGCGGAGGGAATGTTTACATACGGCTGGTGGCTTTGGCCTGCAGGGCGGTATGTGGAGAGGCATGGGAATGAGGACAGGGAGCTTTCACTGGAATTTTTAAAGGAGCTGACAAAGCGGTTTACAGGGGAATATGCCATACGTCCGCTGCTTAAAGGAAATCCCGCAAAGGTAATGGACGAGCTTATTTTATGGACAAGGGACGAGAGCGTTCATGTGCGCAGGCTGGCAAGCGAGGGTGTGCGGACGAGGCTGCCCTGGTCGCCAAAGTTATATGCTGCGCTGGAGGAATTTGAGAGGTACACCGAGATACTCACGAATTTAAAGGACGATCCGGAAAAATTCGTGCAGAAAAGCGTGGGAAACAATCTGAACGATCTGTTTAAGGACGCTCCCGAAAAGGCGGAATTTATTATAGAAAAATGGCGCTCAGGAGGCAGCGGCAAGGCGCAGGAGTGGATCATAAAGCATGGCATGAGGAATCGGAAATAATTTTAGAAAGCGCTGCTTTAAGGGCTTGGGAGCAACAGGGCGGCGGGTTCGGAAAAATAAAAAGGAAAGTTGGGTTTTTTATGGATTACAATATTAAAGACAGGGACGCTGCAAAATGCCCTTTCGGGATTTTCGCCGATCAGGCAGGGTATTTTCCCGAGGCAAGGAAAAGGGCTGTTATTCCTTTTAAGTGCAGCGAATTTTCGGTTGTAAAGGGCGAGGGAGATGTTGTCTTTACGGGGAAAACGGAATATTTCGGATTTGATGAGCCGTCGGGTGATGAGGTATATATTGCCGATTTTTCCGAGGTTAAGGACGAAGGCTGTTACAGGATAACGGCGGGAGGCGAAAAGTCGGCAAGCTTCAGGATCGCAGGGGACGTTTACAAGGGGCTTTCGGAGAGTTTGTTAAAGGCGTTCTATTACTTGCGGTGCGGCTGCGGACTGACAGAGGAATTTGCGGGGAGGTTCGCTCATGCGCCCTGCCACACTCAGAAGGCTGTGTTATGGGAGGATAGGGATGTCTCCATTGATGTGAGCGGCGGCTGGCATGACGCAGGAGATTACGGGCGGTATGTGACGGCGGCGGCTTGTGCGCTTTCTCATTTGCTGTACGGCTTCAAGATGTACCCGAAGGCGGCAAAGGCTCTGGCTTCGGGAATACCCGAAAGCGGAAACGGTATGCCCGATCTGCTGAGCGAGTGCAGATATGAACTGGAATGGCTGATGAAAATGCAGTCCCCCGAGGGCGGGGCTTACCACAAGGTGACGACCGCAAATCACGCTCCCTTTATAATGCCCGAGGAGGACAAGGAGCAGCTGTATATTTTCCCCGTTTCATCAATGGCGACTGCGGATATGGCGGCGGTATGTGCGCTGGCGGCGGGAATTTACAGGGAATATGACGGCGAATTTGCCGGGAGGCTGAAATGCGCTGCGCTGGCGGCTTACAAATGGCTGGAGGAAAACCCGAAATTTACGGGCTTTGACAATCCCGAGGGCTGCGGCACGGGGGGCTACGGCGAGAGGGACGATTACTCAAACCGCTACTGGGCGGCGGCGGAAATGTATGCGCTGACGGGAGAGGAAAAATATCATGAGGAAATCAAAAAAGCTTTGCAAAAGCAGTTCCCGTTAACGTTTTTAGGGTATGAGCAGATCGGCGGGCAGGGTTCGCTGGCGTATCTGCTTTGTCCGCACAAGACCGACCCCTCCCTGCGGACAAAGCTTATTGAGGCGTTCACGGACAGGGCGGCTTATTTAAAGAAAATATCAGATAAATGCGGCTACGGAGTTGCCATGGGCGTGCCCGATTACCACTGGGGCAGCAGCATGGAGATATTAAAGCGGTGCATGGTATTTAAGATAGCGGACTTTTTCTCGGGAAAGGACGAATACAGTGAATACGCTCTGGGGCAGATACACTGTATTATGGGAGTAAACGCTCTGGGGTACAGCTATGTTACGGGACAGGGGGAATTCTGCTGCAGCGACCCTCATCTGCGGCCTGCTTATGCGGACGGGATAGAGGAATGCATTCCCGGATTCGTTGCGGGCGGGGCAAACGGCAATCCCTGCGACGGGCCTGCAAAGGCGCTTATCCCTGAGGGCACGCCCCCTATGAAATGCTATGCGGACGCTGCGGGAAGCTATTCCCTCAATGAGGTCGCCATTTACTGGAATTCTCCCGGGGTCATGGCTATGCTGGCTGTGTCGGCTGTGTCTGCTGTGTCGGATGTTTCTGATGTGAATGAATCGGAATAATATATAGAGGGTATGTATATTTTTACATATATATTCCGTAATTTTACATATATGTTAAAAAAGCGGCAAATAATTTGTATGAATTGTGTATTGTAATTTTTGCAAAAAAATTGTATAATTAATAATGGATTTTTGTTTTGACTGCACAATTCGGATGCAATGCCGTGACAAGAATGCTGTGCAAAGGATATTGCGTAAGGCATGATATTCCGTGCCGCTCTTTAATAAAGGGCAGTACATTAAGAGGTGAATCATCAATTGTTTAAAATAAATTATCTGAATTATTCATCGGCTGCGGTGCTGCTGCTGCTGATACTGTCCATGCTTATAAGGGGCATGACAAGGGGCAGGCAGAACAAGCTGTTCCTCGGTATCATGGTCATGAACTTTGCTGCTGCTATTCTGGATTCTGCCTCTGCTGTTGCGGACAATGCGCACAAATCGCATGGGCTGATGATATTCCTCCATTGCATATATCTGTTTATTCATGTGGCGATAACGCCTATGTTTATGTTTTACGTTATTTCGCTGACCGATACAATGTTCAGACTGCGGCAAAACAAGGTATATATGTATATGCACCTGGTGCCGCTGGGATATATTGCCGTGCTGCTGATGACGACTCCCTTTACGGAAAGCACATTCCTTTACAACAGTAAGGATGAATATGTTCACGGACCTTTGTTTATAACGCTTTACGGTGCGGTGGCATTTTATGTGGTGTATATTTTCTGGTATATCGCAAGATACAGAAAGACCCTTTCAAAAATGCAGGTGTCCATTATTACGGTGATCTTTGTCACTGAAGTTCTGGCGGAGGTGTGGCAGTTCTTCAGCCATGAGCTGCGTGTGGCTACATTTATGTACACTTTGGGGATAATGCTTATTTCCATATCTATTCACCGCCCCGAGGAATTTATGGACCCTGTAACGGGACTGGAGCGGTACGGCAAATATGTGGCTGATATGAAAAGAGCGTTCATCAACCACAAGCCCTGCGATATTATTATGATGAACATTTCCAACTATGTTTCGGTGCATACGATACTGGGATATGAGCGTGTGGGCGAGCTTCTGCGGCAGATAGCGGAGGAGCTGGTGCACATCTGCCAGTCTCACGGGACGGAGGCAAGCCTTTATTATGTGGAAAACGGCTGCTTCCGCATAGTGGTCGACCCTGACGGTGACAACATAAAGCCCGCTGCGGACGATATTGCAAAGCGTATGAAGGAATCCTTTGACCTTAACGGCATGGAGATAAGCCTTGTTACATATGTGTGCATAGTGCACTGTCCGGATGATGTGGACGATTATCTTACACTGGACGCCTTCGGCAGCGATTTCCACAAAAAGCTGCCCTTTACGGGGAATGTTTCCTATGCTTCGGAAATTCTCGAGAAAAAGCACTATGACATTATGCAGGAGATGGACGAAATAATCGAAAATGCTCTTGCAAACCATAATTTTATGGTATATTACCAGCCGATATACTCGGTGAACGAGGGAAGATTTACCTCGGCGGAGGCGCTTTTGCGGCTTAAAGATGAAAAGCACGGGTTTATATCCCCCGAGCTGTTTATCCCTGTGGCGGAGAAAAACGGAGCTATACACAAGATAGGCACGTTCGTTCTGGAGGAGGTTTGCAGATACATTGCGGGACCTGAATTCAAGGAATGCGGGCTGGAATACATTGAAGTGAATCTGTCGGTGGCTCAGTGTATGCAAAGCGGTCTGGCACGGAATGTACTGGAAATAATCAACCGCTACGGCGTGGACACCAAGTGCATAAATCTGGAGATCACCGAGACCGCCACTTCCTTTGCGCAGAATGTGCTTATGGAAAATCTGAAGATACTTTCCGATGCGGGGATCTACTTCTCTTTGGATGATTACGGAACGGGCTACTCGAATATGCAGAGAATAGTTACGCTGCCTCTAAAAATAATCAAGCTGGACAAGACCTTTACGGACTACGAGAACAATCCGAAAATGCTTATCATTCTGGAAAATACCGTCAGAATGATAAAGGATATGAAGCTGGAGATCGTGGCGGAGGGGCTTGAAACCAAGGAAATGGTGGAGAAATATTCCTCCATGAAGGTGGATTTCATTCAGGGGTATTACTTTTCAAGGCCTTTGCCCGAAACGGATTTCACTTCGTTTCTAATGTCGAATTTAAAGAAGTAAGAGGCAAGAAGCAGGAGGCAAGATGAAAAACTTCCATGCTGTGTAAAATCAACAAGCAAGCAGAAACGGTGTAAAGCTGTTCTCGCTTGCTTTTTACATAATTTACTAAAAGTTAACAAAGTATTCACATAAAATTTACGCAAAATCACATTCGGGACTTGCAAAAAAAATCGAAACATGATATAATTAATTTTGTGATTATTCCATAGCACTACTGTCCGAGGTACTGTGATGGGCTGCTGTGTTATAAATATTACGGAACTGCCAAAGGCATTTCCACAAACAGCGAAAGAAGGTGCAAAGCATGAAAGAGGGTATCCATCCCAATTATGTGGAAACCACCATTACCTGCGCTTGCGGTAATGTGATCAAGACCCGCTCCACTAAGGAGAACATCAGAGTCGAGATCTGCTCAAAGTGCCACCCGTTCTACACAGGCAAGCAGAAGCTCGTTGACACCGGCGGACGTGTTGACCGTTTCAAGAAGCGTTTCGGTCTGGACAAGTAATTTTTTCCGCACCCCAAAACCGTCTGCGCTTAAAAATGGCGCAGGCGGTTTTTTGGGTCTTTGCATAAGCCCACTCACTAAAAGCAAAATCCGGCATTGTTTTCGTAAATGAATAAGCTCACACAGACCGGAAATATAGGAAGGTTGTTTATAATGGATTTTGAAAAATATAAAAACTATATGTTCAATCCTTGGCTGCCGGAATATCAGGATAAGCATTCGGAGCGGGATCTTATGGTGGCAGGCTGGAATATTTTTCTCGATGAGGTTTTGTCTCCTTTGATAGAAAAAGAACTCGGAATGCGGTATATCGGCAATCGCATTTGGGCGGACGATTATTGTAAACATAGGCGCAGAGTGTTAAGTTTATTTCAGCAAACCGATTTGGGCGGAAGCTTTAAGTGGGGCTGGAATTATGACTTTGTTCCGAAATTGTCGGGGGAAAAAGCTGTGTATGTGAGAACAGACAAGTCTGTTTTTACGCATTTTTTTGAAAATGTTCACGAAAATCATAACAAGACAGTAATTAAAAAAGAGGCTATGTTTTTTGACCGCTGTAATATTGATATTGCTGATTTTGAGAATTCAATGGAACAAAAAGTAAAAGAGCATACGAATGCATTCTATACAACGCTTCCTCTTATTAAATCATTCTATGATGAAACAGAAACTTATGAGCAAACCGTAGAAATGATGTATACCCTTTTTAAAAGCAATTATTATCGGCTTATACAAGGACATTATTTATATCTGACAAAGATATTTTTACAACAGTATATTGAGCCGAACGAAAATAATGAGAAGGATTTGCGGGAATTTTTCGCAAACGACAGTACAAGAGAAAGCTTTTTAAAGAAGTTTTACAAAATACCCAAGGATTTTGATAGTGGATCAGATTAAATATATTCGGTTTTGGAGGCAGGAGAAATTCGGTTATTATGGGGAAATTTCACCTTGAAAAGGCGGTGGGAATATGCGTTACAGGTTCTGTCCCCTGTGCGGCAGGGAGCTGAAAATGAAAAATGCGGGAGACGACGGAAATGTTCCGTTCTGCGAGGGCTGCGGAAAATATTGGTTCGACAGCTTCGGCAGCTGCTCAATAGTGCTTGTGGCAAATGAATTTGACGAAATTGCGCTGCTGCGGCAGGGATATATGTCCGACAAGTACACTTCCTTCGTTTCCGGGTACATAAGTCCCGGCGAAAGCGCCGAGGAAGCGGCTTTGCGGGAGGTAAAAGAGGAGATCGGGATAACTTTGAAGTCTCTTGAATACGGCGGCACATACTGGTTCGCCAAAAGCGATCTGCTTATGCATGGCTTTATAGGCAGGGCGAAGAAAGCGCCGCTGAAGCTGTCCGCCGAGGTTGATTCCGCAGAGTGGACAAGGGCGGAGGATGTGGTCAGGACCCTTTTTCCCGACGCACCGGGCAATGCGGCATTTGCGCTGTACAGGATATTTATGGAACGGCGGAACGGTTGATTTTGGGAGGGATAAGTTTGAAACATAGAGGGAATAACCCCTAAGTTTCAAAGTATCTTTGGTGCGAACAAAAAATCAGCGGGAGGGAAAAAAATGCCCCTATCGGATTACATTACACTTGAGGGTTTTTCCGAGGCGGAATTTACCGAGAAGAAGTCGAGATTTATCGGATATATAAGCCATGCGGAGACAGACGAAGCAGCGGTGAGCTTTATAAATGAGATAAAAGCCCGCCACAGAAAGGCCACTCACAATGTTTACGCCTATATACTGCGGGAGGGCAGCATTACACGGTACAGCGACGACGGCGAACCGCAGGGGACGGCGGGAGTGCCTGTATTTGAGGTTCTGAGAAAAGAGGGGCTGACGGACGTTTGCTGCGTGGTGACGAGGTATTTCGGGGGGATTCTGCTGGGAGGCGGCGGACTTGTGCGTGCGTACTCCAAGGCGGCGAAAATTGCTGTGGATGCGGGAGTGCACAAGGTAATGAAAAGCTGCTATCCTATGACGATAACTGCCGACTACAATCTTTACGGAAAGCTTTCCGCCATGCTGCCGAAATTCCCAGTAAAGGTCACGGACACGGATTTCGGGGCTGATGTGAAAATTTCTCTTATTTGCCCCGAGGGGGATGTTCTGCCCTTTGAAAAGGAAATTGTGGATATATGCTGCGGGAATGTTATTGTGCAAAAAGGCAAATTATCCTTTGAGAATTTTGCGTAAATTTGTGCAGGTATACAAAGTTGCGGTTTAAAAAAAGGAAATTCGACTTTTTTTAAGTATTTATATTAAAAGAGAATTTTTTGTATGCGGTAAGGAAAATCAACACAGGCAAGCGAATCTTGCACACGATAAAGTTTGTAAATATTCTGTAAATATTATCGTAATATGTTCGGTACACAAATGTTTATATCAAAATACTGAAAATGCCGTTCAAAATTCTCCTCCTCCACAAGCGGAGAAAAACGGCAGCCGTATCATTATTAATTATTAACTGTTAATTATTAATTAAATTCAAGGGGGTCACAGCTATATGACCGTAAGAGAAGAGCTTGAAATGCTGGAAATGGGTACTCTTTGCGAGGAAGCGTGCCTTTCCAAAAACAGCAGGCGAAAAAAGCCGGAGGCTAAATGCCCCATGCGCACGGAATTTCAGCGGGACAGGGACAGGATACTCCACTCCAACGCCTTTCGCAGGCTAAAGCACAAGACCCAGGTTTTTCTTGACCCTGTGGGGGATCATTACAGAACAAGGCTTACCCATTCGCTGGAGGTCTCGCAGATAGCAAGGACTATTGCACGTGCGCTGAAGCTGAATGAGGACTTAACGGAGGCCATTGCTTTGGGGCACGATCTGGGGCATGCTCCTTTCGGGCACACGGGCGAGAGGGTGCTCAACGACATCTGCTCTGGGGGATTCCGCCACTGTCTGCAAAGCGTGCGGGTGGTGGATTACATAGAAAAGGGCGGCGAGGGGCTGAATCTTACCTTTGAGGTGAAAAACGGCATTGCCTGCCATACGGACAAGGTGGCTGTCACAAAAGAGGGCTACATTGTGCGGCTGGCGGATAAGATCGCTTACATAAACCATGATATAGACGATTCCATAAGGGCGGGGGTATTGACGGAGGATATGCTGCCGAGGGACGTTACGGACGTTTTAGGGCATTCAAAAAGCGAGAGGATAACCACTCTTATTTGCTCGGTTGTGAAAAACGGGGCTTCCGATATTCGCATGGAGCCTGAAATACAGGCGGCTCACGATGCGCTGCGGAAATATCTTTTCGCAAATGTTTACAACAACAGCATTGCCAAGGCGGAGGATTCCAAGGCGGAAATGCTGGTGGAAAAGCTGTTCAGATATTATTATAAATACCCCGAAAAAATGTCGGAGGAGTATGTGAAAATAATGGAAAGATACTCCAAGGAAAGGGCGGTCTGCGACTATATTTCGGGCATGAGCGACGATTATGCCATAAATATTTTCAAGGAAATTTTCGTCCCCAAAGGATGGCATTCATAGAATGCCTGCATTCATAAAAACAGGCATTTTCCAAAAGGTCGGTGACAGTTTGAAAGCCAACGGTAAACCCCTATGTTTCAGAGTACCTTTGGTGCGAAAGACTAATTAGCGGGAGGTAAAAGTTTGAAAGTCAGTGGTAAACCCCTAAGTTTCAACGTACCTTTGGTGCGAACAACAGATTAGCGGGAGGTAAAAGTTTGAAAATAGTAAAATGGGCTAAAAATCGAAAAAAGGGTACAAAAAACC
>CAZGAZ010000047.1:0-26185 GCA_964523835.1 uncultured Ruminococcus sp.
TTGTCCACCAAGGAATACCTGCAAGACCCATATTCTGACCTGCAATGACCTGATCTTTAAAGGACTCGAAA
Organism: uncultured Ruminococcus sp.; assembly: GCA_964523835.1. Taxonomy (GTDB): domain Bacteria; phylum Bacillota; class Clostridia; order Oscillospirales; family Ruminococcaceae; genus Huintestinicola. The sequence continues at coordinate 72 of CAZGAZ010000047.1, forward strand.
TTCGACTGAACATCGCCTGTCCAAACGAGGATCCTATACTTCTGGCTGCCCACCCATGCCGAACGGCAAAGGTTTACCGCTTCCTTGTCGCCCATTGCTTCCTGCCCGTTCCAGAAAGCCTCGGCATACTTTTTAGGATACTCACAGCCTACCTTAGAGCCTCTGCCCGTATAGTAACGGTAGTTGTCAAAATCATATGTTGTGCTGTCAGGCTCTGCATTATCAAGCCAGAAAAGGTCAATGCCCCAATCACGGTAATTCTTCTTGCACCTGCCCCATACAAATTCCTGAGCCTCGGGATTGAAGAAGTCAACAGTTCCGCAGTCGCCTTCATAATCATATGTCTGGATAGAGCCTACATCGGTTGTGCTTATAAGAGCCTTCTGCTCCATTTCGTAGTAGTTTTCGCTTCTCTTGTCTACGGAAGGCCATACGGAAACCATGACCTTTGTTCCCATTGAATGAAGCTCGTCTGTCATAGCCTTTACAGCGTCTTTACTCCAATATTTTTCGTCAAATTTCCAGTCGCCCTGATACGGCCAGTGGAAAAAGTCAATAACGATAACGTCAAGCTTTATGCCCAGCTCTTTGTATCTTCTTGCAACCTCAAGCACCTCATCGGGTGTACGGTAACGGAGCTTGCACTGCCATAAACCGAGATAATCCCTGCTCATAACGGGGGCACGTCCAACGCACTCGGTGTAGTTTGTCACGATCTCGGCAGGAGTGTCATCAGCAGTGATCCAGTAATCCAACATATCGCTTTCGTCGGCGATCCACTTGGTAATATTTGTGCCAAATGCCGCTTCGCCTGTTGCAGGGTTATTCCAGAGCATACCGTAACCCTTGCTTGAAACAACAAAAGGAACGCTTACCTGTGAGTTTCTCTGTTCAAGAGGAAGAACAGAGCCTTTAAGGTCAAGGATAGGCATCTGGTACTGTCCCATGCCGAAAAGCTTTTCTTTCGGGTCAGACTCAAAGCGCGCCGTGATCTTAAATCCATCTGAAGAAAGTCCCTTGTACTCTCTTGATTTTGTCTTGTAGCAGATAGCCTCCTTGCGGACCGATCCGTAATAATAGCTGTAATATTCCTGAAGAATAAGCTCGTCATCCTTATAAAATGTGAGAATTCCCACAAGATTGATCGTAGCCTTGATTTTGCCGTTGACGATCTCGGCTGATTCTGTTTTGTTATTGATAGTAACAACTGCGTTATGTTCAACCTTTTCGGTCAAAGCGTGTTCATCTTCGGGCATTTTTTTCAGGAGAGTTGTTCTTACTCGAAGGGCGTTTTTGCCCCAACCCTCAATTCTGATAGTTTCGTTTCTCAAACGTGCAATAAGAGCGCCGTTTTCTTCAAAAAATCTTATCATTTCGATACCTCCGATATAAATTGGTATTGACTGCACGTCAATTTTATAGTATAATTATAACATCAAATGAGGAAATATAATATAATAAAATCCTCTGAAACTATGAAAATATCGTCAGAAGGTGAAGAAAATGTCTATTGTAGATTATAATGTTATAAATAATAATCCGAATTATGGGGTGAGTCCCCCTTTTAAATCGGATGAAACAGGACTGCACGGAAAACCCGAATTTCCTATCGCAGTTTATCACGCTGATGTTACAAATAATTTTGTAAGCTGGCATTGGCACGAAGAATTTGAAATGGGCTTTGTTGTGGAAGGCAGCGTGTTAATGGAGTGCGGAAACGAAAAATTTACGCTTAATAAGGGAGATATTTATTTTCTGGACTCCAACACTCTTCACGCTCTGTTCAGATGTGCCGCAGAGCCTAAAAGCGTAGTCCGCTCCATTGTAGTACACAGCTCGATAATCGGCGGTAAAGAGGACAGCATTTATCACAGGAAATATATTCTGCCTATACTTAAAAACAGTAATTTGCGTGAACTTATAATCACCGCCAAAGACAGAAACTACTCGAAAATCTACAGCCTGCTGACAAACATATGGAATGCGGTAAATCTGGAGATCACGGATTGTGAGCTTATTGTAAGAAATGAGCTTTCACTGTTTTTTCAGATACTTATTCATTTATCGGAAAATGATATGCCTTCCTGTCCCGCAGCAAGCGTCACGCAGGAAACAAGGCTTCGTGATATGCTGAATTTTATTCACAATCATTACGCCGAAAAAATCACTCTTGATGATATTGCAGCCGCAGCGTTTATAAGCAAAAGCGAGGTGCTGAGATGCTTCAAGAATATTATAGGTCAGTCGCCTATCGGGTATCTGAAAAACTATCGGCTTCGCAATGCGGTATATATGATACAGAACACCTCATACTCGATCAACACGATCTGTGAGCTTTGCGGTTTTGACGATCACAGCTATTTTTCAAAATCCTTCAAGGATATTTATGGGTGCAGTCCCAGAGATTATAAAAATCAAAAGGAGGTCATAAGTAAATGACCGAAAGAACAGCGCTTATAGGACTTTTTCTTGTATTTTTCTGGCACGCTCTTTTTATGTTAAACCTTGGGGAACAGATTTATCCCCGCAAAAAAATGACGGTGATATGGCTGGGCAGTATGGCGGCTACGCTCATAATAGTTTACATACTGATGTATGCTATGGGCTTGGGCGTAGGTGCACCGATAATGACTGTTTTTGCAATGATATCTTTACTCATTGTATTTTTCAGGACCTGCTCCGACTATGTGCCGAAAAAAGTTTTCATTGTGATAACTTATTATAATTTCTTCTTTTTTGTAGTGCAGATCAGCTTCCTTTTATCGTCATTGGTCTATGAACCTGACAGCGAGCCGTATCAGATATTATCTATTATTATAAGGAATGTTATCCAGCTTGTTTCATTTGTACTGTATTTCAGATATATAGACCCGAAGCTGCGTGCCGTCAAGGTGCAGCAAAACAGCGAATGGTGGTATCTTAGCGTTATCTCCGCACTTTTCACGGTGATATACATTACACAGGCAATGATAGCAAACAAGGTATGGCTGCTGCCTGCTTCCTATACTCCCGTGCTGTTTGCTTTTTTTATTCAGGGCATTGCCACATTCCTTGCGGTTTTCCGCACGATCTCATATATGGACAAGACCGCCGAGGCAAGTCTTATGGAGCAGAACACGAAATTCCTTTCCGAGCAGATAGACCGCCTTATGCAGTCGGAGGAAAATAACCGCAAGCTCCGCCATGATATACGGCATTACATAGTCAACACATCGGAGCTTTTAAAATCGGGGGACGCCCGGGGAGCGCTGCGCTATCTTAACGATTGGGACGGCGAGCTGTCCGAAGCTGCCGTGAAGCAATATTGCTGCAACCGCACGATAAATAATATCCTCTCTGCATATGAGAGAAAAACAGCCGCTTCAAATGTTGAGTATATATGCAAAGCAACCGCCTCTGCCGACCTGCCTGTAAAGGACGTTCATCTTGTGGCTATTCTTGCAAATCTTCTTGAAAATGCCCTCAACGGCTGCAATGAGCTTGAAGCGAGCCCCATACAGCCGAAAATAGAAATAAATATCCTTGAAAAAGAAAGCAATCTTCTTATCGTATGCAGCAATACCTGTTTGGATAAGCTGGATATCTCGGACGGTCTCCCGAAAAAAAGAGGCATAGGCATTTCAAGTATCATTTCCGCCTGCGGGCATTATAACGGCAGTCTGGATTATACCGTAAAGGACGGCGTTTGCTCGGCATATGCCGTGCTGGAGATTTAAGGAACTGCCAATTAAACGCTTTCCCCCCGAGGACATAAATGCCCATAGCGGCAGAAAAAAACCTCCACCCATAGCTATTTGTAAAAAATTTTTTTGCTTCTTCTTGACTGCCCGGCAAATATGTGATATAATAAAATCAGAACATAAATTAAGAGGGGCGTGATACCGATGTCGTATAAAACATCCGAACAGATACGTCGGGAAAGTATAGAACAGCTTAAAAGGCTTCGACCCATTGACGACATTTTTATGCGGGAAATGTTCAGAAATAACATAGAGCTTACCGAATTTGTCATGCGGGCGATCACGGAAATATCCGACCTTGTTATAACGGAGGTGCATACCCAGTATGATCTGCACAGGCTGGCAGGGTCTCGTTCCCTGCGTATCGACGTGCATGGCAGGGACAGTGCAGATCGCCGATACAGTATGGAGATCGAAAGGTCTGATAAGGGTGCGAGTCCGTACCGTTCGAGGTATATTTCCTCCGCTATGGACGTGGAGTTCCTGAACACAGGAGATGAGTTTACCGACTTGCCTGTATCATATGTTATCTTCATTACCGAATCGGATATTTTCAGCGAGGGAAAGCTGGTTTATCGAATCGAACGAATGAATGTGACGACTGGCAAGCCGTTTAACGATGGCGAACACATTATTTATCTGAACAGCTCATATAAAAATGAGGGCGAGACTTCCGAGCTTGCAAAGCTTGCCCATGATTTTCTCTGTGAAGATCCCAATGATATGCACCTGCCGCTTATGGCAGAAACCGCACGATATTATAAAGAAAACCCGAAAGGAGTGGAGCATATGTGTCAATCTATGGAGGATAGAATCAAGGCGGCCAATGCGGCACAGGCAATTGAATTTGCACTTGGAATGATTTTAAAAGGGAAACTGTCACTTGAAGAAATAGCAGAGTACAGCAAACTGCCTCTTGATGAAATTAGGGCACTTGCCGAGAAGAACAAACCCGCCACCACATAATCTGTATAAAAAAGCTGCTTCGGCTATATATTTGCCGCAGCAGCTTTTCCCGAAAGGAGTGTAGCATATGATGTGTCAATCTATGGAGGATAGGATAAAGGCGGAAACGGCAGCGGCTGCGGCGGCTCAAGCAATTGAATTTGCACTTAGGATGATTGCAAGGAGCAAAATGTCACTTGAAGAAATAGCAGAGTGCTGCGATCTGCCCCTTGACGAGGTAAAGGCACTTGCCGAAAAGAACAGACCTGCCGCAACATAATATAATCAAAGTGCATTTCATATTTTGAGACAGCAGCATTTTTTCGGGGGCTTTCTGCAAAGCCCCTTTTATTTCACATTGCAAAGGCAGCTTTGCGTGCGGCGTTCCGTTTTCGGTACGGCAGCACATAGAGCTGCCTTTTTCGTTTTGGCATAGTATGTACAGTATGGGAATTTACGGAAATGATGAACCGGGCAATAATGAGGAATATATTTTGATCGTTATCTTATCGCTCTTTTTGGGGCTCTCAATTGTGGCTGCAAAGAAAGCTTTAAGAAAAATAGGCGTAAAATAAAAAATGCTCCTTCCGTGCAAAATGCATGGCAGGAATTTTTGCATATTTGCGTACCTTTTCAATGTCAATTAAGTGATTTTTTTGTCGTTTAAGTGAATATTGTTAAAAAATCGGAAGAATCATGCTATAATTAAAATGATTTTTTTGAAAATACAAGGAGTTTTGCAATATGGAGCTTTTAGCAGAAAACGAAAGAAGCGCAAATATGGCGGCGGCAAAGGTCATGCGTATCAGTATGATCGTGCTGACGGCAGTATTTTTTCTGAATGTGGTCGGAATTTTTATCGTTGATATGACCACGATGATTATCGCTTATGCTGCGGGAATGCTTATGCTTTTTATTCCCACGCTGCTCTGCAATATAATGAAAAAAAGCGATGAGGGATACGTAAAATACGTCTGCACCTCCTGCGCGGTAGTTTTCACAAGCGTGCTTGCGGCAACTCTTACGAAACACGCCGTTTTGCTGTATGTTTACCCGATAGCCATTTCAAGCCTTTATTTTTCAAGCAAGCTGAACATCTTCTCAACGACCTTTACCGTTGTAATGGTATCTATCGCACAGCTTGTCTCATTTTACATACCCTGCGACAAGGACGCTAATTTCAGCGATTTTAAAGGCGTGACGCTGTTCGGGATATTCCCGCGGGCTATGATACTGTTTGCCATTTCGTTCATCTTTACAATGCTCTGCAAGCGTACAACCGCAATGCTGGGGAATCTTATGGGCGCAGAGCAGCAGGAGCAGCTCCGAAAAAAGTCGGCGGAGATATCAAAGACACTGGTCACAGCGGTAACGGAAATGGAAAATATTTCGGCGCATTCCACCGAATCCGGCAGGAATATGGCGGAGCAGTCGGAGAACGTCATGCGGGACAGCGAGGAAAATTCCGAGCATATTCGTTTGATCGGGGAAAATATGAGCGCGATCTCTGAAAATCTTCGTAACCTTGATAATATGAGCCGTGAGATTGAACAGCTTTTGAGGCATTCCGATGAGATAACCGCCGAAAACAACGATTCGCTGCTCCGTGCCGAAGACGGAATGAAGCAGATATACACTCATACCGACGACAGCATGAAGATAATTTCGGAGCTTTCCGAGCAGTCGAAACGAATTGCCGATATAGCCACCATGATTGACGATATTTCATTGCAGACTGATGTTCTTTCCATAAACGCTCAGATCGAGGCGGCTCATGCAGGAAGCGCAGGCGCAGGCTTTGCGGTAGTTTCGCAGGAAATAGGCACTCTTTCGGCAAAGACAAAAAGCTCTGCGAAGGATATAGGCGACATTATTTCACTTTTCATGCAGAATATAAAAGCCGCAGTTTCCGCAATGGAGCAGAACTTCGCACTCACCCGGGAGGGCATGGAAAATATGAAGCTGATGAAAGCCTCGGCGGATAAGATAAATATCTCTAACAGCGAAATTTCCCAAAATGTCGGACATATCACAGAGGTAATATCACGGGTTGCCAAAAGCGGTGACGAGGTCACGGACAGGCTTACGGGCGTAAGCGAAAATATTGTAAGGAACTATGCAGCCGTGTCCTCGGTTTCGGAAACGATACAGAAAAACAGTAAGGACATAGAAACTATAGGCGAAATGGTAAAGGATATCCGCAAAATGTCCGAACAGCTTGACAGCCTCGTAAAATAACGTCGGAAAAACCGCCGTGCAGATGTGACATACAGTCTGTACGGCGGCTTGGCTATGCTTTATGATCTTGAATCAGACATACAATATATTGCCATTTTCCATAAAAAGAAAAAATTGAGTATGTCTGTGACAGTCCGAAAAAATGAACAGAAGCGAAAAAAGCCGTTTTCATCAATTGTATGTGCAAAGGACACATTATAGCCACATTTTAGTGATATAATTAAAATATTGGAAATGAGAACGGAAATGTTCACCAAATTAGTTTTGCGCAAATAGCACATTGACCTTATAATCGGCGATATTATGATACCAAATATGGAGGTAATTATGAAACAGGAAAAAACAAAATCCCGTATGCCGCAGATCGGCGAAGCAATATTCTGTATCGCTTATCTGCTGTTTGACCTGATCGCAGCAATTGTTTTCTTTGCAAACGCAGGCGGCAGTGAGGTGCTTATGATGTTTGGCGTGCTTACGCTTGTACTCGGCGGAGGCGACGCATTTCACCTGGTTCCCAGGATCGTCAAGGCTTTTCACGGTGATTCTCCCAAGGTGGAATGGTGGTCTGGTCTGGGGCTGATGATCTCCTCGATCACTATGACCGTATTTTATGTGCTGCTGTTCTATATCTGGAAGAACATTTTCCCTGCAGTATCATATCCCTCCGCCCTGCTTGTGCTGACATGGGTCAGTGCGGCGCTGCGTATACTGCTTTGCCTGTTTCCTCAGAACAACTGGTTTAGCCCGGAGGGAAATCCGACATGGGGGATATACCGTAATCTGCCCTTTGCCGTAACAGGTCTGTGTCTTGTGATACTGTTTTTCATCTCCGGCAACACCAACGGATACGGATTGTGGATGATGTCTGTTGCGATCATTATCAGTTTTGCCTGTTATTTTCCTGTGGTGCTCTGGGCAAAGAAAAAGCCAATGGTCGGAATGCTGATGATGCCCAAAACCATGGCTTATATCTGGATTATCTGTATGGGACTCGGCTTGATCGGACGTGTTGTCTGAAATCGGAGTTCCCGCAGTCACACTTTAACACTACCGTCAAATACCGATAATACGTTATATATAAGCGGATAGAAGTTTCTGAATCTTCTGTCCGCTTTGCTTTAGCTCAATAAACAATGCACTGTAATTGACATTAAGATATTTTTTTCAATAGTTTCTTATAAGTCAAATCAATAGCAAACGCACCCAGCGGCGCAGTTATAAGAATTGCTATAACCGATACGGTAAGCACCGTATCTCCGCAGGGAAGCCCCATTGCAAGCGGCAGTCCGCCGATAGCTGCCTGAACCGTGGCTTTAGGCATATATGCCAGCATACAGAAAAGCTTTTCCTTAATATTCAGTCCTGTACCTATAACGCAAATAAACACGCCTGCCATTCGGAAAATTACCACTCCCAAAATAAGTATAACGGCAGATACGCCTGCGTTTTTTACGCTGTCGGCTGCAACAGATGCGCCGACTAATACAAACAAAAATATTTCCGCACAGATCCAAAGCTTATCAAACACAGATGATAGTTCCTTTGCTTGTTCTGCATTTTTTCTTTTAAGCTGTGTCCCTGCTGCCATTATAGCAATAAGACCCGCAAATGGAATAAATGACGATACATCTTCGAGCCAGTTTAAAACAAAGCTGACAGCAAAAACCAATATGACCTGCAAGACTGTATTAATGCGGAATTTTAGAAAAAACCAATACATCGCCATTCCCACCGCAAGTCCTGCAGCTATCCCTATCACAATAGAAACGGGAATATTTACAAAGCTTATAAATGATATACCGTTCCCCTGTGCAAGTCCCGTAAAGGAAGTAAACATTACAATTACAAATACATCATCAACGGAAGCTACCGCAAGTATCATCTGCGGTATTCCCTTTTCCGTGCCGAAACCGCTGTCAATTAAATTTATCATTCTCGGGACAACTACCGCAGGCGATACTGCGCCTACCACCGCTCCAAGTATTGCAGAGTCCAAAAGGGACAGTCCCAATAACCTCGGTGCAAGGATAAGCATACCGACAATTTCAAAGCAGGCAGGAACAAAGCACATCATAACTGCGGGTCTGCCTACTTTTTTCAAATCGCCCATATCAAGCTTGAGACCCGCTCTTATAAGAATGATAATAAGTGCGATACGCCTTAACTCCGATGAAATGTTTAAAATACTGCCGTCAAGCAGATCAAGACCGTGCGGGCCTATAATAATTCCTGCTGCGATCATTCCGAAAAGAGCGGGGAAACGTACCTTTTTACATATCTGCCCAAGCAGCAGACCCGAAAATAAAATTACCGAAATACTTATTAACATAAAAATCCTCCTTAAAACGCAGAAAAAGCCGACAGCTTCTGCGTTAAAAATCGCAGAAGTCATCAGCTTAATAAGCGGTTTAAGATGTGGTTATCATCTATGGGAGAACCTCATTCCCAAATTATTGTAGCATTTTTCAGTCAAAAAGTCAAGAGGCTTATAAAATTTAATAATTTTCTTACAATATGGACAAAAGTATTGAAAACATCATAACAAGCATAATCTTTTTCATATCGGTAATATATTCGTGTTAAATAACACCCGCAATCAGCAATACTCAGACATATATTTGTCAATTATATCTGCCCCCAAAGCATTCGCATTTTTAGAACGCAGTTCTTTTTTCATTGCTAATGTCTGTTGGCGAATCAACGAATTTTCCATGACCGATAATGTTGTGTCTCTTATGATCTCGCTTGTAATATTTTTGTATTCTATTTTTTTTCCTAAGTTTAATTCTTCAATACGCTTCGCATTAAGCGGCTGGTCGGTCATGAAGGGAATCACTATCATAGGAATACCGTAATAGAGCGATTCTGTTACGCTGTTCATTCCTCCATGTGTAATAAAAATATCCGTATTTTCCAGCACCTCCAATTGCGGCACAAATGGGTATATTGAAAAATTATCGGGTATTTTCCTCAAGCTGTCTTTACTTACCAATCTTCCGATAGACATAATAACCTGAACCTTTTCGTGTTCAAATGCACGAATACATTTTTTATAAAAAGCCGCTGCATTATTTACGATCGTTCCCAAAGATATGTATATCAAAGGATATTTCTTAATCGGCATGGCAAAAGGCTTATCCGGTACACGCTTATAAATAGACGCACCCAGAAACTTATAATTTTCCTCTTTGAAATCCTCTGCATACGGTTGAAAACTCCGCACAGTATAAACTAAATTAAGTTCCGGCGGATTATGCAGTATTTCTTTCAGCCAGCAATCTGTTTTTAATTCAATTCCTTTAGCCACTTCCTTTGTCCACTGACGGCAGACCCATTTTGACCGGAAAACACCAAACATTCCTCCGGCATTTACAAATTCTTTCATGATAAGTTCATTGGACGCCATTGATGTAAATATCCTGATTGCAGGCTTATTGAATTTCTCCGCAGCGTGTTTCCCCAAAAAGAAAAATTGTTCATATATCACCAGATCATAACCGGAGGCTAACTTTATAGCTGCATCATAAGCATTTCTCATTTGTACGGATAATTTCTTGTTATCATGATACTCTGAAAATTCTGCTCCCGTATGCAATATCTTTTCTTTCCAATCAGGCGTCAGCAAATATGTAATTTTATGCCCCCTTTTTATGAGTTCCTGCACCAGACCCAATGTTGGAATTATATGTCCGGAAAAGGGTAAATTTATAAAAAGAATTTTCATAAAAAACCTCCCGATGAAATGTTTTTTCAGCGTGTCGCTTCATCCCACTCGCTAATTTAGATAGAGGCGTTATGTATTCGGTGGCACGGTAACTTTAGAATGCAAAAAATTTATCAAACGAACTTTTTCAACAGACTGAATATTTTATTCGGTCTTTTTCTTCTTCCCGAAACTATGCCTCCACCCGCATACCAAAACAAAGACTCCCACAGCCGCAAAGTTTAGCGAATAACTGAAAAGTCCCGATTCATATCCGGAGATATCTCCATCAAGGCAGCATCTTTTTGGATTATTGGGGTCATAAAGCACCGTCACGGGTCGGCCCGCAGTGCAGAACTCTTCCGCATAGGGAAGCTTGCCCACCTTTTCAATAAGCACGCCGTCCACGGTAAATTCATATTTTGGGTAATATGAGTAGCTGACGTGGGTGTGATGCCTGACTTTGCTTCTGTGTTTTTTAACCTTAACACCCGTAACAACGCCGTCAGTCTGAGCGGTGTAATCATTGACCGCCGAAAAATACCTGTAAACGTTCACACCCGCCGAGCCAAAAAATAACAAGGCAATGACGGCAAAAATGCAGAACAACGACATCCGCTGTTTTTTTACCGATATTGTACCCCCATTGTTCTGTCCGTCAAAATTATCGTTCAAAACAATACCTCCTTCAAATATATTCTACTATAAATTATACACTTTGTTTTCCGTTTTGTCAACAATAATTTCGATGACCGCATTGTAACGCCAATTACTTTTAATGCATGAAAGTATGTAATCATAAAATCAGTCCTTTCGGTTAAATTGCAGTTATTAACAATCTGTTGCAATTACACGCAAGCTTTGAATTTTCAAATATATATTATATTTACAGAGAAAAGAAACAAATCCCTGTGTTACCGCTATTTTGGGTAATATGGGGATAATTTTTCTCTGAAATAACTTGTACGGAATATTGTAAAAATACATTTCCGTACAGTTAAAAAACTCACTTTGAAAGGAGTTGTACAAAGCATGGGCAAAATATTTGGAACGCTAGCAATTGCGGTAGTTACGGCGATTGTAAAAAACATTATGGACGATTAGTGCAAAGAAAACTTGCGATAAACTGCGAAAGGAGGCGATAATGTGGACAGGAAACTTGTTCTTGAAATTCTTACACTTGTAACCGGAACGGCAGCCGTAATATTTTCGGCTTGTCTTGAAAATGAAGTTTCAGAGGAAGTGTTGAATCTATGCGACTGAGAGGATATGGGTTAAAAAGCGTTCCCGTATTATGGCATGTAATCGACAAAATTGAAAACATAATATTCACGGCAAAATAAATAAAAACAAAAATCAAAAATTTAAAATCGAAAAGGGGATGTTATTATGCCGGCAAATGTAGAAAGTATGTTTTATGTAAGGTATGCGCCTTGGCATGGCTTGGGAGTTCGTGTTGAATCGGCGCTCAATTCCCGGGAGGCTCTTGAAGCCTCGGGGCTTAACTGGAAGGTTATCCAGAAGCCAATTATGACAAGCAATTACGAGCCTGTCAGCGGCTACAAGGCAAACGTCCGTGAAAGCGATAACAAAATTCTCGGAGTTGTAACCGACCGCTATAAGGTGGTGCAGAACTCCGAGGCTTTTGCTTTTACAGACGCACTTCTCGGCGAGGGTGTGAGATACGAAACCGCAGGCTCTTTGCAGGACGGGAAAAAGATTTGGATTCTGGCCAAACTTCCCGACAAGTATATTATTGAGGGTGAACAAATTGCTCCTTATCTTGTTTTCAGCAGTTCCCACGACGGCAACGGTGCAATAAAAGTTGCCATGACACCTGTCCGTGTGGTATGTCAGAACACGTTGAATATCGCCCTTTCTACAGCGAAAAGAATGTGGTCAACCGTTCATGTGGGCGACCTTGCTCATAAGATGGACGAGGCACACAACACCCTTTTGCTTGCGGAAAAATATATGGGCAAGCTTGGCACAGAATTTGCAAATCTCCGCAAAGTAAGGCTGTCCGACCAAAAGGTTATGGAGTATATCGAATTTCTCCTGCCAATGGACGACAATCCCACAACGACCCACAAGAAAAATATAGAGCGTATCCGTGAGGATTTGAAAGTGCGGTATTTTGACGCTCCCGATCTGAAGCACCTTGGCAATCACCGAGCAAAAGCAAAAAACGGAAAATCTGCTTAAAGAAATGCTTGGGGAAAATGAAGTCGGAACGTCGGGAAACAACATTATTACTTGGAAAAGTATGTCACACGGGCGGTTCAACATCTTTCACAATCCCCACGCTTTCGGGTGAAACTATGGAAAAGTCCATTACAGGGATAATTCTTGATTACATCACGCCCCGTGCTTATTGGGACACACCCGACCCGGTTGAGGGTACGCCGCCTGTCTGCTTTAGCTCCGACAGTCTTGTATCGCACGACGGGAAAGCTTGCACAAATTGTCCGTTTAACGATTTTGGGTCAAAGGACGGAGAGACAAACGCCAAGGCTTGCAAGGAGAGTGTGGTTTTATTCCTGCTCCGTCCCGACAATATTATGCCGATTTTGGTTCGTGTGCCTGTTTCAAGTAAAATGCTTTTTCAGCGGTATATGACGAGGCTTATCGGGAAAATGATACCCGTTTCGGGAGTTGTCACAAAAATAACTCTGGAGAAAACCACCAACAAAACAGGGCAGCCCTATGCCTTGTATAATTTCGAGGCTTTAGAAACTTTAAGTGCGGAGGAAGCGGAAAACGCTTGTAAATTCGGTAAAAGCTTTATGGAACTTGTGAGTGCTTCGGATATTCAGCAGGAAATGCAGAAAGCGAGCTGATTATGACGAATGATAACGTACAGCACAGTTTATCGAGGAGGGATTTAATGACGGTTGAAGCGTATATCCACAGTCTTAAAGACAGGACAACCGACTGCAATGTTTTGGACGAGGCCGAGATTATAGAGAGTATCGGCGAAAATCTCTACCTTGCGGAATATCGGGGCATAAGGTGTACGGCCATTTTCAACTATTTTGACGGGAATTATTATGTTGATGATGTGTACGGCATTGTGACTGATAAGTAGTGGTTGAAATAACCCTTGGAACTGCTGCGGTTTTGTAATTTGCGGCAGTTCCTTTTTTTGCAGTTTTTATTCAATCCCGAAAATTTTATGTAAGCTCGGGAGCTTTTCGAATCCATACCGGAAGGGAATTAGTACGGGGTTTATTTTAAGCTCATTCACTGCACTCTTTACCGCTCTGATTTTCCACTCGGTCTTGAATATCCGACACATTTTCTTTTTCAGTTCTTTGCGGCTCATATCCTCGCTGCCGTCCAGCAGAGTAAGCAGCTTGTTCCGCATTTTCCCGCTGCTGATATTGTTTAGGTATTCATGCACAGCCCCTAAGCTGTAATAATCCCCCGAATAAAATCTTTTCTTAATGAAATTCTTTAATAATTCTTCCGAATGTTCTGTGTAATACTTTACAAGCCCCATAATATCATCTGTTCCCTGTGCCTTTTTGACCTCATTTATTTTCCTGTGCTCAAAGGAAAGCTCAAACCGCAGAAGTCCGTATTTATACGACTTTTTGTCAATTTTTTTGTTGCGGAAAAGGTCATATAATTTGTCATATACCGTAAATTTATAATACCCGTCTTGGCATAATCTGTAAAAATGCAAATATGTCTCGGGATTATCGTCATCATACATATTCTCCCATCTTTCCCCGCATTTTGGATTTTCCCATATGGAATTTCTCACAAGATTTATATATGCTTCGCAGTTAATCGGAGCGTCTAAAGTAAGATCTGTGGTGCAGTCTATTCTCGTAAGCTGAAAACGGTCTATCCCAAATTCATCACCCAAATCAATGCGCAGCTGCTCACAAAGCAGGTCTCGCAAATCCTTTGTATCAAACCCCGACAGAAGAATCTTTGCATTATCCATAGGCTTTTGCACTTTATTCAGCAGCTTCCATGGATTAACAATTACCATAAGATATGGCGAATAGTTCGGATTTGGATACAACCTTATACGTATTCCCGAATCCCTTTCGGTGCGTACCATATAAAATTTCCCCTTTTTCCTGTATTCGGATATGGGCTTCAGATTATCTCTGAGCATATGGAAATTCTGCTCGGTAAGTTTGATTATTTTCATCTCAAATGTATGAACTCCGTATGTGTTCATTTTTTCACAACCTTTCGATAAAATTATCCCCTTGTTACAGTGATATAAAAAAATAATACACAACACTGCCGTAACAAATAAAATATTATATATTATCATACTATAATATAATTGCCTAAAAGAGTATTTCCATATCTTCTTAATACATCTTAAGTACTGTATATCTATATCTCATATGATGTTATATCACAAAAATATCATATAATTACACACATAAATAATACATATAAAAGGAATTTTGTGATAGAACTTCAAATATTGATTGGAATTCTGTGAAAATGCCTCTTGATATAGACGGAATTTTGTGATATTCTAAAGATAGGTGATTATATATGAAACTGCTTAAAAGAAAAATCGACATAAAGCTTGCAGAATGGAAAAAAGATCCCGACAGGCTGCCCCTTATCATAAAAGGCACAAGGCAGATAGGGAAAAACGAATCTGTGCGGCTGTTCGGTCGAAACAATTACAAAAGCGTGATAGAAATTAATTTTATACTGCAAAAACAATATAAAAGCATTTTTGAGGACGGCTTTGAGGTCGATACCATACTCCGCAATATTTCCCTGATAAATCCCGAATTTGAGTTTATTCCTTATGAAACATTGCTTTTCTTTGACGAGCTTCAGGGCAGTCCGAACTGTGCCACAAGTCTGAAAGCATTCAAGCAAGACGGGCGATTTGATGTTATATGCTCGGGTTCACTTATGGGAATAAATTACAATGAGATCGAATCCAACAGTGTAGGGTACAAGAAAGACTATGAAATGTATTCAATGGATTTCGAGGAATTTCTCTGGGCAAAAAATTATACGCCCGACCAAATTGAGGATATGTTCGATAGTATGGTAAACATTAGACCCTTGTCGGACGTTCTGATGAAAGTAATGATCGAAAATTTCCGGGAATATATGGTGCTTGGCGGTATGCCTGCAATCGTAGATAAATTTGTAAAGAACAAAAATTACAGCGGAACACTTAAACTCCAGCGTCAGATACTCCTTGATTACGAAGAGAATATAACCAAATACACAGGCGGACTTGACAAAGGAAAAATCCTGAATATTTACCGAAAGATTCCCGTATTTCTCGGCAAGGAAAATAAAAAAATCCAAATATCCAAGGTAGAAGCGAACGCCCGTAACCGTGAATATGTGGGAACTGTCGATTGGCTTTGCTCTGCAGGGATCGTTAATGTGTGCTATTGCATGGAAAGCCCCGAGCTGCCGCTCAAAGGCAACTGTAATCCCGATAATTTCAAAATATATTTCGGTGATACAGGCTTGCTTATCGGTTCGCTGGACGAAGAGGCACAGGAGGATTTGCGCTATAACAAAAATTTTAACACATATAAGGGCGCTATATATGAAAATGCAATTGCCGAAACACTTGTAAAACAGGGCTATCCACTGTATTTTTACCGTAATGAAAAATCCACAATCGAAATGGACTTTTTCGTAAGAGATACCCGCTCGCTTATAACCGTGGAGATCAAAGCATCCGACCGTGCGACCGCTTCTCTTAACAATCTGATAACCCGTGAAAAATACAGCGATATAATGTACGGCATAAAATTTTGCAGCAACAATATCGGCTGGAACGGTAAATTCTATACCTTTCCTTATTTCCTCGCATTTTTGCTTAAAAGATTTCTGCGGGAGAAACAGTGAGGAATTTGCGGCATGGGCGTTTTCTGTCTCCTGCTTACACACACTTTTAAATTTTGAGGCGATTTTAAAGCAGCCGGCATTTGACATAATGCCAAGCAAAATCTTGAATATGTGCTTTGTGCAAAATGAAAGCATCATTTTCTATGTCGGTAACTATAGGATAGAAAAAAATACAAACGCACCCGATATTCTGTTGCATACGGCGGAATATCGGGATTTTGCGTTTATATGAAAAAACAGCAGCCGATTGTAAGGACTGCTGTTATTATTTCCCCCCGGTAGGTACTGGGGGTATGTAGGTTTTGCCGTCGGGTTCTGCTGCAACGGCTTTCTTGATTTTTTCGGTACATAGACCCAAAAATACTTCCGAAACCTTTTTACCGGTTGCTTTCGGATCGTTGCTGTCATGGAAACGAATATTTAAACGCATGGAATCCATATTGATCCCTCCCAATAAATATAATGCCGGGGGCTGCCGAATTATTCCTCGCTTTTTGAGGATTTTTGACCGCTCCCGTTATTCGTGTATAGAATATATATTTTGATTTTCGTGAGATACAGTTCTATGCACTAATTGGTATGTTGGGGGCGTGATAGAATTTTAACATCAAGATTTCGCAGAGTTTTTTGCGATACTTTATAAAAGGAGGAAGATTTATTATATAATATATAAGCTCTATATTATAATAAATAAATTATTTATAAGTATAAAATATTGTCATTTTGTCGCCATATGATACCCACCAATATAATGCAGGCGGCAGTCCGATTATTCCTCGCTTCTCAAGGATTTCAGCCGCCCATTGTTCTTCATGTATAGAATAGACGTTTTGATTTTCGTGTAATGCTGCTCCATACTCTAACTGGTATGTTGTGGGCGTGATAGTTTTTTAACATCAAGATTTTACAGGGGGGAGTGCTTTTTTTTATAACAGGAAGATTCATTATATGATAAATATAAGAACCTATATTATATCAAAATTTTATTTATATGAATAAAATTTTGTCATTTTGTCGCTAAACATTTATTGGCTGATCGCACCAATTTATTGTTATTTTATTTACAAATAATGATTGAAAAATCAATAAAATATGTATACAATGAGAAGAAATAAGGAGGCTATATTGTGGATAATGCGGATAAGTTAAAAATTATTATTGCCTGTGACAATACGGTTATTAAAATGGAAAGGAAAACGATAAAAGCAATTCACGATTTACTCTATGATAATATTTCGGAAGCTGATTTTGACTCGGATGCATGTTTGACATATAATGCTTATACTGTACTTGATTTTCACGACATTTCTAAAATAAAAGACTTAGACTTACAAGTCAAATTGCATAAAGATTCTGGAAATATTGGTATGCAAGGAGACATATATCGTAGTGATTCAATATTGAATGGAATAGGTGAGGTTAAAGGCAGCATACATATAAGTGAGACCAATGTTACAGGTGAAATAAGCATAGAGTATGGAAATTGTTACTACCATGGAGATATTATCGGAGAAAGTGTATATGGCGGATTTACTCCCATTTTTACCTGCACATCCGAGTTGCATTGTGATAACAACGATAGCGCTGTTCACCTAGAGTGCCGTTTTGATAGTGTTATTACCGAACATTGCTCTGATTACAGCATTTATAGAAAACTTGCGAATTTATGTAAATCAGACCCGCTGCCCTACAGTAAGTATATTTCGGGATGGGCAAAGATAGGCGGCTATTACAGATACATAAGTCCTCGGACTCATACATCTGTAGAAATACCTAAAGGACCGGGATTATCTTCGGAAAGTGTTAATACCGTTCTTGAATATATAAACAATGATATGTGTCTGCCTGTATTTTTCCATTCTCTCCGTTCTATTATTCTCAGGTTTATTAAGCCTGAGTGTCATGCAGCCCTTAATGTTCAATGCTATTTAGAAGAAAAAAGGGAAAAAGAGGTAGTAGAATACATTTCATCAATAGTAGACTGCTTTGACAGTCCCAACATTAAAAGAAGATACGAAGCGGAAAATTTCGCATTGAATCAAAAATTTAAAATAGCTGAGCTTATGCCTGAAATAGCAGGAACTCTAATAAAGTCAAGCAGCGATAAATTTCAATTAAGAAAAAATGATGATAATGCCCAAATAGCTGACAATAAATCGCATAAATACCAATTAAGAAAAAATGCTTATAGCAATAACGCTGATAAAGCCAAAATAAACGGCAATATATCGTATAAATACCAATTAAGAAAAGACAGTAAACGGTTCAAGAATTTTCCTGTATTTCTTTTTGGGGAATACAGGAAAAAAGATATTTTCAATGTTAATCCCCCTATCCCTTCATTAAAGACAAAAATTAAAGAAAAAAATTTAAAAAATATGCTCAATTCCGATATTTCATATATCTTTTTAAACGCCGACAACGATGACGAAAAAATTATGAACTTTAACTTTTATGCCGAACCTATGCAGATTGAGGACACAATAAGTGATGATCTTCGTTATTTGATTCGGGAGTATATTGTTTATTTGGAGGACAATATGAATTGTACCAGAATCATCTCCCGCAAAAATAAAAAGCTTATACGTTTACATGAGGAAATACTTTATGAAATCCAATACAATGCATTTGGTAATTTTTTGAATCACTTAGCATTAAGTATTTATGATGTAAAATGTAATTCACTTGATGAAATACGTGACTATATTACCTTATTTCGTCATATAAAGTACTCAGATGTGACAACATTCTACAATCACGTTAAATACACTATAGAGGATAGAAATTTTTATGCAGAGGAAGGATTTAACGTTGAAAAATACAATATATTTTTAAATTCTTTTTTTCAAGATATTATAGACAATGCTAAAATAACCAAGTCGGACGAACAGTACCTGTATAATAAAAAAAAGTACAAAAAAAGCCATAAGTACATTAATATTTTGACATTATATTTCAAGGCACTTGAAAATAATGATGATGAAATATCCCCAAATATAGATGACCTCACTTCGAAATCAAATGTGGACGAATTGTGGAAGTCACTTATAGCAAAATTTGCAAAATATATAGTTCAATACCATGAACGTCTTATAGCGCAATTTGCAGCAAGCATGAAATACAATACTGCTTTTTTTAAGAATAGCCTTGACTATGCAGAGAAAGCTATGAAAGCCCATAAACAGGAATGCGGAAAGCCAACGCTCAAATACTGCACAAGCCTGTTGGCGGCTGCACATGGGTTTATGCATTTTCTCCATGAAAGATACGATATTTCGGAAGATATATGCTTTACCATTCTGAAACGTGTGGAGAATTTATACAAAGTTCTTTCATACAGCAGTGAATTAAGAGTTCCCGCTCCGGAACTGAAAGTACAGATGTTTCGTAATTTCCTTGAGGATTGCCGCAAATTTTCTGCCAAGGCTGTCGGAGTAAAGAAGGGCTGGAGCCCGATATATACCGAAGAGGACGCCGGCTGCATTATGATGAATGGTAAAACTGACAGCATACAGCCTATTGGTTGGTATGATATAAATAAGTCCGAATTTGTGCTTATTAAAAAGGGTGAAAATTCACCTGTGGAGGTTGCTTTTAAAAAATACTTGGAGAAACGACAATATGACCCTAACTTTATATGGTCTACCTTTGTCAGCAGCGAACTTTATCCAAATGAGATAGCAAAGGGAAGAATAGTGCCAAAGCAGAAGTGCCGCCGCTATGACTACAGGCAAACCGTGGAAGGAAAGCAATACACTGTTTACCGTATGAAAGGCTAAATAATTTTGGACAAACAGGGGCTTGCCAAATCCTCTGTAATGTGCTATAATTACACTAAAGGACGGTGATAACATGAACATAGCCGCATACTGCCGTGTTTCCACGGACAAAAGCGACCAGCTTAACAGTCTTGAAACGCAGAAAAATTTTTTCACGGAATTTACCGAAAAAAACGGACATAACCTTGTAAAGCTGTACGCCGACGAGGGCATTTCGGGAACGAAGGTCAAAAACCGCAAGGAATTTCAGCAGCTTATGCGGGATGCCAAGCAGGGTATGTTTGAAATGGTGGTAGTTAAAGATATTTCCCGTTTTGCCCGTAATACCGTGGATTTTCTCCAAAGCATACGCACGCTCAAAGAGCTTGATATCGAAACGGTATTCCTCACTTCAAACCAAAAAGTCCTGGGCAGCTCCGAATTTGTGCTGACAATATTTGCAGCCCTTGCACAGGAGGAATCGGCAAATACTTCCAAGCGTGTAAAGTTCGGCAAGAAAATGAATGCCCAAAAAGGACGTGTGCCGAATATAGTTTTCGGCTATGACAAAATCCCAGGGGACTATTTTAATATGACTGTCAACAAGGGTGAAGCCGATACCGTTCGCATGATCTTTTCCATGTATCTTTACGAGGGATACGGCGGTTCAAAAATAGCCTCTATCCTCAATGAACGTAATATAAAAACCAAGCGGGGAAACAAGTGGTCGCAGAATGCCGTATGCCGCATTCTTACAAATCCCATTTACACAGGCAAAATAGTGAACGGCAAGGAGGAGGTAAAGGACTTCCTTACAGGTGAGCGGATATGTAAAGATCAGTCGGAATGGATAGTGACCGAACGCCCCGAGCTTAGAATAATCTCCGACGAGGATTTTGAGGCGGCGGCAAATCTGCTTAAAGGCCGTCACGACGCATTTCATATAACTCATGAACGCCAGAGCAACCGTTATCTTTACAGCACGATAATCCGCTGTGCCGAGTGCGGATATTCATTCAGGCGTTCGGTATACAGGGGACAGGTAAGGTGGGTGTGCAGCGGCAGAAATGCCAACGGAACAGGCAGCTGTCCCAATAAAACCATAATCCGTGAAGATGATCTGACCCACGATCTTCACATTTATTTTTCGGGACTTTTATCCGACCGCAAAAGCTTTGTTGACGGCATTGTTTCCCGTTTCAATGCCGAGTACAGGGAAAAAAATATAAGCAGCGAAAATTACGGCGAGCTTGCGAAAAAATGTGAGAAGCTGGAAAATACCGCACAGAAATATATGGATATGTATGTGGACGAGCTTATCACCCGTGAAAAGCTGAACGAAAAAGTCGGAGCCGTCAACCGTGAGATCGAACAGCTCCGAAATGAAATGAAATTGGTTGAAATAAATATGACCAAAAGCGACAGACTTGAAGAGATCATTAATGAAACGCTGAAATCCATGGAGGATATCACGGACATGAGCGAAATGACCAATGCACAGCTAAAGCGCATAGTGGATAAAATCCTTGTGGGAGCGGACGGCGGCATAGACGTGTATCTGCGTATCATAGACGATCTGGGGCTTGATAACGATTTTCCTGTTTGTTACGACCGTACATAAAGACCTCACCGAAAAGCTTCAAGACATAAGCCCCTCAGCTTACAGTCAGGTAAAGAGCGTGCTTGAGACCAACAAGCGTGAGCGGCATATCAGAGGGGGACTTGCCACAAAGCAGAAATATGAGCAGCGGCAAAAAAAGTCAAAATGAACCGTTTTTCGGGAAAACCTCCGCAGGGCTTGTAACTAAGTCCGTGCGGAGGTTTTTTATACTGACTTTCAGCAAAGTTTTCCTCAACAAAATGTATTTCCCGCATAATATAAAAAAGACCGTATTTAAAAAAAATCTAACAGCAAACGGAGGAATACATTATGAAACCGGAATATTATTTTTTGGGTTCATCCACCCCCACCGCCTTTGTGACCCCCATCGACGATCTCCTGAGCGACAGCGGGAACACCGTCTTTATCCTTAAGGGCACAGCAGGCAGCGGGAAATCCACCCTTATGAAACGGATAAGCAGCGCCTTTGAGGACAGTCCCAGAGAGCTTTATCTCTGTTCCGCCGATCCCTTTTCCCTGGACGCCGTTTATTTAAAGGACAGAAAGGTGCTTATAATGGACGGCACTTCCCCCCACGCCCGTGACCCTGAGTACCCCAAAGCCGTTCAGTCGATAATCGACCTGGGAGCATATCTTGAAGCTGCACCCCTGCGCAGCAAAAAGGAGGAAATAATAAATATCACCGACGATTATTCCGCATTCCATAAACGCTGCAAGCTGTGCCTTACTGCCGCATCCTCGGTCATCTCCGACATAATGAATGCCGCCGAGGGCGCAGCGGATATCAATAAGCTCAAAGCCTTTTCCCTGCGTACAGCAAAGCGGCTTATCCCCCGTCCCGAAAACGGACGACCAAGGGGAAAGATAATCCGCAGGCAGCTTTCCGCAGTTACCATGGAGGGCTATAAGACCCTTGCCCCCGAAGTCCAGAGTATCTACATATTAAATGACGAGTTAATGTTTGCCGCCGCTTATTTTATCGAGAAAACCGCCGAGGCCGCCGCCGCAAAGGGCTATGATGTTATAGTCAGCCGCTGCCTTATAGCAAGCGGTCAGCACCCCGAGCACCTGATAATTCCCGAGCTGGGGCTTGCATTCCTTACATCCTCCTGCCTCGGCAAGGTGACAGCAGACAGCCCGAAAAATCCCGTGAATATGAAGCGTTTTTATAAAAAGGGCATATTCCGTGACGACCAGCGCCTCAGTCACCGCCTGCGGTTCGGGAAAAAGGCTGTGTCCATTGTTTTAAAGGAGGCTGCCGCCGAGCTTACAGCTGCCAAAAAGCTCCACGATAAACTGGAGGAATATTATATTGCCGCCGCCGATTTTGACGGGCTGAACAGGCTGAGCTATAAAATCATTTCGGAGATCAAAAGCTTGTGACCGACCGCAGCTAAAAAGAGAGCCTTGCACCAATGCAAAAGGAGTGCAAGGCTCTTTTATGAATTTGTTTTTATTAGGCTGTCAGCAGTGCGCTTTTTGCTCACAGCAGCAAACAGGGCTTTGACGGTTCAATATTTCACAAGCCTTTATAATATCCTGCTTCTGCAAACCCTTTAATGCGTCAACAAAAACAAGACGTTTCCGCAGATTCGGATCACCGGAATAATCATCCTGAAAGCAGTCATCTAAAATAACATATCTTTCAATATTCGGGTGCATTTGCAGATAGGCATTTATTTCCTCTGTCCTACAACTGTATTCTTCTCCCCATGGGGTAACGTCCGCATCTATATCATTATCTTTAAAAAAGTCAAGAAGCAAATCCCAGGTCTTTCCGCCCAGACGGTGACTTGATATGACAACGACCTTGGCTTTCATTCTGTGAACAAGTTCGCAGATATTGTCAAGCGCACCCGGCAATAGGGTCTGCACCTCTGCATTTGGGTCAAAAATATTAAGCACCCCGTCAATATCAAGAAATACCGTAAGGGGGTGTTCATTCACCCGTGCTTTGACATATTGCAGCATTTCCTTGCACATACGTTCCGTCGCATGAATATCCTTGCCCAGCTCATCAATGATTCTCTGCCCCTCCGCCAGCGCAGCCTCATATTCTTCTTTTGTAAATTCGCCCGAACGGTATGCCTCGTCCAACTCGTCCCTGTCGTCTGTTATCACATCGCCGCTTGTGGTAAGCATAACGTCCAGATATTTGTCCCAAAAAGCAAGCACGCCGTCATCATCCGTTACCACCGAATGGATGACGTCAATATACCATGCCGACACCTTTTCATCTTCCGTAAACATAGCCGTGACCGAACGTTTCTTTCCGTCGGGGATAAGCGTAAGCCAGCACATTCCCTTGCCCGCTATGGGAACTCTCCCTGCCTTTTCAAAATAATCCCAGTATAAATATTCCCCGTCCGTCAGGTCATTAAGCGCCGCCCACCCGTGAAATTTATCGCATTCAATTCTCATCTGATAGTAGGGGAAATGCCCAAATCCCATTTTCTTTTCCCTTGTCAGCCGTTTCTTGTTCATATAATACCTCCGGGAGTCTTAAACCTTTGTCTCATCCGCTGCCGCCGATATTTCCTCCCTGCCGGTATCGGTCTCCTTTACCCCCTCCGTGCTTTCGGGGATAAACAAAATCTTTATAGTCATAAGAATCAGCTTTAAGTCCAGCAGGAAAGAGTACTGCTCAATATACATAAGGTCAAGCCGCAGCTTGTCATAGGGCGTGGTGTTGTACTTGCCCAGCACCTGTGCGTAGCCCGTAAGCCCTGCCTGAACTTTGAGCCTGTAGCGGAATTCGGGCATTTCCTTTTCATTTTCCGCAGCAAGCTCCGGGCGCTCGGGACGTGGACCCACTATGGACATATCCCCCTTGATAATGTTGATTATCTGCGGCAGTTCGTCTATGCGCACACGGCGTATAAGCTTCCCCACAGGGGTTATCCTGTCGTCATTCTCGCCCGCAAGCCGTGCCACCCCGTCCTTTTCGGCGTCCACCACCATACTGCGGAATTTGTAGACATTAAATATCCTGCCGTCCTTGGTCAGCCTCTCCTGGGTATACAGCACAGGCCCGCCGTCGCACAGCTTCACGCAAAGGGCGGTTATCAGCATTACCGGGGAAAGCACAATAAGCGCCGTCACCGATAAAAGCAGGTCGAATGCACGCTTCATTATTGCCTGCTCCGCCGAAAGCCCCGTGTTCCTGCACACCAGCAGGGGGGTGTCAAACAAGTGTATCTGCTCCGCCCCTCTTATGATTATGTCCGTAAGCTTGGGGGTTATATAAATGCGCTTTGAGGCATTGAAGCATATTTTCAGTATGTCGTTCTTCCTCTCGCTGGGCACGTCGCAGACTATCACTGCGTCAAACTCGTTTATCATATCCTCAATAACCGAAAGCTCCTCATCGCAGCTGACCGCCTTGCATATCATAAACCTGTCCTCACGCAGACTCATTTTTTCCACCAGACCCACTGCCTGGCGGCTGCCGTAGATTATCACCATTTTCCGTGCGCCGTAAACATTGGAGTATATCCTGTTCCCCGCCAGCGCCCACAGCACTATTATCGCCACGTCCACCGCCGTGATTAATATCAGCGGCAGGGGGGCTGCAACCTTTCTTTCCAGAAGGCATATCTGTACATAGGTTATGGCATTTATGAACAGCATTGAAAGGGACTGGGAATAAATTATGTCCGACACCCGCAGCAGACCTATCCTGAAGCCGTTGTAGATTCTGGAAAACAGCATTATCAGCACCATATAAAGCGCCGCAATAAGCAGGTTTCCTTTCCAGCCGAACCAGTCCGCACGTATTCTCTCATCGTTCAGATTAAGGTTATAATATTTCTGCCACACATACATATACACGCCCGTCAGCAGCAGCACCAGCACCGAACATATAACGCCCATAATAAAGCGTTTGTATTTTTCACGCTTTTTAAGTTTCATTTTCAAAATCTCACATTCAAAGCATATTTTCAGCGTGCCGCCGAACCCGCTCGCCAATTTTAACGGAGGCGTTATGTATTCGGCGCACGGCAACGTTAAAGTGTAAAAATCCCATAAAACGGACTTATTCAACATTCTGCAACTGTTTTTTACATTTTATATTATATCACACTTTTTTATAAAAATCAAGTATTTGTTTTATATGCGGCGCTTTAGCTATTTATTGTTTTAAACTGCTGCAAAATGTCCTTTTTTTGAATGCGGTGAAATTTTTGCAGACCATACGCATGAGTAACAAAATGGTAACAAAAAGGAAAGAAAAGTATGAT
>CAZGAZ010000048.1:0-26069 GCA_964523835.1 uncultured Ruminococcus sp.
TCCGAACCTCATCATTCGCCATTACCACCCCCACAGAATCCGAAGCCCCCACATCATACAAAGCCTCATTTTCCCCCACGCTGCTTTCCGCACAGCCCCCCAAAGCGAACATTACCGCCGCAGCCGTGGCAACTAAAGTTGCCGCCGCCCTTATCTTCTTTTCCATAATAAACAACCTCCATTTAATAGTAACTAATTTCACACGCAGGCAACATTTCCTGCAATTCTTCCATAAGTTCATCCTTATCCAAATAGTAATCCCATATTCTCAAACACTCCAATCCCCGAAGCCGGCTAATCCCCGTAATATCCGTTAATCTTTTCCAATCTTTATCTTCAAAATGAGGAGCATTTGAACCAATGGTCAGCCTTTTAACAGAATAATTTTCCTCTACACCATCAAAGCTTGTATTGTTAAGCTTTGTCCAATCCAGAGTCAGCTCTGTCAATGAACTCATTCCGTTTATAAAGCTTAAATCGTCAATAGGGCACATATCAATGTAAAGCGTCTCAACCTGTGACAGATTTCCCAAAAACCTTCCGTCATACTTGCGGCAGACCTCTATACTCAGCTTTTTCAAAGAACTTATTCCCGACAGCCAGTCCTCTTCCCACCATGTGACATTCCGTAAACGAATTTCCTCAAGATTTTCAAGTCCGGAAGCACTGCCGCCGTTTATTATCTTGATATACCCTCCTGCCATACTATTTATATCCGCTATTTCAAGCCTCTTTAAATTCGGGTAATTTTTAAGATTTTCAAGGTCAAGGTAGTCATACCCCTCTGTTTTAACATGGTTTTGTGCTTCCGTATCCACATTGATAATTATTTCCTCGCAGTCGTAAGGAAAAATCTCGCTGTCAACAGTAAGCGTCCTGCTTTCATCTTCGGAAGTCCTCACAAACAGAAACTGAGTTTTCTTCATTTCCTCAAAACGCTGTTCTAAGTCCACAGCCTCGGTCACTGTCGTTTCTGTCTCCTTTTTCGTGGTCATCACAGTCGTACTCGCCGCAGCCGCCTCGGTCACACTTCCCTCCATATCCCGGGTCATACTCTCAAACATGCTCTGCGCCATACTTACCGCCATGTCCTCAGCCATACTTACCGCCATGTCCTCAGCCATACTTTCGGCCATACTCCGAACCTCATCATTCGCCATTACCACCCCCACAGAATCCGAAGCCCCCACATCTGACAAAGCCTCATTTTCCCCCACGCTGTTATCCGCACAGCCCCCCAAAGCGAACATTACCGCCGCAGCCGTGGCAGCTACAGCCACCGCCGCCATTATCTTCTTTTTCATAATAAACAACCTCCGTTAACATTTATTAAACTTGATTTTACAATATAGCTTACGGTATTACTTGTCAAAATTTTCCGCCGTTTCATACAAAAGATCTCATCAGGTCAAAATATAATGAGGCTCCCAATTAGGTGGAGGCGTAAAATCAATGTCCTTGTAATAAAGATTCATGTTGTATGTAACTCCGCCCGACACCAGAAACAGTCCCGTGTACCAGCCCGTCACATACAGCGACGCTAATCTCCAGCCATCGTTTTTTATGTCAAGATACGTGAAAAAGCTGCTGTTCATCGAAACCGATTTTCCGTTTTTCATATTAGTCAGCGTGAACAAAATATCTGTCCGATCGCTTGTATAGACCGTTTCAAAATGCATTCCCAGCCCCCCGGTTATCTCTGCGATATCCGCACGGCCCGCCGCTTTAAATGCCGGGTAATATTTTTCCAGATCAACATCACCGCCCACATCAACAGCATTGTCAAACACATAATTTCCGCCTCCGGGACTGTCGGGATCGTCCGGGTTTCCGGGAATCGGAATATCCGTATCAATTTCATCTCCCTCACCGATTTCCTTAAGCCATAAATCTCTGTACATTTCCACCTCGTCACTGCGGTCGGGAACATTGACAATGACCGGATCAAACCCTTCAACCTCTCTTTCACCTGCATAATATGTTCCGTTTTCCGAAACGCCCAGTGCAGCTATAGGAATACTAACCGTTACCTTATCATAAGCCGTCACGCCTTCATCCGGCTCATACTCTCCATTTTTGAAAACAGTAAGGTTTTCGTAAACAGCCTTCTCCCCGGTAAATACCTTTATCACCTGTTCTTTCAGCTTTTCCTTTTCTTCCTCTGAAAGCTTTGCGTCGTTAATCAAGGATATCATGTCATCAATAATTCTTGCGCCGTCTCTTGAAACAATGTTTCCGTCAGAATATTTATAGGGATCTATATAATAAATGTCAGTAGTCCTCTTTTCATTTTCATCAAGCACATATTCTCCCGTTGAATCCAGTAGATTAGGAACAATAAGCCTATAATTATCCATTGTATAACCATTGCCGTTATGTGAAGCTCCCATATTACAAACTACTTTGTCTGCCTGGTTTGTTCCGGAATCTGTAATAACCAATTTCTCAAATACTATTCTTCCGTTTTCATCCAATTCATCATAACCAATAGCGGCAACAAAATGACCACTGTGAGCCACATTATCATATATCTGCAATTCTACAGGAACACCCAAATCCAAATAAATTTTTATTTGATCCAAATATTCGTTTTTTGATGCTTTTGTGTCAGAAGCAATAGTGTCTATTGCATCATCATGCTCATGCTCTGTATTATTACCGTCACCACTGATTTTGAATGATCCCGATTTGGGGTCGTCACTATCCCAAAAGCTTTCATAAACAAACTTGTTTTCTCCGTAATAACAGTTCAGCATTGTAGCCGCTGCATGTGCAGGACAAGTTTTAGTTTTAGAACCTTGAAAAGTAACATAGCTGATATCAAAGCCGGTTACTGTTATATTATGTTTTTCTTTAAAATACTCCGTAGTGTACTGTACCTCTTCATTATTATTCATTAAACATCAATCCTTTCAATTAATCACAATCATACGGTGAATACGGCTTATCAAACCATACGCACCTTTCACTCTCTCTTCGAGTAACATGTTCTTTAAAATCATTAACATCTTGCTCATCTATCGGGTTTCCGTAAAGGGAAACAACAAGCATTGATAGCCTTGCTCGTTCCCTTATTCCGTAAATTGGTGAAATATCGCTTATATTATTGTTATTGAGAATAAGAAAACTGAGCGGAAGTTCCTTCAGAAAAGATATGTCGCTAATGTTATTGTCCGAAATATCCAGATTCCAAAGCTTTGTAAGCTTTTCAATAAAAGAAAAATCTGTACAGTTGCTGTTTTCGAGCGTAAGTATTTCCATATCCGTAAGTTCGCCTATAGGAGCGTAATCAATAATATTGTTGCCGCTTATTTTCAAATCCCAAAGATTAGTGCACTTTGATATATCGGAAATGTCCGTAACAGGATTATACGATATGTCCAGACCGCTCAAATGCTTAAGCTTTGAAAACTGCGAAATATCCGTAATCTGATTGCCGTCCAGGTCCAGCCCATAGATACTTTCCGACTTTGCCAAACCCGATACATCGGATATATTGTTATTGCTCAGTCCGATACTGCTGAGAGCAGGAAGGTCTGCAAGAGGGCTGACATCGCTTATTTGGTTTTCCCTGAGTGAAATTCTTTTCAAATTCGGAAGATTTTTAAGCCCCGACAGGTCAACAATATTATTGCACGCAAGCTGCATATCTGTCACATTTTCAAGGTCGGACAAAAAGCCCACATCTGTTATTCCGCAGTCATATACATAAACCCTGTCAAGCTTGTCAAGCTTATGCAGATCCCAATCCGCTTCATTGTTGACCGTACAATTATCGAAATCGATAAATTCCATATTTTCAAGGCTCTCCAAAAAAGAGAAGTCCTCTACATTGCAGTTGAGCAGCTGCAAAAGCTCCAGGTTCGTCAGCCTTGAAATGCTTTGAGTACCTGTAAGCTTGTAGTTTTCGCCGTCACTGCCAATAAAAGTAAAATGCCTTAGCTTTGTAAGCTTTGATATTGCCGAAATGTCTAATTCTCCTGCTCTGTCAGCGTCAGGATTCGTTTCTTCGTTGGAAATATGTTCAATTTCCAGGTAATGCAGATTTGCAAATTTTTCGCATTTGCCAATATCCGTTACCATGCCGGAAGGATCTGTAATGGTCAGATAAAGAGATTCCAGCAAAGGCAGCTCTATATCCAGATTCTCATAGATACAACTATTTATGTCGATCTCTCTTAGGTTCGGCAGCGTTTCAAGAACATGCCAGTCATCTGCATTAACAGTATCCAGTTCAAAAAATACCTTTTCAAGGGATTCACACCCCGTAAGCTCTTTCAATCCGTCGATCCTGTACTCTCCCCATACACTCGGATCGGCTTGAATAAACAGGCTCTTCAACTTTTTCAATTTTCCCAATGCGCTTATATCCGTTATAGGATTCATATCATGAGTTATTGTTATCCTCACAACATCATCATTAACGGAAAATTCCTGCCCCGCAATAATTACGGTTTCATCTTCTTCCTGAGCCGTGTTTTCCGTCTCACTTTCCGCCCTCGCCTCAGTCACGCTTTCCGTCACTTCTTCAGTCACATTTTCCGTTGTTTCTTCCGTTTCATCATTCGCCATTACCACACCCACAGAATCCGAAGCCCCCACATCAAGCGAAGCCACATTTTCCCCCACGCTGCTTTCCGCACAGCCCCCCAAAGCGAACATTACCGCCGCAGCCGTGGCAACTACAGTTGCCGCCGCCATTATCTTCTTTTCCATAATAAACAACCTCCATTAAAATCTAATTTCACACGCAGGCAATTTCTCCTGCATTTCCTTTTTCTGATTTTCCTCATCGACCAAATACGGCTCGAAAACATCTAAATACTCCAATCCCCGAAACTTGCTAACTCCCGTGATATTCGTTAAAGAGTGTTTGATTTCTCCGTCAACGAAAGTGAAACTGTATGCACTATTTTCTCTAAGACTCAACCTCTTAACAGAATAATTTTCTTCTATACCGTCAAAACTTGCATTATTAAGCTTTACTTGATCTAAAGTCAGTTCTGTCAATGAACTCATTCCGTTTACAAAGCTCA
Source organism: uncultured Ruminococcus sp. (assembly GCA_964523835.1). Classification (GTDB taxonomy): domain Bacteria; phylum Bacillota; class Clostridia; order Oscillospirales; family Ruminococcaceae; genus Huintestinicola. The sequence continues at coordinate 5,037 of CAZGAZ010000048.1, forward strand.
GATCGCTTACTCCGCACCTGTAAAGGTAGAGCATTTCTACTTGCGACAGATTTTCCAGAAATTTTCCGTCATAATCATAGCAATATTCTATACTCAGGTTTCTCAAAGAGCTTATTCCCGATAACCAATCCTCATCCCAGACAACCCTTTGCAGAGTTATTTCCTCAAGCTTTTCAAGACAGGAAACGCTGTCGCCGTTTATCAACTTGATAAATGCGCTTCCCTGAGCATTTGTGTCAGTTATACGCAATCTCCTTAAATTCGGGTAATCTTTCAGATTTCCAAGGTCAATGTACTTGTAAGTATCCACCTCTATGTAGCGTGATATTTCTGTTTCAACTTTAATTTCTATCTCCTCGCAATCGTAGGGATAAATATCGCTGTCGATCGTAAGAGTGTAGCTTTCGTCTTCCGACTTCCTCACAAAGCATTCAAAATCACTCTTTGATATCTCGGTTTTCTCTGTTGTAACCTCGGTCTCAGCTTCGGTCGTTTCCTCGGGCGTCATCACAGTCGTACTCACCGCAGTAACCTCAACCGCACTTCCCTCCATATCCCGGGTCATACTCTCAAACATACTCTGCGCCATACTTTCAGCCATGTCCTCAGCCATACTTTCGGCCATACTCCGAACCTCATCATTCGCCATTACCACCCCCACAGAATCCGAAGCCCCCACATCATACAAAGCCTCATTTTCCCCCACGCTGCTTTCCGCACAGCCCCCCAAAGCGAACATTACCGCCGCAGCCGTGGCAACTATAGTTGCCGCCGCCATTATCTTCTTTTCCATAATAAACAACCTCCGTTCAAACAACCTGAAATTATACACATACCGACATTTATGCATATTCCCGCAAATGTAAAAAAACAACATTATTTTATCCTATTATAACACATATGCAGAACACTTGACAAGTTACAATACAATGACAAATTATTACATCACAATGACAAATAATTACATCGAAGTAACAAACCCCTCAGACCGCATTTTCCGGCAATGCCTATCGGCAAGTCTGATCAGATCAGAATATAATGAGGCTCCCAATCGGGGGGCGGAGTAAAATCAATGTCCTTGTAATAAACATTCATATTGTATGTAACTCCGCCCGACACCAGAAACAGCGACGCATACCAGCCCGTCACATACAGCGAGGCTATCCTCCAGCCGTTGTTTTTTATGTCAAGGAACGTGAAGAAGCTGCTGTTCATCGAAGCGGATTTCCCGTTGTTCAGATTGGTCAGCGTAAACAAAATATCTGTCCGATCGCCCGAATCGACCGTTTCAAAATGCATCCCCAGCCCCCCGGTTATCTCTGCAATATCCGCACTGCCCGCCGCTTCAAATGCCGGGTAATATTTTTCCAGATCATCATCACCGCCCACATCAACAGCATTGTCAAACACATAATTTCCTCCGGAGTTATCGGGATCGTCGGGGTTCACGGGCATCGGGATATCCGTATCGATCTCATCTCCCTTGCCGATTTCCCGAAGCCACAGATCCCTGTACATTTCCATTTCATCCTTGTAATCAGGAACATTGACATTCACAGGGTCAAACCCCGCCGCATCATAATCCGCCGCCCTGTATGTCCCGTTCCGGGAAACAGTCAGCTCCTTTATAGGCACCTGCACCGTTACCTTGTTCCAGCATATGCCCTCCTCAGGCTCGTAATCCCCGTTTTCCTCAAAAATGGCCGCCTCATTTTTATTATCCTCCAGCCCCAGCAAATACCCCGCAATAAAACTCAAATCCTGCTCCTCCCATTAAATATTTTTCCTTTGACCTTTCTCTTCCTTTTCAAGCTTTATCTTGCTTTTGTTGCCGTCCTTATCCTTCACAAATTCCAGCAGATACGCATTTTCGCCGTAAACGATCCTCCTGCATGAATCGGAAACTATCTCGATCCTGTCGGGCATTTTCTTATCCAGAATAGCCCCGTCGAAACACGAAACACCGTCCAGAGCCTTTGAAAAGAAGAACGCCTCCCTTTCTCTTATGTCCTCATTCTCATCCTCCTCCGAAACCACGCCAAGGCCCTTTCCCGTCATAATAACGCTGCCGTACTGCCTGTATTCCTCAATTCTTTTTCTTATCTCATGATCCTTAAGGTCAAGGTAATCCGACTCATCCTCGCAGATATCCGCCGCCATAGCCTTGCCGTAAACGCCGCCTCCGCCGAAAACAACCTCCGTCCTCACCGAAATAAGTGCGCCGCCGCTTTCCGTTATAAACGCCGTAAGCCCGTCAGGAGCAGCCATAATATCCATATGAGCGCAGTAAAAAGCCTGAAAGCTCTTGCCGGCCGCCTCCGACATTATCTCACCGACCCGCCTGCCGTCCAGAAGCCGCCCCGACAGCTTTAAAACATTCACAAAACTGCTGCCCGGGCTGCCCGCCCTGTAGACCTCGCCCGTCGCCGTGTTTTTCCCGTAGACCGCATGAAACGGCCCCTTCACCGAGTGAAAATAAACCCTCGCCGAATTGCCCCAGTTCACCCCCACAGCGCTTGAATATGACAAGAACTTATCAAACCTCAGCGCACAGTCATTGGTGCACGAAAACGTGCCGACAGCATATTCCGAAACAAGCTCCAAAATCTCCCTGCAGGTCTTTCCATGAATATCGCCGTAATAAAATTTCCCGAACCCGTAGGGAACATTCCCGCACCCTTTAAATCCGCACTGCCTTGCCAGATCCGACAGCAAAAGGCTTGCAATATACGGCTCGCTTTTCTCATTGTAAAGACTGTCGTCAAAAGTATTTTCCAGTCTCCTCATCAGGTCTCCCGCCTCTATCGAAAGCATATCCCCCCGCCTTGAGATCCTGCTCACATAATGGGGCGAAAAGTACATACTCCCTGCCTTCACATAAATTTCCGCATTGGGCGGAAAAACAATATCCGTCTTTAACGAAACATATAAAGTCGACCTGACGATCCCCCTTACAGGCAGCTTCTCCGCTTCCTTCACCAAGCGCATGCTTTTTATAACACTGCCGCCGAAAACAATACCGCCTATTTTCAGTTCGATCTCCGGGCTAAAGACTTTGGCGGATAAATCCGCAAGCCGAAATTTCCCCCCGCCACCGCCGCTGTCCCTCATAAACCTTGTCCAGGCTTATCCTGCTGAAGCTTACATCGAAATCCCCGCTTTTTATCTCAGGCGCAGAATATTCAACAGCCGCCCTGCCGTTCTCCGCAGCCTGCCTCAGCGCCGCAGCCGCCGCATCATCTGCGTCCGTAAGCTTTGCATTCACCGTAACCTTAAGCCCCGTCCTTGTCCTTACTGTCTCCCCGTAAATATTCACAAATTCACTCTCCGGATCGTAAACCGCCTCTGTCCTCACCTCGAAATCGCTTTCCGCCAGAAAGCCGCTCATATCCGTCCCGTTAATTTTTAAATGTACCGCCATTTTAAAACATCTCCCTTTATTCAATTTATATTTTAACGCATTACAAATCATTTAATTTTAAACAAAATACCGAACTGCCCCGAAAATTTTCACCCTAACTGCAAAGCTTCAGCCTGTATTTTATCCCCCAGATATCTCCCTTGGAAATTTTCTCCACAAGCACCAAAGCGCTTATCCTCCGCTCATCACCTGCGCCGCCGCAAATGACCTCTATCCTCCTGCCGCAGCGTGCAGCCTCCAGCAAAAAATCCTGAACACTGTCGCCCCTTTCCCTTATAAATTCCAGAGTGACCGCCGCCCTGTCCGACAGCGGAACAGCCCTGTCCCCGTCAACGAATTTTCTTATCTCGCTCCTGTCCGAGAAGTCCGCCTCCATAAAGCATACCCCCCTCGAGACCTCCGTAAATTCCCCGCTCTCTTCATTCATTTTAATTTTTATCCCCACTTCACCAATATCGTTAAAAGCCATATTTTTACGCTCCTTTCCTTAACCCTGTACATCAAAAATACATTGAAGCCAAGGGGGTCCCCGTAACCTTCAAGCCTCCACCCCCTTTTCTTCAATTGTTCAAACTATTCACCCCCCCTTATCCCTTTAACCTTCACTTAAGCAAGCACCGAAACCCTGTTTTCTTCACTTCTCCAAAAACCATATCAGACACTTTGCCTCAAAAGCCCTGAAGCCGTCCTCTCTCCGCTCGGCGATAACCCCCGGCAGCTCTGCCCTTATCCCTAAAATCTCGACCGACGGATCGCCGCTCAGAGCCGTATCATTTTCACTTTCCGGAATATTTTCCGGAATTTTTTCCAACCTCTCCGCCGCCTCATCCAAAGCCTCCAGCAGCACATTTTCGGGCTCATAACCGCCCGCCCTTATAACAGCACCGATTCGGACGAGCCTGCCGCCGTCTGCCAGTTCCTGACCGAGCCTCTCGCCGCACGGCAGCAAGCTGACCCGCCCGCACCCATAAGCGCCGCATCCAGCGCCCTCGCAAATTTTTCTTATCACTTCACACATAAATCCAGACACCCCGCTTCATAAAATCAAAACCGCCTTATACCAACATCCCGGGCATATCACCCCATCACAACCTCCAGATGGTGCAGCCCCGACGTGCCGTAAATATACCTGACCTTTGTCACCGTAAAAAACTCGCCCTCAAAAACGATCTCGCTCCTATACCCGTCCTCCAGGAACTTCACATCCTCGGGAACGCTGTTTTCGCAGTCAAAATAAAGCACCCCGCTTTTCTCGATCCTGTCGCCCTTCGGGTCCGACCTTTTCGTGCGCTCCACCGAACACCGCACATTCTCCAGAACGACTGTGCTCATAAGCTCCCCCTTTCCGAACGCACCCCCCTCACAGTACCTGTTAAGTACGCAGCTGTGAATAAGCGCCTCCTTCGGAATAGGAAATTCCGTCATACCCTCACGCCCCCTCTGTATAAAACTCCGCCCTTGTCCAGTATCAGCAAAGCCTCGCCGCAAACGTTCCCCCGAGCGCATTCAATTGCAGCGGGATCTGATTTTGTTTCACTTTTTTCCGAACCGCTCTCAGCCTTTTCCGAACTGCCGCTCTCAGCCGAAGACGATATATAGTCATAATTCACCGAAAAATCCCCCAGCTTCACCGAGGAAACGACCTGACCCGCAGCCCATTCCCCCGTCATATTTTCCCCGTCCGCAGCCTCATTCGGCGTATTTGCATTCGGCGTATCATTTTCATCCGAGCCGGCATTTTCATTCCCCGAACTGTCCGCCAGAAAATCCGCCTGAACGCATACCGCCGTCTTTAAAATCCCGACGATCCCACTATCGGTTTCCTTTCCCCCGAACGCACCGCAGGCCACATCCGAGCAAACGCACCAGACGTCTCTCTCAGCCCTCCGCAGCAGCCTTTTCAAGCCCTTCTCACCCTGCGAAGCATAAGCCATACCGCCGTAATCATTCAAATAATAGTCAATATCCGTCAGCAAAAAATTCTCTCCTTACTTTTCATTTTTTCAAACAGCAACCTTTCATTAAAACCCTGTCCCGCCCTCCCGCCTTACGGCTCATATCATCACTGAGAGTCTGTCTCCCCCGAAGCGGACTGACCCGAGCCGGCCGCCTTATAATGGCAGTAAATACCCGCAGCCTTGTTCTCGTAGACCTCGCAAAGTCCGTAGCTTCTGTAACCGTACTTCCAGCTGTCAGCGTCGGGGTTATTGGCGGGAGGGATAATTTTCGGAACAGCCGTTTTCGTAAACTGAATGACCGCAGGCTTGTGAACGATCATAAAGTTAATGTCCGCACCGTCCGCAGCCTTTATATATCCGCCCTCCTTTTCGCCTTCGCTGACGCCGTCCAGCAGCTTTATCTTCGTGTAGAATCTCGACTGAGGCACGCAGACTATCTTCTCAAAGCCCGTCATAACAGCCCTTGATCTTGTCGTGTCCATATCGTCTATCATACCCTTCAGCATAGGCGTAATAAACAGTATCCTCTCCTCCGAGGGCACCTGAGCCGTATCAAGCGCATTGATCGCCTCACGCAGCGCCGCCGCAGCCTCCTCGCCGCTTGCAAGCATACCCGCTTTCTTTGAAATGCCCTTGCAGGAAGCCAGCGTCGCAAACCTGAACGCATCCAGCTCGGGTATCGCCTTGTTCCTTATAAACCGCCCCGCCAGACTGCCGAAAGCTATCTTCAGACTTTCTTCATTGTCCATAGCGTCCACAACAAACATTCTCCCCCTCTCATAGTTAAACCTTGCCGTCTGCCAGGTCAGCGACACATCGCCCTTGACATAGCCGTCGTTTCTCGAGTAATCAGCCAGCCCGTCCATACTGAGCCTGGGTATGATTATCTCATTTGCATTCGCCCCCTCGCTTGCCAGAGCCCTGTCCGACTCCAGCACTGCCGTGCAGGCATTTTCCATATAAACCTCATCAAGTATCGTCGAATAAGTCTTTGCAAGTACCATAACATTCATAAATAAAATTCCTCCTTTGATCTTTCCGCTTGTAAATTTCCAAGCAATTTTTCTTATTTTCCCGACTTTTTTAAATTAATTCTGATGTGTTGAAATTAAAAAATTTCCCAAGCATTTCCGCCCGACAAACATCCCTCCGCCCCCCTGTTCAAACGACCTCATCACATCACCCCTTTCATACACTGTCATAACTTACCCCTTAAGTCCGCAGGCACGCCTTAAAGCAGCGTCCGTGTCATCGAAGCCCCTCTCCGACCTTACCCCCGTAGTGACCCCCGAAGACCCTTTTCCGAACGCACCGTTCATGCGATAATCGGTTTTTCCCGAATTTTTCCCCCCGTGATCGTTTACTCCGTAAACCGCCGAGCAGATCCTCCCGTAAACCTCTCTCACAGCCTCCTCAAGCACAAAGCCCTCATCTGCAGTTACACCGCCGGCATTTTTCATATTGACGGCAATGGAAATAATATCCCCCGCAATTTCCCCGGGAACGCCAACCTTAGCACAGGCAAGCTCACCCCTGAGCCGCATATTTTCCGCCTCCAGCTCCCTGCTCCTGTCATTCCCCGACTCATTCGCATAAGCCTTTCCGAGCGCCTCTTCCACACCGTCAGCCACCGTATCACCCCCGGAAAAATTCTCCGTATTTTCCCCGTTAAAAGCCTTTTCTTCCATTTTAAAAAATCCTCCTTTTTGAACTGTTCACAGTAAAATTTTTCATCGGTCATAAGCCCGCATTAAACATATCTTCACCAAAAAATATCAACCGCTTACCGCCATAAAGCTTCCCTCCCTTTCTATCTTTTCAAGCTCCCTCGCAGCCTCTTCCTCACTGCATTCGAGCACCTCCATAACAGCCGACAGCCTGCTTCTGAGCCCCGCATTCACAAGCTTTATGTTCCTGTCAATGACCTCGCTCCTGTCCACCGTCCGCCTGTCCGAAAAGCTGACTCTCACACTGATCTCCCTGTCACTCAGATCGCCGCACATGATACCGCAGGCAATAACAGCCCTTGCCGCCTTTTCGAGTGTCTCCGCCGCCATAGCCCTGTTCAGCTGCATAGTGGTGTCCGTCCTTGTGTCCATGCTCTTTATCTCAGCCGCCGTCCGTACGCCGCCCGAATCCGAAAAGGATAACGTCCCCGCACTGAGTCCCGTCTGAAAGCAAAGAATATTAAGCAGCGCATTTATCCCCTCCACATGCTCTGCGACCCTCAGTTCCGCCGTGTTGTCCGTGATCTTCAGATCACGCTCCTCATCGCATTTAAGCGCCTGATAGACCTCATCGTCAGCGTCAAAATACCTGCTCACATTTCCCGTGTCCGGGTCAACCACCGTCCTTATGCAGGAGCTCGGAACGATTATCCTCTTTCTCCCCAGCACAAACTCTCTCGAAAAGCTGTCAAACGCCACATCCAGAGCCTTCAGCGTGTCCATGCAGTTAGCAAAGCAGCTAAGCCCCAGCAAAGACCCTTCCGCCAGATTATTTGCCGCCGCAGGCCTGAAATACGCAAAGCACTGTTCCCTCAGCTCATTATATTCCGCCCTTTCCTCCAGACCCGGATATACGCTTTCAATAGGTACCCTCTCCCCGAGGGTCCCGTTTTTTGAAGCAAACAAAGCCCGCTCTGCGCTCACTTTCCCGTCAAACCTCTGCCTCTCCAGCAGCGTGTAATAAACCCCGTCCCGAGAAAACCTGCTTCGGAAGATCCCCTCATTAATGCCGCCCTGACCGCACCCCACAGGGATAAACCCCTCAGCGTCCACATAATCGAGCCTTACCTCGCCATCAGCCAGATAAACCTTCAGCGCACCGCCCCCCAGCGCATAAGCCTTGCTGAAAAACCCGGGCATATTCTCCCAGAAACCGTTTTTCCGCAGCACCTCATCCACATATCTCTGACACTCCTCATCACCGCAGAAAATATCCGCCTGATTGGAAAAGGTAAGCGCCGCCATGTTGTCGCATAAAACCTTGGCACACCCCAGCTGCGCCATTTTCCTGTACCCTCTCCCGTACAGTCCCGACCGCCTCACATATCCCCAGGGCGGCTCCCCCCCGTACACCCGTGCACACTCCTCAATAACGCCCCTGTAAAACTCCTCATACCTCGGCAGCACCACCTCGGGAAACGCCGTTCTCGCCTCGCTCACAATATCCGCACTCATAAAAATTCCTCCTTTTTCCTTTAAATTTTCAACTAAATTTTCACACCCTCACCCCCGCACAGAGCAAGTACGCCATTCTAACCTCTAGCACTCTAACCTCTAACCTCTACCTTCTAACCTCTACCCTCTCTCCATGATCTCCCGCATTCTCCTTTCCGTCGAATACTCCTGCGCATCCAGACTGTCAATGTTCACCGAGCCGTTGTCCAGACGCCTGTCGGCACCCGACGTGTTCTGTTCCCAGACAGCCTCCCCGAAAGCCCTAATGGTGTTTTCACAGTGGGATAAAATAAAATACTTCCCCCTGCCCATAATGGCGTTGTAAAATCTTATCCGCTGATTGATGTCGCCCTTTTTCGCATTGTGCAGCATAACAGGCAGCCCCGCCTTTCTCACCGCATTTTCCAGCCCCCTTATGAGAACCTGTTCGGCGCTGTCGCAGTAAACGTCGCAAACCCTCGGATATTTCTTCACAGCCCGCCTTGCAAACCTCACAAACTCTCTCTCCAGCTCTTTCGGGGACATTACCCCTTTCCTGTAAAACTCGTCCAGCGTAATAATTTTCTCATACCCCGCCGTGTACCCCGTTAAATTAAACGCCGTCGCCGAACCGTTCCCCCCGAAGTCCACACCGATGTCCGCCATAATGATCTCACTCGCCTTGATTTTCCTCGGGCTTATCACAAACCTCTCCGGCGCATTCGCAAATTCTCCGTAAACAGCCCCCTCAGCGCTTTTCCATAAACCCAGTATGTACCTGTCGTAAAAAACCGAGCCCGCATATTCCCTCTTTAAATTTTCACGGAATTCCTCCGTCAGCGCCGTGTTGTCATCTATCGTAAACCGTGAAACCCTTATGCTTCCGCCCTCTTTTTCCTCCCTGTCAATGAATCTTTTAAACCAGTGAAAAGGGGACTCGGGATTGCAGCTTCCGTCAAAAACCGCCCCCGGCCTGTCCAGCCTCGACATCAGCATAATAAAGAAATCCTCGCTCCAGCTTGTCACCTCGTCTCCGTAGCAGTAGCTGACGCTCGCCCCCCGCAGCCTCTCCGCCATGCCGCTCCTGTAAGCCCCCACCGCATAGCATTCCCGACCGCAGATCCTTACCTTTCCGCCCTTGCCCAGACGTCCCACGATCTTCTCGCCGAACATCTCCCGCATAGGCGCTAAAATATTTCTCTCCAGCGTCCCCTCAGTAAACCCCGCCAGTACAATTATCCCCCGACTGTCCGCATGGCATATCCTGTAAGGAATGCGGAAATAATCCAGATAAGTCTTACCCGACCTTACCGCCCCCACCGAAATATTCCACCTTTTCGGCTCACAAATGCTTTCTTTCCATACCTGTCTCTGTTTCTCCGTAAGTATCAATCAACCACCCCGACCTTTCTTAAAAATCTCTCATAAATTTTTTTGTAAATTCCCCTGACCTCTCTCGCAGCCTCCCTCAAACCGCCCTCCAAAATCCCTTTCACCCCTCACCCCAAGCCGCCCAAAACCGAGCTCATTATTAATTATTAATTAAAATCCTCCCCCGTCTCCAGCAGCTTCATCAGCCTGTCCGCCGCCTCATCCTCGCCCTCGTCCGCAGCGAACGCCCCGTAAGCCTTCCCCAGAAGCTCCAGCGCACGCAGCTTGTCATACAGCTTCACTTCGATCCCCTTAGTCCCCGCCTTGACCGAGCAAACCGCCCTCTTGCAGTCACGGCTTAAACACTTGCTGTCCGTCACCGTCAGAATCTGCCCCTCCCCGGGCACATCCTCCACACTCACATACTTCGTAAAATCCGAAAATGCGATCGCAGCGATCTCCGCCATAATTCTTTTTTTGCTTATCTTTCTCATCTCACACCCACCATTCACAGTAATTATCCTCCACAAACATCGTCAGTTCATGCCTGTACTCTCTCAGGAACTCCCTCAGCACATCATCAGCCGCCCTGCCGCATATCTCATCAACAAAGCATTCTCTGCACATACCGAACTGCTCCTTCTCCCTCAAGCTGATATTATCCCAGCATACCGGGCAGCTGCACACCGTCATCTCAAGTCTCCCCCTCTTATCATTTTCATCCAAATTTTTTCACACTCCAATCGTAATTTTCATTCACAAACTTTTTTCACACCTCAATCGTAATTTTCATTCACTAAACTTTTTCCACACTCCAATCATAATTTTTCATTCACCCATTTTTCCCACACCCCGATCAAATTTTTCATTCACCCATTTTTCCCACACTCCAATCATTATTTTTCATTCGCACATTTTTCCCACACCCGATCAAATTTTTCATTCGCACATTTTTCCCACACCCGATCAAATTTTTCATTCGCACATTTTTTCCACACTCCAATCATAATTTTTCATTCGCCAAACTTTTTCCACACCTGCCGATCCATAGCCCGACGCAATTATCCCCTATAATTCCCCTCCACCTTGAAGCGCAGCGCAATCCGCAAGGCACACTTTCCCCACCCCCCATTTCCCGTTATTCGCCCTGCAAACCAAATCCGCAAACTCACTCCGCAAAATTCCGCCTGCGCATTCCTCACACCGAGAACCTGTCGATCAACCTATTTCCCTTCCCGGTAATTCTATCATACCACAAGATATTGCATTTGTCAATACCTTTTCGAAAAAATATCTAGCATTTCGCAATATTCTACATAATGCACAAATCACACTCCCCAAAACTATGCAATTTCCATAACGCAACAAGTCTTAAAAATTTGCAACACTATCCACCCCTTTTCAAAACCAGATCCATTCAACCTTGCAAAGCAATTGTCAAGCTCAACGCAATTTGTTTTTCCTTTTTGCCTCCAACAATATCATAATACCACATAATTCTCCATATGTCAATACCTTTCAACAAAAATTTTACGCATAACGCAATATTCATCTCATTGCACAATTTCCCCTGCCAAAATTTGTGTATTCTGCACTGCGCAATTTTGCATAACAAACACCCACTCCCCCACACACCACGACTCCCCCATAAAAAAACCGCCCGCCTCAGCAGTGCGCAATACAAAGTAAAGCGCACCGCCAAAGCAGACGGGGCAATTCCCTATCAGCTGACTTTAGCTGCGGGACTCCTGCTCGCCGGAGTTCTTGCTGTTCTTGCTGTCCTGATTCTTATTCTGATTGCTCCGGGAATTCTCATTACGGGAATTCTGATTATTGTTATTACGGTTCTGATTCTGATTGTTGCTCATTATCTTAAAATTCCTTTCCGAAGAACCTTTTACCGCCGCATTATCGGGCAGCCGTCCTTCATCAAGACCTATTATCTGCACTCGCATTCCAAAATATACACGCTTATTTTCAAAAATTTTTAAATCCAGACTCAATACAGATTTTTCCATTCTCTTTTATTGATTTCCCCGTACAATTCAAGCGCCGTATCCTCAATAATTTTTTTATCCCTCTCCGATATTTTTTCAAACATTTCAAAGGTCACTTTTCTGTTCTTTTTTCTCCACCGTCCCGCAACATTTCCGTTAAGCAGAACAGGCGGCATAACAATTCCCGCAAGATTAAATATTCCTCTCAAATGTTCCTCGGGCAAAAATAAACTTTCCTCCTTTTTATATCCCAGCATAAGCTGATCGAAACCCGCCAACAGCACGCACCCCGGTATGTCGGGAACATTGCCCGGCAGCTCTCCCATAAAGAAATATTCCTTTCCGCACGCACTGAAATTTTCAAGAGGCAGTCTTTCCATTATCTCCTTTGCACGGCTCTGCGTGCAGCCGTAATAATATGCAAAATCCTTTACCGTAGCAGGGGCAAAATTTTTAAAATACCGGCTTGCGATCTCCCTCTCCGCCTCTTCATTGCCAACGGGCGAAAAATCGGGAGCTATCATAAATTCCTTCTTTTCGCAGACCCTGTAGCATAAAAATCCCCTCTCGCAAAGCTCCCTCATTCCACCGCCCCATTGATCGAACATGGAATCCCGCTCGGCAAAAGTCATGCCATTATCAATGCAAGCCTGTTTCAGTTCATCTCTCGTGCAAATCCCCTCGGAAATTTTTTCTCTTATAAATTCCGAAAAATACTTCTGCCGCTGTGGGTCGAGAGTAAATGCATATCCGTTTTTTTCATACTCTTCCGCTTGCCTTTGCAAATATTCTTTTTTCTTTGCAAACTCATACGCCCCTTGACTGAAAATGCCGTACCCTTTAAAATCGTCATTCTTATATAATGACTTATCGGCTTTAAAGATCGGCAGATCATTTTCATTGAAAGCGTGAACCGTTCCCCTTACGCTCCAATTTTTAACAAGCCCTTCTCCGAAATTCAAGGGCGTTATTTCTTCGCTGCACCGAATTTTCAGTCCATAGTAAACATTCACCGTAAACTGCGCCTGCAAGCCGTTAAGGTCGTGACAAACGGAAGCTTTATCCGATTTGTTTGTGATATGCTGCCTGTACAGCCGCAGCTGTTTTATTTCATACTCGTTCATATTTTTCCTTTCGCCGCAATGATGATTTTACCGCCTTTGAAAAAGTGTATCGGCTCGATAAACTTTATTTCCCGACTGTCGCTTTACTTTATTTGTACCTGTAAGCGACTTCGCCCTTACGGGCGGCAGCGATGAACATGTGCAACTAAAGTTGCACTCAACATTCGTTGCACGTTCTATGCTGCACCGCCGCCCGACGTTACTTTGCCAATTACCGTTACATTTCTTGTATTACGTTCATTCACTTGTAACCTTTTCTTGCCGTCGGGCGGCGGTTTTTAGGGGTTGCTCTTGAAATGCTTTTATTGCTACGTACCGTAAGAGGGGGCTTGTTTTGCAAAAACACATTGCCCCCCGACCCCCGCAAGGGCTGTTTTGCAAAAACATATTGCCCTCTGACCCGCCAAAGGGGTACCCCCTTTGGAAACCCGAGTGGGGGTGACGCTTGTCGTCACCAGTGCTCTTGTTGCTTAAAAGCTCTTCTCAATTATTTTCCTTATCTCCCTCTCCACCCCTTTGACCTCATCGTAAAACTCCGCCGCCGTAACACGCAGCGCACCGCTGCCTAAAATTATCATCTGCTCCGCCCCGTCCGAGGTCGCCACTCTCACCCTGTGCTCCCTCGCCAGCTCCCCCGAAATTTTCTCAATGTACATATCCGCCGTTTCCGCCTCTTTCGTGTACACCACGCTCACCCCGCAAACATTTTCGGTCTCCCTGTGATTCCCCTTTACCTTGTAAGCGTCAAAAACCACGATCACATTATTCTGCTTGTACCCCCGATAATTGCACAGAATATCCACCAGCCGCCCCCTCGCCAGATCAAGATTTTCCGCCGCCATTTTCTTCAGATCCTCCCACGCAAAAATAATATTGTACCCGTCCACCAGCAAATACTCCGGTCCCTTATAAATTGGCGTCTTTACTTTCCTCCCGTAACTTTCCTCACGTTCCCTTAACTTATCTCTCCTGACCCCCACCCTCGGGTCACGCTTTATCTTCCCGTAAGTCCTCTCAAAAACCGCCATAAGCTCCTCATCACTGTAAAGCCTCTCGCTGAAAGTTGTTTCTCCGAAACCTGCCGGCAAACTCCGCCCCTCATTCTCCCCCGAAACATTCCCCGCCCCTATATCTTCAAAATTATCACACCCCGCAATAACCCCCCTGTCTATCTCCATATGCGCCCTCTTAGCCGCCTCTCTCCAGGGCACAATGACCCCCGCCCCATGAGAACAGAACACACTGTCCGCAGGATTATCCACATCCCCCTCGGGGTCATACCCGCTTGCACTTATTATATCCTCCGCCGAAGCAGCGTCCCCATATCCCCCGAACACTCTCGCAACACTCGCCCGTCCCCCCGAATAAGCCGCCGCCTCGCTCTGATAGTTCCGCATTTGTGACGCCGCCGCCCTGCCGCAAATAACCGCCGTTTCCCCCTCGTCGCAAGGCGCACCGAACTCGGCCCCCATTCTCTCCAGATCGGTCATCGCCCTCCCCACGCATTCCCTCGGGATCCGCAGCACAAACTCATACCAAGGCTCCAGAAGCTTAGCCCTCGCCCCCATAAGCGCCATCCGCACAGCCCGCAGCGCCGCCTGCCTGAAATCTCCCCCCTCCGTGTGCTTCAGATGCGCCTTGCCTTTTATAAGCGTAATCTTAACGTCCGTGAGCGGCGCACCCATAAGCACCCCCAAATGCTCCTTCCCCTCCATAGCCGAAATAATCAGCCTCTGCCAGTGCCTCTCCAGAACGTCCTCGGGGCACTCGCTTTCATATACGATTCCGCTCCCCCGCTCCCCCGGGCTTATCTTCACATGAACCTCCGCATAATGCCGCAAAGGCTCATAATGCCCCACCCCGTAAACGTCGCCGGTTACAGTCTCCTTGTAAGCCACCGTCCCCTCTCCGAATTCTATCTCATCTCCGAACCTGTCCCTGTAAACCGTCTTTAAAATCTCCGGCTGAATCTCCCCCATAAGCCGCACCCCTATTTCCTTTATATCGCTTTTCCAGCTTATTCTAAGCGCAGGGTCCTCCTCCTCCAGTATCCGCAAACGCTCCAACGCCACCTGTACATCCGTATTCACGGGTATCACCCTGTAATAAAGCGCCGCCTCCAACATAGCTTGCGTAGCGCCCGAACTTCCCCCCGACCTTTCCGCCTCAGCCCCGAGCAATTGTCCTGCATACGTTGAACCGAGCCCCTCCACAGCGCAGATATCCCCCGCAAAAACCTCTTCGGGGCAGCTGAACTTCTCCCCCGAATACATACGTATCCTCCCTATCTTCTCCCCGTCCAAAACCTCCTCACGTACTCTCAGACTCCCCCCAGTGATTTTCATATGACTGAGCCTTACCCCCTTGTCACGGGTGATCTTGTAAACGATCCCCCCGAAATTCTCACCGTACACAGGAGCTTTCGCAAACCTGTCCACTATATCCAAAAGCTCGCCTATCCCCTTGTGCCTCAGCGCCGCCCCGAAGCAGCAGGGGAAAATGAACCGCCTTGAAACCGCCTCCGCAATAAGTCCGTCGCCCACATCACCCTTTTCCAGGTATTCATTCATTATATCCTCGTCCGCCGCCGAAATATCCTCCAGCAGCTCTTGCCACGCAGGGCATTCCCGTTCACCCGCCGCCGAAAAATCCGCCGCCCTGTCTGTCAGCCTGCTTTTTATCATCTCCATAATTTCCTCACGGCTGTAGGGCGAAATGTCCATCTTATTCACAAATATTATCAAAGGCACATTATACCTTGCAAAAAGCCTCCACAACGTCTCCGTGTGACTTTGCACCCCCTCAGCCCCGTTTATTACCATTATCCCCATATCCATAACCGCCAGAGCACGCTCCGTCTCCGCCGAAAAATCCGCATGCCCGGGGGTGTCCAGCAGCGTGTATTTCCTGCCCCCGTAACTTATCACCGCCTGCTTTGAAAAAACGGTTATCCCCCTTTTTTTCTCTATCTCAAACGTGTCCAGAAACGCCGTGCCCTTGTCTACCCTGCCCGCCGTCCGCACCTCGCCGCAAGCCAGAAGCAAAGCCTCCGCCAGCGTAGTTTTCCCTGCGTCCACATGAGCCGTGAGTCCTAAAACCAATCTATCCATAATTTTAAAACCTGCAAAGCGGGAGACCGAGTGCCCGGAGGCAGGAATTTCAGAAGCAAGAAAATCAATCCTTTAATTTTCCCGCACCGCATTCCGTAAACCGTCAAAAAAACCAAATAAAATTTATACCTTTCCGCACCGATTTTCCCGCAATTTTCAAAATATTTTTCCGCACCATTCTCACCGAATGTAACCGCTTATATAATTTTACCCCATTTACAAAAAAATGTCAAGTTCATAACCTACAAAAAAAAATTTGTGACACCACCGGTGCCACAACAGAAGCAAGAATTTCAGAGGCAAGAAGCAAGAAACTCTCCCTTAACTTTCACCCTTAAATATCTTAACCGAACTAAACCCCAAACCAAACAGCCCGACCATATCCGCAACTCCAATGACCCGCCTTGCCATATCGGGCAGCTCTACCCCTATAATACTGCTTCCCATAAGAATGACCGTCCCTATTCCGATAAGGATAAGACAAACGCCCCAGATGAGCCGATACTTCTTTTCCATAAACACAACGCCTCCTTTCGCAACCGTCATTTCAAAACCCCGCTTCTACTTCTGCGCCTCCTGCAAATCCTTTTCCGCCTTAGTCACCTGCATATATTCCGCCTCAAGCTTCTCGGGGCCGTAAAGCCCCTGCCTTTCGGCGATCCTGCAAATCCCGACAGGACAAGGCCTGCGCATATTTTCGGGAGCAGCAAACACACCGAACACCGATTCGCCTGCCTGCCCCTCACCAAGCGCATTCGCCGCCCTGACAATATCCTCGCAGCCCTCCCCCGCACATATAACAGGAGTCTTCCTCCCGACCGCCATTTCTCTTGCCTCTTCCGCAAGCTCATTCAAAGGGATTATCCTGTCCCCCTCACCGTTCAAACGCTTGACATCCCCGTTCATATCCACCTCAAAAAACGCCCCGTAATACAGCTCCTGCCTTGCGTGCATTACCGCACACACAACAGCCCCGCAGAAATTCGCAGCGATCGCCTCCAAAGCCGACACCCCCCCGCAAAGCTTTCCCGACCCGAAGCACAGCCCCTTGACCGCACCTATGCCAATCCTCAGCCCCGTGTACGACCCCGGACCCGTAACTACAGCAAACCCGTCAATATCGCCTATATCCTTTCCGCAGTCCTCCACCAGCCTTTTCGCCATAGGCAGTATCACCTGTGAATGAGCCCGTATCGTCCCGATACAAACCTCCCCCAGCAAACGCCCGTCCCCGCAAAGCCCGCAGGAAGCGTATTTCCCCGAAGTGTCCATACCCAGTATCAGCATTTTAATATCACACCCTACGAAATAAATTAATAATTAATAATGACCTGACGATGACCCCATGATCGTTCTATTGACCTTTTATGGTAAGCTTTATATAAACCGGTGTAAAGAACTTCAACACACGCTCACACGCTCATTGCCCGTTATATTTTACCGTTATTTCCCTTTCCCCGCCTGTCCCCGAAATTTCAATGACTATCGGCTCAAATTCCCCAAGGAACTCTTCAACATTCTCCCACCATTCCACGGCAATGACCGCAGCACTGTCAAAATAATCAAAAAAGCCCGTGCTTTCCAGGTCCTCAAAGCTGCCCACACGGTACATATCAAAATGATACAGCGATACCTCCCCCGGATATTCGTTCACTATCGTAAACGTGGGAGAAGCTACAGGGCATTTTATCCCCATTCCCCTTGCGATCCCCCTTGTCATAGCGGTTTTCCCCGCTCCCAAACCGCCCCTGTAAGCAATAATCTCGCCACCCTTTAAGCAGCGCCCGATCTGCTCCCCCAAGCCTTCCGTTTCCTCCGTGGAACTTGTGTGAAATACCTTTTCCATTCCGAATCTCCATTTTATTTTTCCGCCAAATACTCTCAAAACCGCTGCACCAAGCCGTTTCAGGCAGGTGCAAAAGCTCCTTTTATTATAAATAAATTATAAATTTGCTTCCGTGTTCCCCATGTTTACAAACTCGGGAGCAGCGCATATTTATAAATTCCTGCCTTGAAAATAATTTTCAGGTTGATTCTGCAACCCCGAATCAGTCAAGCGCTTTCTTCAGTTCCCGTATGAAAAAATCCGTATCCTTATACATAAGCTGACCGTGCCCGTAGTTTTCAAAAATATGCTCTTCGTAATTCTTCAGATATTTTTTCAGGATACTGTGAGATTTCCTTGCATAGGGTTCCTTGCTTCCGCACCACAGCCAGACCTTTGTTTTACTGTCAGCGATACAAGGATTAGTGCGGTATGTGTAATTCTCATACAGGTTTGCTTTCATACTTGCAGGGCTGCTGCCCCAATACATCATAGAAAGCTCACCCATATCACTTTCATCCAATCCCATAAGCGTCATTACTTTCACAAATGCTTTTGAGGGCTTTCCCCCATTGCTTTTCATACGTAAAAATTCCTTTAACCCGAAGTATGCACATAGCTTTCCCTGATGTGCAGCATATACACCGTCAAGGATCGCTTTTTCGATCAAAACATTGTTTCGTGCAAGCAGCTCTGTCATTAGCGTTGCTCCTTGCGAGAAACCGCACACAGCATATATTTTCCCGTCAAAATTTTCTGTAATGTATTCCTCAATTTCCCGACATTCCTCAGAGAAGCCAATAAAATCCGGTGCGCCGTCATAACAGCCGTTCATAGCAGGAAAAATCAGAAAATAATCATCTGCCAATCCGCCTAATTTCTCATAAAATTTTCTCCAGTCACAAAGCATCCCATGCATTATGAGCAATGTTCTGTTTGCTTTATCGCCGAATGTGTGAAACTCCATAGCGAATCCTTTCGCCTCCCGATGAATCCCGATTTGTATACAACTATACTGCAGGATTTGCAATTCCCGAAACAAAATATTTTTCACTGTATTCGGTCAGTAACAGGAAGTCAAATTGAGACATAATAAAAGGCGGAAAACAAAAGGCTGCCGTTTTACCGCAGCAAAAAATGCCCCTCTGTTTTCCTGCCTCAGAACAAATGATTCTCCGATAACAAAAGGCCGTCGGGCATCATTATGGAGCTGCCGCTTTTTCCGCAGATGTTTGCAAACCTCAAAAAAGTTTAAGGCAATCTGATCAGCGTTTTCTTAATTCATCTCGTCAAGCTGTTTCAGCAGATTATCCACATCCGCCGCCGTGGCCATAAGCTCCTTTAGCCTGCCCGAAAGCTCCCGCCGCTCTTCACCGAAGCCCGTATCCGCAGCAGTTTCCGGCTCGCTTTCAGTTTCCTCTGCCCGTCCGTCCTCATCGGGCGAATAGTAAAAATCCGCAAATCCCGAAAATCCGCCGCTGTCCTCCGACTGACTGTCGTCATCTCCCGAGTCATACCCCCACTCACTGTATCCGGAATACGCAGTCTCTTTACCGTCATTATTCTCATTGCCCTGCGAATCCTCATCCTCCCGCTGAACGGACGAGATCTTATTGATAGGCGAATAAGCCCCCGATATCACCGAGGTCGCCCCCGAAAGGTCAGTCACCGACATTATCCTGAATTTCTCGCAGAAAAAGGAAATATCGTCGTCCTCCAGCGAACGTACCTTGTATCTTTTTTTCTCCGAATACCCCAGCTTCTCCGTATTCACAATGTCAAAGCCGAACAAAGGCGTGCGCACACCCAGACAGCCTATCTCAAATTCGCTGACATTTTCAAATATCATCTCAGCGCAGAATTTCACAGGTTCTCTGCAATAAAGGTTCATTCTGATAAACGGCACCTTTGCCCCCTCGCTGCCAATGCCGCCGTAGTAGCTGAAATCCCCGAAAGCGTCAAAATCGTACCAATAGAATTCCTCTGAAAGCTCGGCGATCTGTTCAATGCCGTAGACCTCGCTGAAATTTTTCTTCAGCGCACAGTGCTCCTCACGGATAGGCATCTGCTTGCGCATACCCACCGCCATTTTCTCGAAGCCCATACCCTCGTACCATTTTATGAGGCTGTCCTCGCAGAATATCTGCACATTCAGCGAATAAATTCCCGACTGACAGTACTCAACAATGCGATTTACTATCTCCGCACCTATCCCGTGGCGTCTGTAGTCGGTGCGAACGCAAATGCCGCTCATAACCGCCGCAATAAGTCCGTCGGAAGCCACACGCCCCAGCCCCACCAGCGTGTCCCCGTCATAAGCGTAAACCGAGTAAAAGCTGTCGTTGGCTTTTCTGATATCCTCATCGGTGTAGCCGTCCAGCATATACCATTCCAGTGCCTTATAAAGCTCCACCGTATCGCCGGGGCGTTTAAGACTTGAAAGGTATTCAATTTCCATAACAGCGCCCCTTTCTCCGTGCATTTTCATGCCTGGAATTTTTATATGATCCTCACCTATAATTTTATGAATTTTAAAGCTATAATTATTGTAACATATTTTTTCCCTGCCGTCAAGTATATTTTATATTATTTTTATTAACGTGAAATATACAAAAAAAGTTCACCAAATAAGTATATTTTTGCTCAAACGCCGCCGGGCTTTTCCCCCTCAAACGCCGGGGACTGGCTTTGCTTCTCCTCAAACGCCGGAGAACGGGCTTTGTCCCCTACCACGCCAAGCAACCGCCGCCCCTTCCCCTACTGCGCCACGGGATTGTCTCCGCTTCCCCTACTGCGCCACGGGATTGTCTCCGCTTCCCCTACTGCACCGAGGGATTGTCGCCGCTTCCCCTACTGCGCCAGAAAACTGTGACTTTTTGCATACTGTAAATGAATTGTTGAAAGGTGTGTATTTGCCGGCAAATGTGACTTGCCTATTGAAATGAAATGTGACTTTGTATGCGAAATGCTTGAATTGTCTGGCACCTGCAAGTGATGGTGCAAAGGGGAACACCCAAAGAGAGGGGAGGGGGGTTCTTGCGTATAGGGGGCGTGGGTCACCCCCCT
>CAZGAZ010000049.1:0-25856 GCA_964523835.1 uncultured Ruminococcus sp.
TTCGGGATAAAGATAATAGCCTGTCTTAGCGTCAAATCGGAACATATACGCAAGCACCTGCAAATAGTCCCGGTTTCCGATATTGTCGATCGGCTTGTACTTTGCGTCGGCAATGATCCTCGTTTCATTGCTGCGGCTGATAAAGTCGGGATATATCAGACCAATGTTTCCGTCAAACAGCCGCTGTGCACCCTTGCCCCCCTTATTCATCGGGTGGTAGAAAATGTCCCCGATAAGAGAGCCAACATATTCTTCCCACAGCCATGCACCGTCAAACAAAATGCCGTATATCTGACGTGACCCAAAACCGATCCGGTGTTTTTGGTGGCGGAGAATCAAAATGCATAACCGCTGCAGCGCAAGATATTCACGGAAATATGCATGGCGGACTGTATTCTTTTTGTTATCCTCAATAACCTTTTGCCTGTCGTATGCCTTGTAGCCGGGAGTTGCGTTTATAACAAGCTTTACCTCGTCCTTTACTTTGATAAGCAGACTGTTTCCGTAAGGCTTTCCTTTAATAAACTCTACGGTATGGCGTATAAGTTCCATAAGGCTGTTGTCATACGAAAATTCCCTCCGATCGTATGCGACATTCCCGGTAAAAGGAGTGTTCTCTTTAATATGTCTTGCAATATCAATAGTTCCCTTTATATTTCCGTCATTGTATCTGCGGCGGATATATTTTTTAAACAGACCTTTCCGCATAGCGGTCTTAAGGTAATACGGAAACAGAAACAGCAGAAAGTTAAACAGCCTGTTATCCTGATTTGCGTCGGACTCTAAGTTTACTATGTTGGGAAAATCCAGAACTTTGTCGAGAAGATACTGAAAAAAGTAATCATCATTTTCACCGCAGAAACGGGATTCGATAATAAGCCTCTCATCGCCGCACCCGAGAAAGCCCATGACATTGCCGGAACGGTAGCTGTCGTTTATTCCCTGGAGTATCATCTGATCCTGCGTTATATCCCCGGCGTCTTTAACAATTTCCGGGAACACAAATATGCCATCACGTTCAAGTTGTTCAAGAGTTTTATCGGCGATCTTGCCCGTAAGAGTCACGATATCGGAAAAAACGGATTTTTTCAGTTGTGAATTATCCTTGATCCTGAGCAGTTTCATTCACATCACCTTCCGACTTTGCCTTGTAACCGTATGCTTTCTCAAATCGTTTCATCAAATCTTTTTCATCATACATACCCTGAATGTATTCCTGCAGAAGCGGCTTCAGGTAATCCGTCCAAAGCCTGTCAAAATCAAGCGTTTTCAGTTTCAGGAAATAGGCTGCGCCGATCTGATAGTTTTCGTTCAGATCTTCAACATTGGCAATTTCATTGTTAAGGGCAGTCATTCGACTGATTGCTTCTGATTTCAATTCCTCGTTATTAAGTTCCGACAGCATTTCCAAATGCTCGTCCGCTTTCAGTTCTACGAAACGGAAACGTCTGCGCATTGCAAAGTCGAAGCTATCCACAGAGCGGTCAATGTCGTTCATTGTACCGATTATATAGACATTCTCCGGAATATAGAATTTTTCGTTCGGGTCGGAATGCATATTTGCATACTGTGTGGATATCTCACCTGCTCTGCCTCTGTATCCCGGGTCAATAGCAAAGAACAGTTCTCCGAATATTTTTGATATCTCGCCTCGGTTGATCTCGTCTATGATGAATATGTATTTTTTCAGTTCGGCAGTCTTTGCGGTTAATTTTGACATTTTCTTTTGCTGCTTCAGTATTTCTTTGTAAATAACAAAGTCATAAGAATAAGCCTGTGTAGCAAAGGTTCTGCCGAAGAATGCCATAATGTCCTTTATCTTTTCAAATTTTTCTCCTGATTCAAGCATTCGTCTTATTTCATCAAGGTTTAAGGTTAGCCTGTTAACGGAGGCATTCCCCGGAATTGAGATATAAATGTACTTGTCGTCTATGCTTGTAATGATGAATTCATTACCGTTTATTGTCTTAAAAGTATCTACTCCAAGTTCTATATTAGAAAAGAATTCGGTCATGGACTCTTGAACGGAGATTTCCTTTTCAATTGTCTCTTTAGATTTCCGGGAATCTTCATAATTCTTTCTGGCACGTGCCACAAACTTTTTGAAGATACCGTCCTGAAGCTCAAAGCCCATTGTTCCGTCATCGTTTACTTTCGGTCTCAGTCCCTCGACAAAATCGGAATAATCATAACTGGGGTGAAACTGTACAAATTCCACCTGCATTTTTTGCTCATCGGTTAGGTCAGCGTATTTTTTTACGCTGCCATTGCTGATAATGTCCGCAGCTATTTCTTTTGCAAGATATGATTTGCCTGTGCCGGGTGCGCCTCGGAAAATTAGATTTTTTGATTCAATAAGCATTGAAGAGAATGGATTTATTGTAAACTGCATGATACGTTCCTCCTGGGAATTCGTCTCGGTCTCTGCGGTTTCTGTTCCTTTTTCATCATAAAGCGAAATATTAAAATATGGTTCCAGTATATTTTTACTAAAAACCTCGAATTCCTCTTGCTTGATCATGTAAGTTGTTCCGGGACGCCTTGGTGACCAACCCCTATCAATGCCATTGTATTTGATGTTGCGTTTGCTTGAAATTACAACTTCATACTCATGAAAAAGCCAATTTCCCTTTATCCCCTCAAATAAATCACTTTGAATTACATCGCTTGTTATCCTGCCTATAAGAACTATTTTTTCCGTTCCATAACACAGGTAAAAATAATCTCCTTTCTTCATTTGTTCAAACCCTTTTTTGGTGCTGGACTCTTTATCTTTCTCGTCTACATTATACACTATTTTTATGCCTTCAAGTTCTTCGCATTTCTTTTGAATTTCTTTTTTACTCAAATTTATTGACATCTTCCAAAAGTTTGCCCTTCCGTTTAGCACATCACTCCGTATTATATCTTGTTTGGCCTTTAAAGAAAGCTCGTCTGATTCTTTGATATTATTTTCCATATCGAAACACCTCATAATAAATTATTATAGCAATATTATATCATATTTCGCCATAATTGTCAATATCAGCCAAAAGCATAAATTCGATTGCATTTATAATAGCTCCTGTTGACAATTTTGGGTAAATATTGTATAATTAAAAATATCAAAAACCGAAATTCAAAGGAGGCGGGCGGAAAAATGCTTCCGAAAAAGGGCGCAGTGCTGGAACAGTACCGCATATGCATAGAGGACGACCCTGTGGAAAGCGGCGGGTCGGCGCAGATATGGCGTGTATATCACATGGACTGGGACATTTGCCTTGCCATGAAATTTCCACGGGAGGAAATACTCGCAGACAACGGTAAAAGAGAAGATTTCATCCGTGAATGCAAGCTTTGGGCAGACCTGGGACTGCACCCGAATATTGCCCCCTGTTATTATGTAAGAGATATTGACGGCGTGCCCGCAGTGTTTTCCGAGTGGTCGGATATGGGCAGTCTTGCGGATATGATATCAAGCAGAAGGTTATATGAGGGCAGTGTCCGGGAGGCGCAGCAGCGGATAATGGAAATTGCCGTGCAATTACTTCAGGGACTGGAATACGCCCATTCACAGGGGGTCATTCACAAGGATATCAAGCCCGGGAATATCCTTATAAATTCTGACGACGAGGTAAAGCTTACGGACTTTGGCACGGCAGGGGCGATAATACCGTGGTACACGGAGGAATATGTTTCTCCCGAGCAGAAAAACGGCGGGGAGCTTACAGCGGTCACCGACCTTTATTCATGGGCGGTCACTGTCCTTGAAATGTTCAACGGAGTATGCGACTGGGACGACGGTTCACAGGTGGGGAAATACCTGAATGAGATACTGGATAATCTTCTGATACCTGTTCCCGATGATGTTGTAAATGTGTTAAAGGGCTGCCTTGTTCCGGACCCGGAGGAGCGGGTCAGCAGCGTTCCTATGTTATGCTTGCTGATGATCTCTATTTACAATGCAGAATTTCCCGAAAGCAGATATGCGGGACAGATTACGAAAAAGAAGCTTGCCGACACTGCGGGAGCGCTCAACAACAAAGCCCTCAGTCTGATTGATCTGGGTGAGCCTCTTGAAGCGGTGAACTGCTGGAGAGAAGCTTTGAAGATAGATTATCTTCACCCCGAAAGCCTGTATAATTACGGGATATACCGCTGGCAGTGCGGTGCGCTGTCGGATATACAGCTGCTGCAGTCGTTTTATCCCGTCGGGGCGGAATGCCGCAAATATACCGAAAAAATAGAGCAGATCACCCGCTGCAAATATATACGTTCCTTTGAAGGCTTTGACCCTGCGGTCACGGAAGTCGATCCCGAAAATGACATACAGGGCTTTTCCAATAATGTTGACGAGATATCATTCAGCGGCGACGGCAGCAAGCTTCTTGCGCTTAATGAAACCGACGGTAAATTTATTATCTGGGAAACCGCCACGGGAAAAAAGCTGGCCGAATATCCCTCGGACAGGCGCTGCGATATTCCCGATGAAAACTGGTTCCGCACCGATGTCAGGCTTGATGAGGAAAATGAACTGGTGCTTGAAGAATGCGGGTTCTGGTCTGTTAAGCTGCGGAAATGCGGGAATGATCAGATCATAAAAACCTTTGATGATATGGAGGTAATGCCGCCGTTCAGCTTTAGCCCCGACGGGAAATTTTTCGCTGCAAATTCCGGTGAAAATGTGATCGTGCTTTGGAGCGTTCCGGAGGTAAGAAAACTGAAGCCTGTTCTGTCAAGGGTCATTCCTATAAAGGAAATGGCCGAATATGACAGCCGTGCGGAAAAGCTGTGGCAGGAGGCCGAGGAGGCTTTTGAGAATAAAAATTTTCGTTTGGCAATACATTTTTCAAAGCTGATCGAGGATATCCCCGGTCAGGGCACGTCGGAAAGACTGGTCAAATTCAAGAGAGATATTTTTTATGCCTGCCCTCACTGTGCAAGATATGACCCGAGGGTGCTGACTGCGAAATGCTATGATGATACGGAAATCTATGATGTTTCCTTCAGCCCTCACGGGAAATATATGATCATTCAGAACGATCCTTACAGTGCCGAGCTTTGGAACTGCAGGGAAAACAAATATATCAGCTGTATACATCCGCCCTGCTGCAGACTTACAGAGCAGTTTGACCTTACCATATGCAGCATGGAATTTGACGGAGACGAAAAATTTATCAGATTTTATACGGAGGATTTTAACTCGATAAACGCTGTCGAGGAAGAGGCATTTTACAGCATTGAAAAAGGTGGATTTGTGAAGCTTGAAAAGGGCGGCAGGAAATTAAAATGGTTTGACAGGCAAAGGTGCTATTCAAAAATATATAACAATATATGCAAATACAATAACAAACATTATGCCATGAGCGCAGACGGTGCGTTAATGGCGGAGTGGGAGTGGAAGGGTACTCTGACGGTAATGCAGCTGGATTACAGGATAGAGTATGAACCCGAAAATAAAGGGAATGACAGGTGTCACAGATTTTTGAGAGGAGAGATGGTTTTGAACGATGAAACACAGCGTGAGAGCAAGGATCTCAGCTGGCTGCGGGAGAACAATAAATTTCTGCTGGATATAATGAATGTAAGGGTGTATAATTACATTTGCCGTCTTTGTACATCCAGGTGGGCGCAGCTTGATGACCCGATGATAAAATTCCGGCAGGACGCTGCTGCTGCGGGGAAATTTGTCGAGGCACATGAGGGAGAATATCCCATGCCGAAGCATCCAGACCCCGATGTACAGGAACTGATAGAGGCGGATGATGAGGCATTTAACAGAATTGCTGACGAGGTGAAGCGGCAAAGCGTATTCTGGAACGGCGCTTCCTGCTGCGACATCATAACTCTAATAATGCGCACCCTTGAGCCCGGTCACACACCTTTGCCGTCTGCCGATGTCGAAACTGCGGATATTCCCGAATTTCCCCATGTAAGCCCCAAGGATATACGCCGCCAGAAGGGACTGCCTGCACTTGCCGACCGTGTGCGGAATATGCGCACAAGGCTTATGGAAAGCGTAGTGGGGCAGGATCATGCTGTTCACGCATTTACCGAGGGAATATTCAACGCCGAAGTTCTGGCGGACAGCGACAAGGATAGAAAACGTCCGCTGGCGGTGTTTACCTTTGCAGGCCCTCCGGGAGTGGGTAAAACCTTTCTTGCCGAGCAGGCGGCGGAGCTTCTGGGGCTGCCGTGCAGACGGTTCGATATGACCGAATATGCTTCAAGTCAGAATGAAGAGGGGCTTATAGGGATAGACTATTTTTACTCTCATTCATCCTCGGGAAAGCTGACCTCTTTTGTTAAAGAAAACCCGAAATGCGTTCTTATTTTTGACGAGATAGAAAAGGCGCACCAAAAGACCATACACCTTTTTTATCAGATACTTGATTCGGGATTTCTGACGGACAAGTACATAGATTCACGCAGGATCGCCGCCCTGGGCGGTTCGCTGCGTGATGCGGACAAGAAAATGGAGGAGCGTTACAAGACGGATGACCCCCGCATTTCTTTCAAGGACGCCATTATAATTTTTACCACCAATGCAGGGCGGTCGATCTACGAAAACGACAGCGTGTCAAAAGGCTCATGGGTATCAAGGGGAAGTCTGATAAACGCTCTTTCCACGGAGAAAAATCCTCTTACCAATGCCGCATTTTTTCCCGCTGCTCTCGTCAGCAGGATCGCCTCGGGTTATCCGCTTATGTTTGATCATCTCCGTCCTTTTAATTTAGTCAGGATAATAGAGAACGAATTTGAACGGTGCAGGAAAATGATCTGTGACGGGTACGGGATAAATGTCGGTGCCGACAGTAATGTTATGCTTTCGCTGCTGTATGCTCAGGGGGGAAGCTCGGACGCAAGGTCGCTCCGTTCTCAGACAGAGCTGTTTTTCAAAAATGAACTTTTCAAGCTGCTGACCGTTGACCCGGACTGCCTTTCGGAAGTTGATATCATTGATTTTACGGCTGAAACGGACAGGCTGACGGGTAATGTGAGCCGTCTGTTTTCCGACGGTCACAAGCCCGAGCTACTTCTTTACACTAACCGTTTGCTGGGGAAAAGGTGCGCAAAGGCTCTGACAGGCTGCACTGTTCACTCTGTGCAGACTGCGGAAAACGCTCTGGAAACTGCCATAGAAAAGGATATTGACTTTGCTGTCATAGACATTTCCCACGGCAGCGGCAGCGGCGGAAAAACGATAACGGCTTCCATGGCGGCAAGCGTATGGCGTGAGGGGAAAAAGCTGTTCGGAGAGCTGCTTGAAAAATTCCCCGAAATGCCCATATATATTCTTGAGGTTTCGGGGCGGGAAATGGACGATGAGCTTACCGCAGGCTTTCTCCGTGCAGGGGCGAGGGGCAAGCTTTGCGAACCGGGGGATGACCTTTCGGATTTCAGAAAAGAGATACACGAAATATCCCGCAGGATATTCATGGAAAATGCAGCCCGCAGCATAGCAGCGGAGCACAAATATCTTTACTTTGAAACAGCCCCGGAGTTTACGGAAAACAAGGTCACTGTAAAGCTGCGGAATTTCTCCTTGAAGCGTTCGGCAGACGCAGACGATCTGAATGATCTTTTAAGTGAGACCGAACGGCCGAAGGAACGCTTTGATGATGTTATCGGCGCAAAGGCAGCCAAAAAGGAACTGGGCTTTTTTGCGGATATGCTGAGGGATCCGAAAAAATATTATGCCATGGGATACCGTTTGCCAAAGGGAATACTTCTCCACGGAAAGCCCGGAACAGGCAAGACAATGCTTGCAAAGGCGCTGGCGGGAGAGGCGGATGTTGCCTTTATACCCACGGCTGCCAGCGCATTTATAAAGCAATATTCGGGCAGCGGACCTGCGGCAGTGCGTGAGCTTTTCAAAAAGGCAAGGCGGTATGCGCCCTCAATAATTTTTATTGACGAGGTGGACACCGTTGCAAGGCAGAGGACGGGAAAAGGCAGCGCCGAAGAGGATACCCTCAATGCGCTGCTGGCGGAAATGGACGGTTTTGCGGTTGACCCGAGACGACCTGTATTTGTGCTGGCGGCGACCAATTATGAGGCGGAAAGGGGAATGGGCGGCATAGGCGTTCTGGACGAGGCTTTTATGCGGCGGTTTGACAGGAAGATACTTATTGAGCTGCCCGACACGGAGGAGAGGGAACAGTATATAAATTTAATGCTGTCGAAAATTTCGGGTCACGCCGTTTCCGAGGAAACTGTGAAATCCGTTGCCTCAAGGTCTGTGGGAATGAGCCTTGCTGTTTTGTCAAACGTTATTGAATCCGCCAAAAGAATGGCGTTCGACAGGGGGGCTGCCCTTGACGGTGAAATATTCACGGAAGCGTTTGAAGTGACAAGGTTCGGCGAAAGAAAGCAGTGGAACGAGGGTGCGGCTCTGCGTACTGCACGTCATGAGGCGGGACACACGGTCATAAGTATGCTTTCGGGAAACACCCCTGCCTATGTGACCATTGAAGCAAGGGGAAATTTCGGAGGATATATGGAGCACGGCGAGGATGAGCGCACACGAAGCACCATGAGCAAGAATGATATTATTGATCTTATCCGCACCTGCCTCGGCGGACGTGCTGCCGAGATAGTATATTACGGTGAGACGGACGGGCTTGACACCGGTGCCGGAAACGACCTTGAACAGGCGACAAATTACGCTCTTAACATGGTGACCCGATACGGCATGGACGAAAGATCGGGACTTGCATTTATTGAACGGAGCGCCGCTCTTGCTTCTCCGGAAATAATGGAGCGTGTGAATGAGATACTGTCGGAGGAAATGGAAAATGCAGTCGGACTTATTGGCGAAAACAAAGAAAAAACGGATGTCCTTGTGGAGGAGCTTCTTCGGAAAAACAGGCTAACTGGGGAGGAAATAGGAAAGCTGATAGGTCATATCCGATAAAAAAGCGGCAGAGGCAGGTGCATTGTATGTACCGTTCTCTGCCTTTTTGTTTTCTTTTTCGGTCATTTCTGCCGATACACGTCCGGGCAAGTATTACAAAAATGACATTACAGCTTATTGCTTCATTGTTTACTATTATATAAAATGTAAATCACAAATATCTTTTTGATAATGAAATATCAAAAAGATTATTGTACAATACTATATAAAGGACGATAACCGTGAAAGGAATGGTAAAAATGATAGCAGACAAAATAAAAAAGCTCCGTGAAAATGCGGAGCTTACACAGGCAGGACTGGCAAGAAAGCTGGGCGTTACCCGCTCGGGGGTAAACGCCTGGGAAATGGGGATAACCACGCCGTCAACTATGTACATTGTTGAACTGGCAATGCTTTTCGGCGTGTCCACGGACTATCTGCTGGATATGCCGGAAACGAAAACTATCTCCGTAAACGGTCTGACCGACAGGGAAATAGCCGCTGTTGCGGAAATTGTGGAATGCTACAATCTCAGACGTCGGAAAGGTGAGCCGGGCAGGAAAAAGGACAGGTTCAAAATGGCGGAAGAAATATCCGTGGATTTTGAAGATAAGGGCATGGAAAAGGATTGACATTGTTGCTGTAGTACGCAGCAAGGTTGAACACCCGTCAAGGATATATAAAATAAGCGGGCGGACAAAAGATCGTATGCGGTGCAGCTTTGCGGAGAGAAAATGAAAAACAGTGAAATTGCCAAAAATTTGATACAACACTTCGGAGAATCCCATTGAAAAGATTTGGAAAGAGATAATGAAAACAGGGTTCATAAGTGAACCGATTCGGCGATACGAAAAAAGGCAGAACGCCCGACCGTTCTGCCTTTTTAATTTAATTCGGTTTATATTTTTAACGTTTAAGCTTTTTCTTTCCTCAGAAGCCACCCGAAAATAAGGCAGACAATAACTCCAGTAACACCGATAACAGCGAACAGCAGCGCCGCACCCGAGCCTTTGCCCATACCGAAAATTTCCCGCAGAATGCTGTCCTCTGCCTGCATTGCCATAAACGGCTCAAATACCTTGTCCACCAGCAGCCCTCCCAGGAAAAAGCCCAGGGGGATAGTGAAAAACTGCAGGGTGTTGCGGCAGGAGTATACACGCCCCTGCATTTCGGCGGGAATGGTGCTGCGGAAGATAACGTCCATATTTGCGTTCATGTAGGGAATGGGCAGCCAGCCCAGCACCGCCCCTATGCACCATAAAGCAGGGGTGTGCCCGAATGCCAGCAGGAAATTTTCCGTGCTCATGGATATAAGCAGGGAAATGCAGATCGCTCTTACTCTGCTTTTGGGCGCAGGCAGAGCGGCAGCAATAACGCTGCCGAGCAGGGAAGCCGCCCCCACAAAGGCGTTGACAGCTCCCAGCGCCGTCTCGTTTTCTTTTGAAAGCACCATGGCAGGCATTGCAGCATCGTAAACGGAAGCCACTAAATTAATGGCAGCCAGAAACATTATCAGCTTTAAAATAAGCGGATTTTTTCCCAGCCAGCACAGCCCCTCCTTTGCGGAAGAGAGCAGAGAAGCGGTCTCGTTTTTTTCTACAGGCTTTTCGGGGATCTTTATGAAAAACATCAGCGAAATAAACGCCGCACCGAATGTAACAAGGTCGACAGTGATCACCCATTCTATCCCCGCAAAGGCGAAAAGCGCCGTTGCCAGAACGGGGTTGAGAATGGTGGTGAGGGACTGGGAAAAGCTCCTCATGCCGCTGGTTTTCTGATAATATTCCGGAGGCACAAGCAGGGTCGCCGCTATCTCTCCCGCAGGCTGCTGGACTGTGTTCATAAGTCCGCCGAATGCGTTTATCAGGTACAAATGCCAGGGCAGCAGACTGTCCGTTTTGATAAGTATCAGCACCGCAGCTGTACCCACGGCCGCCAGCAGGTCGCATATGAGCAGGACTTTTTTCTTGCTCAGTCTATCCGCCAGCGACCCCGCAAAAATGCTCATGATCACATAAGGGGAATAGGTGCACACCGTCAGCAGTGCAGTCTGAAGCGCCGAGCCGCTGCTTTGGTACAGCCACAGCACCAGCGCATAGCCTGTCATGGCGCTGCCCAGAGTGGAAAGAGACTGGGTCAGCCAAAGAAAAATATAGCTTCTTAAATTTTTATTCATAATGACTTTGCTCCTTTTGTTTTTTTTAACCCTGAAAGTGCAAAGTCCGAGGACTTGCGATCAATGCCGCTTACAAGCGGCAAATCCGCTGCCTCCGTGCGGCGTCCTCAAACCTTGCACGGAGCGGAAGCACTCATTAATATCATAAAATTTTCACCTCATTTCTACGAACGTGGGATTTTATTTTTGGATCGAATATAAATGGGAAAAGCTGTTATTAATTATCAGCCCTTGTAAACAGAAAATCAAAACTGCCCTTTTCAGCTTTAAGGCAGGTCTCCAGCACACGGGCGTAAAGCCGCAGTTTGCGGTATATGCTTTCGCTGTCGGAGGGGAAAAAGGAATTATCCAGAAGAAATGTCAGCATGGCAACTATCATTTCCGCACTTTCCTTGGGCGAATCGGTATGTACCGAGCCGTCACGGACGCCCTCCACAAGCAGCTTTGTTAAAATAGGGGAAATGGTGCGAATGGAAGTTATCATCATCTTATAGTGCAGCAGGGGATCGTCCTTTAAATGCAGAGATATGATAAGATTTTTGCTGCTGTCCTTAAACTCTTCCCGCAGAATGGAGCGGAAGAGGGTCTTTATTTTTTCGGGTGCGTCGCTGCATTTGTCGATATTATCGAAATATTCGCTTATGGCGGTCGAATAGCTGCGCTCGATAACAGCGTCGATTATTTCGTCCTTGCTCTGGAAATAATAATATATGCTGCCCTTGCCTATTCCTGCGTTTCTGGCGATCATATCCACGGTAATGTCCTTGCCGGGGTCTGCCATAGAACACATAAGCTGTTGGGCAGAATTTAATATAATGTCTATCTTGCTTTCGCTCATTGGTTCACACCTTGCTTTTGGTCCTCATAAATCAGGGGCTTTTTTATTGATTTTTATACTGTAGTTATTATAACATAAAAATTCACGAAAATCAATATAAATTTTAGCTAAAAAGTAGTTGACTGACGGTCGAAAATATGATATAATATAAACAGTTAATCGACCGGCGGTCGAAAAGGCGTTTTGCCGCATCCGCCTGTTGTGTTAAACGGAGGCGAAGCAGGGCAGATTTTATCTTCAATACAAACAAATTTATATTATCAAGTTCATAACGACCGCAGGCCGGAAAATTTTTTAAGCTTTTTTCGACCGTAAGTCGGAATTTTGTTAAGCAAATTTCGACCGTCAGTCGACAGCCGTGTTCATTGCAGTGGAAACATCATTATTTACAACATTTTTTCTGCATTCATGTCTTTTGCTCATATTTCGACCGACAGTCGAAACGGCAAAAAGCAGGACATTCAAATCTCCGTTAAATCAGGGACTTTCGGGGCAAACTGAATTTACCGGGGAAAATTTGTAAAATTATCAAGCTTAATAAAGCAGAGCGAAGGGCATAAAGGTATCACGATTCTTGCCTCTTGCCTCTAATCTCTTGCTTCTGATAGAGGAGGACTTTTTATATGGGAAATTTATTACCGGGTGCGCTTATATGTACGGCAGCCGCCGCAGGCGTTGCTTGCACAGCAGGAGCGGTGACTCTTTTTAACAGGGTCATCCCAAGACAGGACACTCTTAGAGTGGATCTGAATGAAATGGCGGATATGGAAAAGTGGGAGGAATACAAAAAAATAATCACCCCCAACAGAGAGTGGCTCACGGCGCAGGAGCTGGAGCATATTACAATAAAAAGCCGTGACGGGCTTACCCTCCACGGAGATTTCCTGCCTGCGGAAAATGAGACCGACAAGCTTGCCATATGCAACCACGGCTACACTGGCAGAGGCTTGCAGGACTGCTCGTCTATAGGGGTGTTTTTTCATAAGCTGGGGTATGATGTGCTGATAGTCGATCACCGTGCCCACGGCATGAGCGAGGGAGATTATGTGGGCTTCGGCATTCTCGACCGCTTCGACTGCCAAAAATGGATAGAGTATGTGGACAAGCGGTTTGATAAAAAGAAAAAGATCGTTCTTTACGGCGTTTCCATGGGAGCGACAATTTCCCTGATGACCGTGGGGCTTTCACCGCTGTCAAGGTCGGTAAGAGCAGTAATTGCCGACTGCGCTTTTACGTCTCCTTATGATGTATTCGCTCATATTTTAAAGAGGGATTATCATCTGCCGCCCTTCCCTGTGATGAATATAAACGATATGCTTTGCAGAAAGAAAGCGGGTTACGGATTTTCCGATTATTCAACCCTTGACGCCGTAAAGGTGACAGCTGTTCCTATCCTGTTTATTCACGGGCATGAGGATGATTTTGTTCCCCTGTGGATGAGCGAGCAGAATTACAGGGAATGCCGCAGCGCAAAGGATATCCTTATAGTTGACAACGCTGCCCATGCAGCCGCATATTACGAGGACAAGGACGGCTATGAGGAAAAGATAAAGAATTTCCTCGGGAAATATGTGTGATAGAGGCAAGAGGTTAAGAAGCAAGGGGCAAGAATTGGAACAGTTATTTTCTCGGCTTTTGCTCTATAGAATAGTTTTGTTTTGATAATTTTATGGATAGATATTAAGATAAGAGGATAAGAAATATAAAAAATGGAAAAGGCAGGAAAAAATATGAAAGAGCTGAATATTAACGGTGCTGTTATGCAGTGCTATCCCCTCAGCGCCGCCCAGAGGCTGCATTATTACACTATCCGCTACTGTCCCACTCAGGTGCTTTGCATAGGCACAGGGCTTTATGTACAGCAAGATGTGGATTTTGATGTGCTCAAAAAGGCAGTATATGCCGCTTACAAAATGTTTGAGACCATGCGGCTGCGGTTTGTGCAGGATGAGGAGGGAAATGTGTTCCAGTACATTACTCCCTTTGAGGAGAGGGAAATTCCCTTTGAGGATTACTCAAACCGTTCCGAGGAGGAAGCTCATGCTGCCATGAGACGGCGGACTGCCGTTCCTTTTGAGCGCTTTAACAGCCCAATGAACGAGGTGGTAATGGTAAAGCTGCCCGGCGGTTACAGCGGTATCTACCTCAAGGTCGATCATATGACTATGGATTCCGCTTCGATCATCGGATTTAATAAGGCAGTACTGGAAAATTACTGCCATATGAAATACGATTATCCCGCACCTGCTCCCTTAAAGCCCTATATCCCGCAGCTTTTAAAGGATCTGGAATATGAGGCGGGTTCGGAGGCGAAAAAGCGTGACGAGGAATTCTGGGCGGCTAAGATCGCCGAGAGCGAGCCTATGTACACAGACTTTGCCGGGCAGGGCAGATTGCTGACCCAAAGGCGGGAAAACGGCAATCCGAATCAGCGTTATGCCATGGTTGTCTCACAAAGGCCCGAGGCTTCCATATCCGTTTATCCTTTGGAAAAAGAGCCGTCTATGCGGCTGATGAAGTTCTGCGAGCTTTACAATGTGCCTATGGCAAGCCTGCTGCTTATGGGAATGCGGACGGTACTGTCCAAATTCAACGACAACGAAAAGGACGTGACGATCAAAAGCTGCATTGCACGCAGGGGCACCCTTTCGGAAAAGTACAGCGGAGGCACGAGGATACACTTCTTCCCCATGCGCACCATACTTGAACCGGATGTCACATTCCTGGACGGTATAAAGGCAATATCCGCCGAGCAGAACAAGATATTCCGCCATGCGAACTACGACCCCATTGAGCTTATTATGAAAAGGGGACAGTACTGGAAATACAAGCCCGGCACAAGCTATGAGAGTATTTCCCTGACCTATCAGCCGCTGACTATCAACAAGAATACCCCCGATATGCCCGACATTGCTTACAAAAGCTTCTGGTATACCAACGGCGTGGCAGGGCAGCCCTTATATCTAACGGTAATGCACCGTCCCGAGGACAACGGTCTCAACTTCAATTTTGAGTACCGTGTGGACGCTGTTACCGAGCAGGAAATGGAATATTTTTACTATTACCTCTGCCGTGTTCTTTTCAGAGGCATTGAGGACGAGAACAGGACTATAGGCGAGATACTGGAAATGATCTGAGCTGCTGCTTTGTGTTTCGGGATATGCCCCAAACGGGCGCAGAAGCAAGAGGCAGGAAGCCGCTTGTGCCGAACATTGTTTTATAATATAATAAAATTTGGAGGAAAGAGAAATGCTGGAAAAACTTAAAGGAATAATTGAGAATTATGTGGATGTAGACCCGGAGAAGATCACTCCCGAGGCAAGGTTTATCGAAGATCTTGGCTTTAACTCATACGACTTTATGAGTATGCTGGGGGATATTGAAACGGAGTTCGGGATAACCGTTGACGAGGCCGAAGTCGCCGATGTTCACACGGTGGGCGAGGCTATAAAGTATTTTGAGGAACTGAAAAAGTAAAATTTACGAGGACAAGTTTGCAGACGGCTTAAATGCCATGAAAGGAAATGTGATCACAATGGAAAAATCAAAAATCAGGACGCTGGCAGACCTTATCACCGAATCGGCAGGGGAATACGGCAGCAACGTATTTATCAAGGAGATAAAGGGCGGCGAGGTTGCCGAAACGACCTTTGCGGGATTTTACGAAAATGTCAGACGGGCAGCAGGATATGTTGAAAAGAAAAAGGCGGAGTTCGGCGAAATGCCCTCGGGCAGACAGCTTCACGGGGCTGTAATAGGCCCGTCCTCAAGCAATTGGCTTACGGCATGGTTCGGTCTGGCGGCAAGCGGAAATGTGGCTGTGCCCCTTGATGCGGGACTTAGCTGCGAGGATATCTGCGACCTTTTAAACAGAGCGGATGTAAGCATATTTTTCTATGACAAGCTCTACGAAAAGATGATACCCGCTGTTAAGGCAAGCTGCCCGAAGGTGCGTGAATATGTTTGTCTGGCGGATATTTATGAAGTAACGGGAGAGTGCGAGCCTATGGAGCTTCCCGAAATTTCTCCCTCGGAGCTGGCGGCGATCGTTTACACCTCAGGAACTACAGGCAAGAGCAAGGGCGTTATGCTTTTGCAGAGCAATTATATTGACAACACCATGTGCCAGGACAATGAGAGCAGCCCCGAGGATGTTGTTATGTCCGTGCTGCCAATTCATCATATTTACTGCTTTACCTGCGACATTCTCTGCTCGCTGCGTTACGGTGCTAACCTTTGCTTTAACGACTCCATGCTCCATATTACCAAGAATTTGCAGGTTTATAGGCCCACTCTTATGCTGATAGTGCCTATGATCGCAGAGACCGTTTACAAGCAGATCTGCGCTGCACAAAAGGCAAAGCCCGAAATTCCCGTGGCTGCCATTGCGCAGAATGTTTTCGGCGGGCGGCTCAAAACCATTTACAGCGGCGGCGCATACCTTCGTCCCGAGCTTCAGAGGGCTTATCTTGATATGGGCTTTAATATGGCGCAAGGGTATGGCATGACCGAATGCTCCCCGAGAATTTCCACCGCAGACCCAAACGATAAGGAATGCGCAGGGGATGTCGGAGTTATAGTAAACGGAGCTACGGTCAAGACCGAGGACGGAGAGATCATGGTAAAAAGCCCCTCGGTAATGGCCGGCTATTACAAGGACGAGGCGGAAACAGCAGCAGCCCTTACCCCCGACGGCTGGCTGCGCACAGGCGACCTCGGATATGTTGACGATAAAAACCGCATATTTATCACAGGGCGGAAGAAAAATCTCATAATCCTTTCCAACGGTGAGAATGTTTCTCCCGAGGAGCTGGAGAATAAATTTGCGGGCAGGGATATTATCGGCGAGGTGCTGGTTTACAGCGACGAGGGAACGATCGCAGTGGAAATATTCCCGTCGCCCGAGGCTTCAAAGAGCCTGTCGGCAGAGGAGATAGACGAAAAGGTCAAGGAAGCGGTAAATGATGTGAACAAGAGCGTTTCCTCCGCCAAGAAGATTCACAGGATACGTGTCCGTGAAAATGAATTCCCCAAGACAACTTCAAAGAAGATAAAGAGAAACGGCGTACCCGAGGGACGTATCATAGGATAAAAGCAAAAACAGAGGCAGGAGCTGTAATATAAACCGCAGACCGGTTTGCATTTGCAGTCTCACTGCCTCTGTACTGTCTTTTGATTTGCCTGTGCGGCCTGTGCGGGTGATAATTCTGCCGCAAAGAGTATTTTACAACATTTTTTGTTGATACCTACAAAAAAACCCCTGAATTTTCTTGCAAGTTATACAAATTTTCCCTTGACAGAAACCGATATAATATGGTAAAATAAGAATGCGGTGTTTTGACCGTAAAACCTGAAACATTTTCCCTTATAAAAGGGGGTTTCGGAAAAGGGCAGGCGTTATGTTATACGCTTTATACATCGCTTTTTCCCGAAAGTAAAATAATAAAAGGAGAAATAGCAATGACCTACGAAGAGATTTTTGCAAAAACCAAAGAAAAGGTAATGTCTGCTGAAAGTGTTGATTACAAGGGTCATCTGGCGGTTGAGATCGACATTGTAGGCGAGGGCTCGGGAGCCTTTTACATTGAGCTGGCGGACGGTAAGGTGAGCTGCGAGCCTTATGAATACTATGACCATGACTGCAAGCTGCTTATTTCCGGAGAGGATTTTCTGGCAATCTGCGACGGCAGCCTGGACCCTGTAAAGGCATTCACTGTGGGCAAGCTCAAGGTTGAGCGCAGCATTGACAAGGCTCTTGAATTTTCCAAGATAGTAAACAGCCTTAACAAGGCCGAGAAGGCGGAGAAGAAGGCAGCTGCAAAGGCAGATAAAGCTGCAGCGGAAAAGCCCGCAGCGGCAAGCAAGGCCAAGGCCAAGACCGACGCTGCACAGGCAAAGCCTGCCGCAAAAAAGCCTGCCAAAAAGAAGCAGAGCTGATAGGGATATTTTCAAAGGTTCAAAGCGCACGGTTTCCGCTGCTGTATACGGCGGAGCTTGTGCGTTTTGGTTTTGAAAGGGCAGTGGATTTTGTGATAAAATTCTGAAAAAGAGCTTGTGTTTCTTGACAAATATGCCCCGAAGTGGTATAATTTTATTGTTGCAAAAAAGTCCGACAGCTGACATTCGGATACGGGTTTAGTCTGTCAAAGGCTTTTAATGTAAGATCATTTATCAAATCGGCATTTCCTTAAAATATGGCTTTAATCTTAATTCAAGGGAGCTTAAAAAATGCTTAAACTGAAAAATATCGTAAAAAAATACGGCGAGGGGGACAATATTGTCACTGCCCTGAACGGCGTGGATATTTCATTCAGAGCGAATGAATTTGTGGCGATTCTGGGTCACTCGGGCTGCGGCAAGACCACGCTGCTGAATATCATAGGCGGGCTTGACCAGTATACCTCGGGCGACCTTATCATTAACGGCGTCTCCACAAAGCAGTACAAGGACAGGGACTGGGACGCTTACAGAAACCATTCCATAGGCTTTATTTTCCAGTCCTACAACCTTATCCCTCATCAGACGGTACTTGCAAATGTGGAGCTGGCGCTGACCATTTCGGGTGTGTCAAAGAGCGAGCGCAGGAAGCGTGCAAAAGAGGCTCTCGAAAAGGTGGGTCTCGGAGATCAGCTGAATAAAAAGCCCAATCAGATGTCGGGCGGGCAGATGCAGCGTGTGGCAATTGCCCGTGCGCTTATAAACAATCCCGATATCCTGCTGGCGGATGAGCCTACAGGCGCTCTTGACAGCGAGACCAGCGTTACGGTTATGGAGCTTTTAAAGGAAATTGCAGCGGATAAGCTGGTCATTATGGTAACTCATAACCCGGAGCTTGCCGAGCAGTATGCCACGAGAATTGTCAAGATAAAGGACGGCAAGCTGACAAGCGACAGTGAGCCTTATGAAGCGGAGGACGAAAGCCCCGAGGAAAGGTCGGGGAAAAAGCGTGTTTCCATGTCCTTTGCCACAGCGGTGAGCCTCTCCCTCAACAACCTTATGACCAAAAAGGGGCGCACATTCCTCACCTCCTTTGCAGGGTCTATAGGCATTATCGGCATTGCGCTGATACTGGCTCTTTCCACGGGTATCAATGACTACATAACTCAGATACAGGAGGAAACTCTTGCTTCCTACCCCTTGCAGATATTGCGGGAAACTGCGGATACCTCCACAATTATGACCGCCATTATGGACAGGCACACCGACGCTGCCGCCGAGGACAGGAACGGCGTTTACTCCAATACGGATATTTACGAAATGTTCAACGCCATGAATTCCTCCGCAAGGCAGTCAAACAATATGCCCGCTTTCAAGGAATTTCTGGAAACAGATACGGATATAAAGGAAAATGCGGGGGCTATTGCCTATTCCTATGATGTGCCCCTTAACATTTTTACCGAGGACCCGAACGGCGAGATAATAAAGTGCGACATAGGCGAGGTTTACGGCTCGGTCATGGGTATGGATGATAACAGCACTGCCAATGTTTCCGCTGCCGCAAACACCATGCTGACCCTTACTGATTTGCAGCTCTGGGAGGAATTTATCCCCGGAGAAAACGGCGAGCTTATCAGCGATATAATTTACGACAAATACGAGCTTATCCACGGCAGCTGGCCGTCGGCAATGGACGAGGTCGTGGTGATACTTTCCAAAAGCAACGAGCTGCCCGACATTGTGCTGTATACCATGGGCGTAAAGGACAGAAGCAGGATGCCCGAGGTCATGAAAAAGGCCATGAGCGGAGAGGTAATAGAGGATTACGGCGACACTTACTGGAGCTATGACGAATTTACCGAACGCCGTTTCAAGCTGATACTGCCCGGAGAATACTACCGCCCAGGAGAGGGAGGCAAGGGCTATGCCGACCTTACCGACACAGAGGCGGGACTGGAATATCTTTACAATGCCGAGGATGTGGGAGTGGAGCTTAAAATAGTGGGTTTTGTCCGTCCCTCCGAGGATAATATGATGGAGCAGACAACCACATATCTGGGATATACCGGCGCTCTGACCGAGTACATCATCAACACCACCAACGCAAGCGACATTGTAAAGGAGCAGCAGGAAAACGAGGACACCGATATTATTTCGGGGCTGCCCTTCAAGCCCGAGGATTACGAAGAACCCTCCGACAGTGAAAAGGCGGAGCGGGCAAAGGAATATCTTGCAAATCTTACGCAGTCGGAAAAAGCGGAGGTATTCACCTATATTTCCGCAACTCCCCTGGAGGCAGAGGTCGAAGCGGCTGCCGAGCAGTATCTTTCGGGATATGACAGAGCGCAGCTGGAAAGCATGATCGTGGAAAACTATGCGGCGCAGATGGGCGTTGAAGCTGAGTCGGTCAAAAACTATATTGCACAGATGGATGATGAGACCCTGTTCTCCTATATGCGTGAAGCAATGGGGGAGCAGTACAGGGCGCAGTATGCCGAGGGGGCGGCGGCGCAGCTGGCGGTCATGAACGAACAGCAGCTGGCGGCGGCTCTTGACGCTGCAAAGCTTGTTGAGGAACAGTATGTGCTTATTTTTGAGGAGTTCATTCCCGTGGAATTTTCCTCCTCCACTTATAAGGATAACCTTAAAATGCTGGGGTGTGCCGATTTTAACGACCCCTCAAAGATAATGATATACTCAAAAACCTTTGCCAAAAAGGACAACATTTCCGACGCTATTGCACGTTATAATGACAGCGTTTCCGAAGAAGATGAGATAAAATATACCGATATTGTGGCGCTGCTTATGTCCTCCATTACGGATATCATCAGCGGTATATCCTATCTGCTGATCGCATTTGTGGCAATATCCCTTATAGTTTCCTCTATAATGATAGGGATAATCACCTACATTTCCGTGCTTGAGCGCACACGTGAGATAGGCATTCTGCGTGCCATAGGCGCTTCAAAGCACGACATTTCCACGGTGTTCAATGCGGAAACCCTGCTGGTGGGCTTTTGCTCCGGACTTATAGGAATAGGAGTTTCGGCGGCTGCCATAATCCCCATAAACGCCGTTATCTACAGCCTTACGGGGATAGAGGACTTAAAGGCAGTGCTGCCTGTGTGGGGGGCTGTGATACTGGTAATTATCAGTATGTGCCTTACCCTTATTGCAGGACTTATCCCCTCGGGAGTTGCCGCTAAGAAAGACCCTGTTGAGGCGCTGCGGACAGAATAAGCTGCGGACTTTAACCTTTCGGAATAATAATGCAGAGGTGAGATCGTGATCTTGCCTCTGTTTTAATTTCTTGACATTTTTAAGTGTATGTGATATAATAAGCACAATAAGCAGATCATAGGATTTTTGGAGGGTAAAAAATTGGGCAAACAAACTGCATTTCGGATGACTAAAAAAGATGTGATCTTTTTCTTAAATAAAATTCCCGAAGACTTTAAGATCTTAAAAATAGAGAATATTGATAAGAGCTGGGTCCTTAAAGAATTATCGGACAGTGAAAAGGAAAATATGAATGGAAAATACTTTATTTGGAACACGGGATTTCCTATTAAGGATATGTACCTTGATAATTCTTCCGAAGTGCATAAATTACCGCTGATAGAATTCTATTGCTGTACGGAAGCCACCCCTCCGAGCGGGCGTATATACTGGAATACATATGACCAAAGTCAATATGACGGCGAAAAATTTTCTAAGTGGTATAATAAATGTGTCCGCATATTGCGTAAAAATGCGGCGTTTAGCTATGGCAAAGCCATTAAGAGATTTGTTTATGCCGATGCCTCGGAAAAATACAAGGATTTAATAAGAAACGAAATATTAAAGGAAGCCCCGCATTTTGAGGGGAATATTGATGATTATTTTGTGAAGCCCGAGGGATATAAAAATATACTTTTATTTAATCAGAAAAAAAGG
Source organism: uncultured Ruminococcus sp. (assembly GCA_964523835.1). Lineage (GTDB taxonomy): Bacteria > Bacillota > Clostridia > Oscillospirales > Ruminococcaceae > Huintestinicola. The sequence goes on from CAZGAZ010000049.1 coordinate 21,763, forward strand.
TGTTTCAACAGATGTCCCGATTGTCGGGAGTCGGAAAGCGCTGCAACAGAAAATGTTAATGTTTATATTGAAGCGTTCAATTCTGTTGATACAAGCGGTATTGAATATTTATTTGTCGGTGTTGGATTTGACCCTCTTGCAGCACGGTGTATGGGACTGTGCGAATATATAAAGAAAAACACGAAGATCAAAGTAATATTTATAACAAACGGTCTGACAGATGCAATAGTATCAACAGGCGGCGACATTTGCAGTGTATTCAGTATCGGCGATATTTACGGGGCTGATGAGATCTATGTTTTTACTCCCGCACAAACTCCCGAGGAGTATTACTCGAAAACAAATTCACGGTATGGTGAAAAGGCATATGAACGAGTTACCGAATTCTTAAAAATTCTGAACAGATACAAAAAAAATCTGGAAAAGCACGGCATTCAAAAATTTATTTTGCCCGACTGCACGAGAAATGATGTTTACAAATTCTTATGCGATAAATACGGTGCACAGTAAAAAATTATTACAAGCAGCAAATGTTCATAAAATATTTACAATATAAATCCATAAAAACGCCATACCCAAAACGTGTATTAATATGAGGACATATATGCGGCATGTATGCCGGTCCGAAAAATTTTATATAAGGAGATGAAGTCAGATGAAAGTGAAAAAGAAAGCCGCAGCTGCAGCGGCTTTCTTTTCGGTTGCAATGAGTTTCAGCGCTTGTCATAATTTTAATGCCGATGTATACGGCCCTCCTGCGGAGAACTTTGATGATGAGGCTGTTACTCAAAGCGAAACCGAAAATATTTCCGATAATACGGAAGATGAAAATACGGGAGATGAAATTCAGTGAAAATAAAAAAGAAAGCTGTCGTTGCGGCGGCAGTGTTTGCGGCTGCTATGAATCTCAGTGCGTGTGCATACGGGCCTCCGCCCGAGAGCGATTTTCCCGATCACAGCAGCGATACCCCCGCAGCCGAAAGCAATGATTTTGACCCTGCCGACAATGTAAATTATGACGTATACGGTCCTCCGGGCTGGGAATGGGAAGATGAAACGACCGAGGAAAGCGATATAGGGGAGAGTTTCGACCCTGCCGACAATTACAACGAAGTCGTATACGGTCCTCCGGAAGATGAATGGGAGTATGATGAAATGCCCGAAGAAAGCGAGGCAGATGAAAGCCCCGATATGAACGCAGACACCAATGAAAATCCGGAGGTGAATGCCGATGAATGACGATATAAGAGCCGTAAAGACAGGGCATATGAAACAGCTTGCCGAATACCGTCGGGGGCTTTGGATAGAACCGAAGCTGAAATTCCTGTTTCTGGAGCTTACCCTGCGCTGCAACGAACAGTGTATCCACTGCGGCAGCCGTTGCGGACACCGCAGCAGTGAGGAACTGACATTATCTCAGTACAAGGATTTTCTCGATAAAATAAAGCGGGATTTCGGTACTCACGGAATTCAGCTTTGCATAACGGGCGGCGAACCGCTGCTGCGGAAGGATTTTTTTGATATAATGGGCTATGCGCATTCCCTGGGGTTTCACTGGGGAATGACCTCCAACGGCACGCTTATTACCGAAGAAACTGCTGCAAGGCTGGCGGAATGCGGCATGGGCACGGTCTCAATAAGCCTTGACGGAATGAAAGAAACTCACGACGAATTCCGCCGTACCCCCGGAGGCTGGGAAGCGGCAATGAGGGGGATAAATGCGCTTATCGGGCAAAATGCCTTTAAGGAAGTACAGGTGACGACAGTGGTGCATAAGAATAATATCGGCGAGCTTGATGAACTGTACGGTCATCTTTGCGGCGTGGATATTGATTCATGGCGGCTGGTGACCGTAGAGCCTATAGGCAGGGCATTGGACGCAGGGCTTGCCCTTGATCCCGATGATTACAGACGTGTGTTTGACTTTATCCGTGAAAAGCGTCGGGAGAATATGCCCGTGCTTTACGGCTGCACTCATTATCTGGGGACGGATTACGAGCGTGAGGTCAGAGACTGGTATTTCCTCTGCAATGCGGGTATTTACACAGCAGGGGTTCGCACCAACGGCGATATAGGCGCTTGCCTTGACATAGAAATGCGCCCCGAGCTTTTGGAGGGGAATATTTTAAAGGACGATTTTACATATATCTGGAAAAACGGCTTTAAGACCTACAGGTCGGATATTTATAAAAGGAGCGGGAAATGCTCCGCCTGCAATGAGCGTGAATTCTGCGGCGGCGGTTCGTTCCACAGCTGGGATTTTGACAGGAATGAACAGCGGGTGTGCTTTAAAGGGGTATTGTTTGAATGATAAAATGTAAGAGGCAGGAAACAAACTCGTTCCTGCCTCTTGAAATTTACTTTTCGTTTTTATCGCAGTAAGCAATGCCCAATCCGACCGTTGACATATAGCACCTGCCGTAAACGTTCATATCGCCCGAAATGAACTCGCCGTTGCCCGTGCCGCCGAACGTGTGCAGATCGTCATTTACTCTCGTCCAGCTTTCGCCGTTGTTTTCGGTCATGTAAATGCCCTTGATATCCGAATCCTTGGGCGTGCCGTAAACATAGATAACATACGGGTCGCCCTCATTCTTAGGCTTACCGAGACCCACTGCCTCGCAGTATTTTAGGCCGGGAACAAGCGCCATATTCTCGCCCTTGTCCGCCGTGGTCAGCAGCCCTGCGCCGCCGCCGGGAATATACACCCTGCCCTCCTCGTCGGGGGAAACCGCCATGCGCTTGTAGTTGGTCATTGTGTCATACTTGCGGGAGAATTTCTTTCCCCCGTCCGTGCTTACATAGAAAACGCTGTTTGCGCAGGCGTAAACGGTATTGCTGTCCACATTGTCACCTATAAGGTAAACATTCTGACTGCCGATTATACCCTCGACCTGTTCCCAGCTTTCGCCCCGGTTTTCCGTGCGGTAAACGTAATAGGAATTGGAGGGGCTCCACAAAAGTGTCTTGCCGTCTGCGGTAAGTGCGACCTTGCCCTTATAGAAAACCTTGCCCGCCTCGGGGGAATTTGTAATATCCGACCAGGTCTTGCCGCCGTCGGCAGAGTAGCAGAGAAGCTGATTTGATTCATCTCCGCCCACCTTTACCCATATATCGTGATTATCCGCTGCAATGGCAATGCTCGTAGTAGAGCCTATCTGCTTTGTGTGGCGGACAGCAGGGGTGAATATATCCTCATGAACATATCCGTCAAAGTCGCCCACAGCCGAAACCAGGGGATAATCCTTATAGGTAACTATATCCTCGGGCACTGTCTCTTCAATGCCCCTTGATTCAAAGTAAAACTCGGGAGCGTCCGACCATATATTGTCGCAGGCGAAAATGCCGTTGCCCGAATTTACCATAACACGGTCCGAGTTGCCGCTGTCTATGGCAAGGCTGCTGCACCAGTGAATGGCAGCCCCCTCTATCCATGGGATATTATTGAGGGACATGGTGTACTTGCCGTCAAGGTCTTCCCATGTAGCGCCCCCGTCGGTTGAGCGGAAGAATTTATCTCCGAATGCGCCGTTGGGCTGTTCTTTCCATACCTGGCTCGTTACCAGCAGCATATTATTGTCATTGGCAGGGTCTATCACAATATCCCCCACAGTCCAGGCAACTACCGATATTTCCTCACCCGTTTTGCTGTCGGCGTTGTATTTGTACAGCGTACCCTTTGCACTGTTCCAAGGCCCCTCGTTGTTGCCGTAGGAAACGTACAGATTACCCTTGCTGTCAAGGTCGAACCGCTGGGGCATAAGCTTCTGCGCAGCCTCGCTTGACGGTTCAAAGACATTCCAGCTTTCGCCCCCGTCCTCGGAAATAAAGATGTTGTCGTCCTTGTTTCTTGAAACTCCCGCATAGATTCGGGTGGTCTTGCCGCCCTCGTTTTTGTTGCCGTCAAACATAATAATGTTGATACCGTTGGAATTGGAGGTGCTTGTAACGGGGAAGCTTTCCACCTTTTGCCATGTTTTTCCGCTGTCTGTGCTGCGTATCATTCCGCCTGTTCTGCCGCCGCAGTAGATAATGTCGGAATTGTTGGGGTCAACGGCAATTCTCTCGCCGTTTCCTCTGCCCATGCCGTTGCC
>CAZGAZ010000050.1:0-25300 GCA_964523835.1 uncultured Ruminococcus sp.
ATAATATAGTATATCATATCGGACAGCTGTTGTAAATAGATCAGGTAAACTTTTTCACGGTATTTCAACGAGTAAACAAATTATGAACAAAAAGCCGCAGACAAGATATTATCAAGATAGCGGGAATCAAGCATACACTTGAACTGTTTATCAGGGAAACTGCCTTTAAAAGAAGAATCGGATTTCAAAATGTTGTATGCCAAATGCCTTAAAGCATTAAAATTTTCAGCAGAAAAATCTTTACCCGCTCTGCTCTCATCTTCTCTGAAAGACATATCCAACACCCAATGAAGTGAATTTTCAATGCTCCAGTGACTTCTTTTAGCCCTCATAAGCTCGGAGGCATTCAGTCCTTTACAGCTGTAAATAAAATAATGACGCTGTTCCGAAGTGCGGCCGTTTTCCTCAACTCTTGCAATGATCATACCTATACCGTACAGATCCACCCATTTTTCACGGTTATGAAGCCAGCCTATGTCATTGCAGACATAGCACTCCCGTCTTTCAAGTCTTCCGTGTGAATTATCCAGAGAATATGAATAAATATCGCTGCTTTTCGCTTCCTTATCCTTACAGTATTCGTCCATAAACAGCTTTACATCACTGTATAAATTATGCTGATTGTCTTTAAGCGAAAGAATGTAATCTGCTCCCTTATCACGAATTTTCTTTGCAATCTCTGTTTGCGTTCCCATAGCATCAATAGTCACAATGCAGCCGGTTATTTCAAGCATATCAAGAAGCTTTGGAATTGCTGTTATCTCATTGCTTTTTTCCTCACAGGCAAGCTGCCCCAGAACCATACCGAATTCATGGGCAAATGCGCTTACGACGTGCAGAGGTCGTTTTTCAGCGCTTCCTGTTCTTCGTGCCTGTTTTCCGTCAATTGCCACTACGCCTTTACATTTGGTAACTATTGTTTTCATCCACTCGGAAAACACTGTGTGAATTTTTTCGGGCGTTATTTTCATCATGACCCATCGGAATGTATTCGCATCAGGTATGCCGTTTTCCAAAGCAAGGTATTTTTTCAGCCATTCTGTTCTGCTTTGAGCAAACATTTCTATTCGGGCATATGATGTTGCTCCGCATATTATCGCTGTCAGCATTATAAATAATACCTCATGGAGCGGATATATCACACTATTGGCTCGCCGGGTATCTTCTATTCCTTCAAGTATTTCTTCAAGACTTAATTTCTTCATGACTCTCTTCCTTTGCTTTTTTCTCTTATTATACAATATTTTTCCCCTTTTGTCTCCCTCTTTTCTCTTTTGTTCACAATTTGTTTACTTGTTGAAATACCGTGGTTAGTGCATATGGGGCTGTGGAGCTGAAAATAATGCTTTCCGAGCTGCCCGAAAAATACCGCTCCGTGATATACCTGTGCTGCTTTGAAAAATACACCGCAAGAGAGGCGGCGGAAATTCTGGACAAAAGAGAGGGCACGGTAAAATCCCTTTTGTCAAGAGGGAGAAAGCGGCTGAAAAAAGATCTGGAGGAAAATTTATGAGCAGTAAATACACCGATATAATGAGCAATATCCATGTACCGAAGAAGCTTGCCGGGGAAACCTTGGAAAAAATGGAGCTGCGTCTGAGGGAAAAACACGCTTGTACAAAAAAGAAATTCAGTCGACGGCTTGTCCTGTCGGCAGCAGCGGCGGCAACTGTTCTTTGCCTGCTGTGCACGGGAATTTATGCTTACACCTCGGGCTGGCTGAGCGAGTTTCTGGGGGATAAGGCTGAGCGGTATGAAAGCTTCTCTCCTGCCCTTGAAAATATCCGTATAAGCTGCGGCGATCCCGATATTTCTGCACGGATTGACTCTGCATATATGATAGACGAAATGCTTTTTTACCGATTGCATATAACAAGCTCCGGATCGGGATTTGCGCTGCCGGAGGATATGTCAAGGAAAAATTGCCACGGCGATTTTCAGCAGATGATGATCGGGGATATGAACACGAATTTCGGTATATCCCCATGGTCGGAAATTGCGGGGACAGACGGAAACGGCGGATTTTATATGAACTGCACGCTGATGTCGTCCGACGGATTTGCTCCCGGTGACAAGATACATTTAACGCCTCGTCGGATAACCTTTGATTACAGTGGAAAGGATGAGGATTTTCAGGGCTTTAACATTATCACCAATGCGGGATTTGACATATATTTTGAAATTGCAAGCGTTCCCGAAAGTGAAAAAATAACCGTTGATGTGAGCAGACGGGCGGCTTTTGATTCGGGGGAGGAATTATATATTGATAATATTACGATAAGTCCTTTATGCGCTGTGATCGGGACAGGGCATATTGACCCGAATGTATTTACGGAGTTTTCAAAGCCAATCGATATAATTCTTGAAAACGGAGATCATCTCGAAATAACAGTAGTGTCTGTCAATGTTGACGGTGAATGCGGTGAAGTGATCGTATATTGGGGAGATGATAAAAGCATGAACCCCATTGACCCGAAAAGCGTTTCGCAAATTATAACAGGCGATCTTGTGATCGACTGCAAGGAATGATAATAATGCGGCAGGCTGTTAAGGCCCGCCGCATATTTTTTTATTCCGACTGTCGATATAATCGCTGCCCCAGTCGCACATTGCCTGCAAAACAGGGATAATGCTGTTACCGAATTCGCTCAGATCATACTCCACTTTCGGAGGGACTACAGGGTAAACCGTTCTTGTAATAAGTCCGTCGCTTTCAAGGGCACGAAGCTGCGCCGCAAGCATTTTTTCGGTGATTTTCGGCATTACCCGCCGCAGCTCGGAATAACGCTTTGTGCCGCTGCTTAAATGCCACAGGATCACTGCCTTGTATTTGCCGCCGATAAGGTCAATTGTTGCCTCCACGGGGCAATAGTATTCGCCGGTACATTTTGCCATATTTTGAGCTCCTTTACTTAATTTTGCAGGCCAAAAATACATTGAAGCACAGTGGATTCCCTATAAATTTCAGACTGATCCCCCTATACTTACTTTTTATATAGTATCATACAATAAAGTGCGTACTTTACAAAATGAAATTTATATGATATTATTATAGCATGATATATCATATAAGTCAACCGGTCGGCTGAAAATTATTTATGGAGCTGATAATATGAATTTTCTTGAACTGGCGCAAAAACGCCGTTCCGTACGCAGTTATACGGAGCAGAAGGTTGAAAGTGAAAAGCTGGACGGGGTTTTAAAGGCGGCAAGCGCCGCACCCACTGCCGCTAATTTACAGCCTGTACGGCTTATTGCGGTGCAGTCGGATGAGGGACTTGGGAAGATCGGCAGGGCCGCCGATATTTACGGCGCTCCTCTTGCAATTATTGTTTGCGCCGACACCGAAATGGCGTGGAAACGCCCCTATGACGGCAAATCCACCTCGGATATTGACGCTGCGATCGTGACCTGCCATATGATGATGGAGGCCGCACAGCAGGGACTTGGTTCTGTATGGATATGCTATTTCAGGCCCGATATCCTGCGGGTGGAATTTGACATTCCCGACAATTTAGAGCCTGTGAATATCCTTGCGGTGGGGTACTCTGCAAATAAAACGGAAAAAACGTTACCGAGGCGCATTCCCTTAAACGAGCTTGTAAGGTATGAGCATATGTAAATTACGGTAAAAATCGAAAAACGGCGGACGGTTTTTCATATAAAGCAAATAGCCGTCCGCTTAAATGTATAAAAGAAACACATCAACGGAAAAATAAAAAAGCAAGTGTTTATTGCAAAAAAATTATTTAAAATCGACAAAATCCCTATTGACATTTGGATAAAAATAGTGTATAATAATGGTAGTTAGTATGTGCTAATCGTGCGTGCTAACGGAAAGGAAAAATATGGATTACTCGGAAAAATCACTGGAAAAGCACCGTCAATGGCATGGCAAGATAGAAATGGTCAGCCGCATTCCCCTGAATACGGCGGAAGACCTTTCTCTTGCTTACACCCCGGGAGTGGCTGCCCCGTGTCTTGCGATCGCCAAAAATGAGGAGAAAAGCTTTGAGCTTACAAGGCGGGCAAATATGGTGGCTGTGGTCACGGACGGTTCGGCGGTCCTGGGTTTGGGCGATATAGGCGCTGCGGCGGCTATCCCCGTAATGGAGGGCAAATGCGCTCTGTTCAAGACCTTTGCGGATGTGGATGCTGTGCCTGTGTGCATTGATTCAAAGGACGAGGACGATATTGTCAAGACTGTCAGGCTTATTTCCTCTTCGTTCGGCGGCATTAATCTGGAGGATATTTCTGCGCCCCGCTGCTTTGAAATTGAAAGGCGGCTGAAAAAGGAATGCAATATCCCCGTATTCCATGACGATCAGCACGGTACTGCGGTTGTGACGCTGGCGGCTTTGATAAATGCGTTAAAGCTGACGGACAGGGACATTGTTTCCGCCAAAATCGTTATCAACGGCGCAGGGGCGGCGGGAATTGCGATCGGCGAACTGATTCGCTCACGGGGCTGCAAAAATATTATCCTCTGCGACAGGCAGGGGGCTTTGTACAGGGGCAGACGTGCGCTTAATGAGGCGAAGAAAGCTATTTCACGCATTACCAATCCCAATGACGAAAAGGGAACGCTGGAGGAGGTTATAAAGGGCGCTGATGTGTTTATCGGTGTTTCCGCTCCGGGGTGTGTTACCGAGGAAATGGTGCGGAATATGGCGGCAAAGCCAATACTTTTCCCATTGGCAAATCCCGATCCCGAGATAGACCCCAAGCGAGCGTTAGCGGCAGGGGCGGCGATCGTGGGTACGGGCAGAAGCGATTATCCCAATCAGATAAACAATGCTCTTGCGTTTCCCGGAATTTTCAGAGGCGCTCTTGATGTTCACGCAAAAGAGATCACAAATGAAATGAAGCTGGCGGCTGCCGAGGCTATTGCGGATTTTGCGGAGCGTGAGGGCAAGCTTTCTCCCGAATATATTATCCCGAGGGTAATAGACAAGGGGCTTGCCGAGGCTGTGGCAAAGGCTGTAAGAAGGGCATACAGAGAACCCGATGAATTTGAATAACAGGGAATGCCGCTGCCGTTTTTTCAGTTTTCTTCGGCGTGTGGCAGCTGCGCTGTCGTGAAGCTTTGCAAATGCTAAAATTTTATATTTTAACGGAAAATTTCCCCGCTCGGGGATATTTATAAGACCCAAAAAAGAAAGGCGGTTAAAATTATGGACAATAACAACACCCCAATGGAAGAGGTCAAAAGCGAAACTGCTATAATGGTGGACAAGCTGGTGGAAAACGCTAAAAAGGCGCTGGACGAATTTATGAAAATGGATCAGCAGCAGATCGACAAAATAACCGAGGCCATGGCTTTGGCGGGGCTTTCCGCTCAGATGGAGCTTGCACGTATGGCTGTGGAGGAAACAGGCAGAGGCATTTTTGAGGATAAGGTGACGAAAAATATTTTCTCCACCGAATATATATGGCATTCGGTAAAGCATGAAAAGACTGTGGGCGTTATTGAGGACAATGTGGACGAGGGATATCTGGAAATCGCCGAGCCTGTGGGAATTGTGGCGGGCGTTACTCCCGTTACCAACCCCACATCAACCACCATGTTCAAGTCCATAATCTGCGCCAAGACCAGAAATCCCATTATATTCGGATTCCACCCGAATGCGCAGAAATGCTCGGTCAAGGCGGCGCAGACGGTAAGGGACGCTGCTGTGTCGGCAGGCGCTCCCGAGTACTGCGTTCAGTGGATAGAAACGCCCTCTATTGAGGCAACGGGGCTGCTGATGAATCACCCCGACGTTGCAACGATTCTTGCCACAGGAGGCCCGGGAATGGTAAAGGCTGCCTACTCCGCAGGAAAGCCCGCTTTGGGAGTAGGCCCCGGAAACACTCCCTGCTACATTGAAAAGACGGCAAATCTGCCTCAGGCGGTGAACGATCTTATACTTTCCAAATCCTTTGACAACGGCATGATATGCGCTTCGGAGCAGGCAGCGATCATTGACGGGGAGGTATATGACAGGGCGGTTGCTCTTATGAAAGAGCAGGGCTGTTATTTTGCTTCGGAGGAGGAGATTCCGAAGATACAGGACGCTGTTATCAATGTGGAAAAAATGGCGGTACAGCCCTGGGTCGTAGGGCAATATCCCTGGCAGATAGCCGAAAAGGCGGGGATAAGCATTCCGAAGGAGACCAAGGTTCTTTGTGTGGAGCTGGGGGGAACGGATGCGGAAAAATACCCTCTTGCGCTGGAAAAGCTCTCCCCTGTACTGGCTGTTGTAAAGGCGGATTCTACCGAAAATGCCTTTGAACTTTGCGAGGAAATGCTCAAACACGGCGCAGGACACACGGCGGTCATACATTCCTCGGACAATGACCTTACCCAAAAATACGGCGAGCGCATGAAAGCTTCCAGAATAGTTGTGAACTCTCCTGCTTCATTCGGTGCGATAGGCGATGTTTACAATGTAATGGCGCCCTCCCTTACCCTTGGCTGCGGCTCATACGGCAAAAACTCCGTTTCGGAAAATGTTACGGCTAAGAACCTTATCAACCGTAAAAAGGTCGCCAAAAGGAGGGTCAATATGCAGTGGTTTAAGATACCAGAGAAAATTTACTTTGAGCCCGGCTCGGTGCAGTATCTTGCAAAAATGCAGGATATTCACAGGGTAATGATTGTGGCGGATCCGGGCATGGTGCAGTTCGGATATATTGACAGAGTGACCTATCAGCTGGGGAAAAACCTTAACAAGCCTGCTGTGGAGATATTCAGCGAGATTGAGCCCGACCCCGATCTTACCACGGTTAAAAAGGGCGTGGAGGTAATGAAGAGATTCCGTCCCGATGTTATTGTAGCACTGGGCGGCGGTTCGGCTATGGACGCTGCTAAGGCCATGTGGCTTTTCTACGAAAACCCCGACGCCGATTTTATCGGAATGGCTCAGAAATTTATGGACATAAGAAAGCGCATTTACAAATTCCCCAAAATGGGCAAAATGTGCAGAATGGTCTCAATTCCCACCACCTCGGGCACAGGCTCGGAGGTAACGAGCTTTGCGGTAATTTCCGACAAGAGCAGGAATATGAAATATCCTCTTGCGGATTATGAGCTTACTCCCGATGTGGCTATTATTGACCCCGAATTTGTGTACACTGTGCCAAAGGCTTCCACTGCTTTTACGGGACTGGACGTACTGACCCATGCTATTGAGGCGTATGTATCGGTACTTGCCAACGATTACACCGATGCACTTGCGCTGCACGCCATAAAGCTGGTGTTTACCTATCTGCCCTCCTCCTACAAAAATGCCGACCCGCTTTCAAGGGAAAAAATGCACAACGCCTCCTGCATTGCGGGAATGGCTTTTACCAATGCATTTCTGGGTGTAAATCATTCCCTTGCTCACAAGCTGGGCGGCGAGTTCCATATTCCTCACGGTCTGGCAAATGCTTATCTGCTGCCTCATGTTATTGAGTATAACGGTGCCCGGACTCCCACAAAGTTTGCTGCATGGCCGAAATATGACCATTACATTGCTCCGGAAAGATATGCGGATATTTCAAAAATGATGGGCTTTGTTTCAAATGACGCAAGCCCCGAAGAGGGCGTAAAGGCGCTGGCGGACGCTGTTCGCAGGCTTATGCGGGAAGTAGAGATTCCTCTTTCCATTAAAGAGGCGGGCGAGCGTGACAAGCGCTCTTACATTGATCCCACTGTTTACGAGAGCGCTCTTGAGGACCTTGCTTACAAGGCGTTTGACGATCAGTGCACCACTGCAAATCCGAGGCTTCCAAGGATAGATGAGCTGAAAAAGCTTTATTTGCTGGCGTATTATGGGTGATATTATTCGGTAAATTAACATTATAAGAGGGTCGAACCGATTGTGGATTGACCCTCTTTTTGATATTATAAATATAATATTAATCCCTCATCAAAACATATCCAAAATCCATTTTCTTCCGGTAATACTTTTAACCGTTACATTGGATAAAATAATAATTATCTCGCAAAGTCTGTCAATAACTTTATCCAAAGTTAGAAAGAGCTCATTTCTGAACCCCATTTTCTTAATCTCTTTCCAAATCTGTTCAATGGGATTCATCTCGGGAGTATAGGGCGGAATGAACATAAGCTCAATATTATCGGGAATTTCCGGGCCTTTCGATTTGTGCCGGGCTGTCCCGTCACACACTAAAATAATCTTGTCCCCGGGATAAGCTTCACTCATTTTTTTCAAAAACACATTCATGCAATCCGTATTGCAATAAGGCATAATCAAGAAAAAATGTTCTCCGGTAAGCGGCTCGACCGCCCCGTACACATACCGTATTCCCGAATATGATGGCACGGAACACAGGGTCTTATGCCCTTTCTGCACCGGCAATATTTCGGTTTATTTATTCTCCCAAATTCCGCCTCATCTTGAAACATCAGCCGTACATTATCATATTTTTCTTGATTTAAACTGTGAAACTCATTCTCTGCTTTTTGGTTAATTTTTTTGAGGCTTCTATCACCTCATCATACGCTTTTTTCGGATGTCTGCTCCTCGGCATTACCTTGCGCCGTCCATGGCGATGTAAAACCCTGTATATCTGACCACGCACGATATTATGCCCAATACGTTCTATGTATGCCGCTTTGATCTCGCTTGTTTCAACAAGCTGTCCCTTTTCCTCGCATTCCCTGAACAAGGCTAAAAATTCCTCTTCATAAGTCATATTGCAGTGGTTTGCATAGCCGGGCTTTGCGTACAATGCCTATACTCCGCCATTTACGTAGGTACTTACCCATAAACTTACTGTTTGACGTGTTGTATCAAGTTTTTTCATTTCACTGTTTTTCATTCCCTCTCCTCGAAGCTGCACCGCTTGTAATCTTTTGTCCACTCGTTTATCTTTTATTCCTTTGAGTATTTCCTTTACTTTAATTCCTTCTTCTTTGCTTATTTTATATGTCTTTGGCATTTACTTTTCTCCTATTTCTTTTATTATATTAGTTAATTGCGAAACTCAAAAAGCATCGATTTTACGCAGTTTATGGCTTCATAATTTTATACATTTTCTCCACTTTTTAACGCATATTTTACGTAAACAAGTGAATAATGGCTTAAATGCGTATAGCTTTTATTTATCGTTTCGCAATTACCTACTTTTATTATATCATTTTTTAGAATCTTGTAAAGCCCTTGATGGGAGATTAGTATGAATTATAAATCGGGAAAACAGAAATCCCCGTAATTTCCGCTGCCCCGTGCAGCAGTAAAGCATAGACCTTTTTCCGTTTTCAGACTTCAGCGGCCGCCGCCTTTGTAAGTTTTTTATCCGGCAACAGCTTATCCGCACGAATATCCGGGTATCGGTTTACTGCGGCTGCACGACCGTGTAAAGCTCGGTGTCATCGGGGGATATCTCCCTGCCCTTAGCCTCAAAAAGCTCGGACACGGTCACAAACTGATACCCCTCTTCCAGCATTGCGGGAATGATCTTTTCCAGCGCCTCCACCGTCTGACTGTTTCCCGCAGCGTCGTGAAGCAGGATTATAACGCCGTCGGAAAGCTGCTCCATAGTCTTGTCATAGCGCTCCTGAACAGTTACCTTGCTGTCCCAGTCATTGCTGCCCACGCCGCAGATAAACGGCATATCAATATTATCATACATTGTGCTGTTCACGGCAATATAAGGCGGACGGAAGAATTTAGTGCCCTCTCCCGTGATCTCCATTACCTTGTCGTAAACAAAGCTGACCTCATCCTGTATTTCTTCGGGAGTCATCTTTGTCATATACGAATGGGTCTTTGAATGGTTGTCGATCTCGCAGCCCATGTCATATGCTCTCTTTACAACCTTCTCCGAGGCAGGCGTAATGTTGTTTCCTATAAGGAAAAACGAAGCGGGCACCTGATATTTTTCCAGAATATCCAGCACCTGAACAGTAGTTGTGGTATTCGGTCCGTCATCAAATGTAAGAGCCGCCAGGGGCTTTGTTGTATCGATCGTATAAGTCATTGAAGTTACCTCCTCTTTTTCGGTTACCGTGGTTTCGGGTGAAGTCTGTGCCGTCGCCTCTGCCGGTGCGGACTGCTCCGGAGCAGCTTCCTCTCCCGAACAGGCTGTTGACAAAGCAAGCAGGGCGGACATTGCAAATGTGATAATACGTTTGTTCATAGGCGTTCTCCTTTGAAAAATTTATTGATTATTTGAAACAGTAGGGCATTATGAGAAAAAATCATACAGTGAACCTGCGATATTAGGGGTCTCGGACATATCCATATATTCATACAAGGCTATGCTTCCGTCGGGTTTAAGAATATAATGATCTCCTGCACCGTTATCCGCAAATACATATCCGTCTCCGCCTGTCTCTGATTTATAATGCTCTGTTTGGTTCAGTATTTCGGATATTGGGTAGACAAGACTGCCTATGACCTCTGTCTTACCTGTAACGGGGTGTTTCATAACCTCATTTATCCCGTTGCTTACCTTTAATATTTCAAGCAGCTCTCGGGGGATCTGTTTACGGGCTTTTTCAAACTGCTCTTTCGTCAGAGGCGAACTAAGCTGACAGTTTTCGCCATTGTTTTTTTTTATTAATTCAATAATGTCCATACTTTAAAAACCTCCGAATATATGTTCTAAATTAATTATACAAAATATACGGTAAAATTTCAATATGTTAACAATAATTTTACATTTTACAACAATTCTTTAAGAAGATATTAGCAACAAGATATTTGGTAAAGCGTTATGCAAACGCATTTCCTTCTATCACCAAAAAGTGTTAAATTAATAAAATTCTTTTGAAAAACCCCTTGATTATTTCCTTGTAATATGTTAAAATGTTAGTATAGTTTATATGCGTTATAAAAAATGCAAATTAATATTAAAAGGTTGGTAAAAATATGAAAATGAAAAAAATGTCGGTTCTTACAGCTGCCGCAATGGCAGCCTGCCTTACAGGATGCGGCGATTCGGGCAGCGGTACGGAAGTATCGCAGACCACAGTTCCCGCCACGACCACTGCGGGCGTGGAGATCAACACCGAGGTGCTGAACGAGGAGGACAAGTCAAAAGTTGCCGACGCAGCAGACAATCTCCTTTCCGATGAGGAACTGGAGAACAAGACTATCAAATGGCTTGCCCATTACGACATCAATCCCAACTCTGCGGGCAACAGCAAGTCCGTCCAGCTTGAAATGTTTGAAAGCAAGTACGGCGGCGAGGTAAAGTATTATCCGTCCACATGGGATACGCTTTACAGCGACCTTTCCACCTATATTCTGGGCGGCGAGGGTATCGACTTCTTCCCCTTTGACGTTCAGGCGCTGCCCAAGGGCGTTGTGAACGGAATGTTCCAGTCCATTGACGATTACACCGATATCGACAGCGATCTTTGGGCAGATAACCGCAATGTTATGGAGATATTCAACTTCAGCGGCAAGCACTATGTAATGTGCACCAATGTAACTCCCTTTTCCATATGCTACTACAATAAGCAAACCATTGAGGAAAACGGTCTTGACGACCCATGGGAGCTGTATGAGGCAGGCAGCTGGAACTGGGATACCTTTAAGGATATGCTTATGAATTTCGTAGATCCCGCTGCCGATCATTACGGATTGGACGGCTGGTATTATCAGAATTCGCTGACCCTTTCCGGCGGTATGCCCGCAGTATCGAGTAAGGACGGCGTTTTGCAGCTTAACCTGTATGAGCCTGCTTTGGAAAGAACCATGACATTTGCGGAAGACCTTTACAAAAACGGACTTACCATGGATCTGTCCATGTTCGACTGGTCAGAGCAGCCTCAGTTTATGGGCGAGGGCAAGGAACTTTTCTATCTTGCGGGCGCATGGCATACATATTCCGACCCGTCTATATGGGCAACCAAAGTGCCTCCCCAGAATATGGGTATTGTGCCCGTACCCTGCAGCAAGGACGGCGACCCGTCCTACGGTATTACCTGTGAAGGATATCTGCTGTGCAAGGGAGCAGCCAATCCTATCGGCGTAGCAAGATTTGCCGAATGCGGACTTGCCTCTGCCCTTGACCCTCAGACCAAGGAAATAGGCGATCAGAAAACCAGGGACGACT
Organism: uncultured Ruminococcus sp.; assembly: GCA_964523835.1. Taxonomy (GTDB): domain Bacteria; phylum Bacillota; class Clostridia; order Oscillospirales; family Ruminococcaceae; genus Huintestinicola. The sequence continues at coordinate 12,058 of CAZGAZ010000050.1, forward strand.
ACGGCTGGACAGACGAAATGCTGGCGCATTATGATGAATGCTGCCGCCTGGCAAGAGAATATCCCCTGTACGAGCTGGGCAGCGGCGTATCCAACGATTTTGATACCATAGTAACCAAATATGCCACCTACGAACCTTTCAGAGGCGGAACATACTCGACTCTCAGAGAGGAAGTTGAAAGCACAGCCGAGCTGCTGCTGGAGGAAGTAAACTCGTCCCTTAAGGATATGGCACAATAATTTGAAAGGAACATTTCATTATGATGAGTAAAAAGAAAATCATGGCTCTTATGATGAGCCTCTCCATGCTGGCGGCTGTAGGGTGCAGCGATTCGAGCGCAGCCGAGACGAATCCTGCGGAAACGGTAAGCGAGACCGAAGCCGCAGCCCTTTCCGAAAAAAGCTTTTCATCTCTTTCCGAGGAAAATGTCAAGAAGATCGGCAGAACATACCTTGCTCCCGACGGCACTCTCTGGCTGGGGCATACCGATTCGGGAATTGAGTTCACCTTTACCGGCACATCCGCTTCGGTCACATTGACAGGAGATAAAAACGCTCCCACCGAATGGGGCAAGGATAGCTATGCCCGCTATGCGGTCTATGTGGACGGCGAGAGAGTTTCCGACGATATTATGACCGAGGCTTCGAGAACAGTGGAAATATGCTCCTCCGACACGGAGAAGGAGACCACGGTTAAGATACTGAAAATTTCCGAAACCGCCAACAGTACCCTCGGCATAAAGAGCGTTGACGTTACAAGCGTCGGGGATATAGCCCCCACAGCGGAAAAGGCGCTGAAGATCGAATTTATCGGGGACTCCATAACCTGCGGCTACGGCGTTGACGACGAGGTAAAGGAGCACCATTTCTCCACCTCCACCGAGGACGGCACAAAGACCTATGCTTTCAAGACCGCCGAGGCTCTTGACGCCGATTACAGCATGGTCTCATTCAGCGGCCACGGCATAGTTTCGGGCTATACCACCCAGGGCAAAGCGGTTACCGAACAGTGTGTGCCAAAATATTACACTAAGGTAGGGCGTTCCTACGGCCCGAGCGCCGATTTTTCCCTCCAGGATATCGAATGGGATTTTAATTCCTTTGTGCCAGACATCGTGGTTATCAACCTGGGGACAAACGACTCTTCCTATACCGGCGGCAGCCTGGAGCTTATGAGAGAGTATACCGACGGCTACATTGATTTTCTGGGACAGATTCGGGAAAATAACCCCGACGCATACATTCTCTGCACTCTCGGTATAATGGGCAATACCCTTTATACCGATATGGAAGCGGCAGTGATAGAATTTTCCGAAAACACCGGGGACGAAAAGGTAGGCGCATTGCTTTTTGACGTACAGTCCGCCGAGGACGGCTATGCCGCAGACTGGCACCCCACCGAGGCGACCCACGCCAAAGCAGCCGAAAAGCTGACGGAGAAGATAAAGGAGATAATAGGAGAATAAAGACAGCATTCGTCAATCATTCTTTTGCACCTCTATATCTATTATACCATAACGCAACAAATCGTTTGTTAAATCGCTGTTAAATTTATGTAAAAATTTCTTTATGCAACAAAAATCTCCACAGAAGCCTGTGCCTCTGTGGGGATTTTTGTTAAATTAATTAATCAAAGTATATTCGCATTTTTAAATAACGGAGTATCAGCCTTTTCCGTAAAAATCACGCTTTATATAATATTTCAGAAAATGTATTTACTTAACCGCTGCGATCACCGCAAACTTTCTGCACGAGTAAACGCACTGAACAGTCCTGAAGCCGCACTCACGGAGCATTTTTATTTCCGTCGTAACCGAACATTCCCTGTCCAGCTTGCGGCGTTCTTTCCACAGGCTTATATCCTCCTCCGTCAAGCCGCTTTTATAAAGAGAATTTTCCCAATAGCTGTCATACAAATCGGCCATTTCGGGTTCGTCGGCGCAGAACTGATCGTAGTTTGCGAATAATCCGCCCTCAGGCAGCTTTCGGTAAATATGCTCAAAAAGCTTCGCTTTGTCTGTATCCTCTAAATGATGAACTGAAAGAGCGGAAATTATCACATCAAAATCCCCCTCGGGCAGCCCCTCGGAATAATCGGACAAACCGTACCTTACATTTTCCGCACCGCCAAACCGCTCACGGGCGATCTTCAGCATATCCTCTGCAATATCGGTAAGAGTAAAGCCTGCCTCGGGAAAATGCCTGTACCAATAATATGACAGCAGCCCCGTGCCCGCACCCAGGTCAAGAATGTTTTCGGGCGCAGGGGAGCAGGCGGCAAGAAACGCTGTAGTTTTTTCATAAAATTCCTCAAAGCATGGAATGAACGTTCTTCGGTTGATATCGTACTTTTGGGCAATAAGATTAAATTGCTCTTCAATAGTCATTGTTAAGACCTCCCGTTATATAAAGAACGCCTCAAAAAATCATCGGCGTTCGTCCGCAAGCAGACCGTAGTAGCAGGCGTCGCAAATTCCTTGATTGTTTATGTCTGCCTGCCGCAGCATACCCTCGTATTTCATGCCGCATTTTTTCATGACTTCTCCCGAATGAGGATTCCGTGGGTCGTGAAAGGAAGCAACCTTGTTCACTCCCACCTCGTCAAACATAAAGTCAATAACTGTCCCCAGCGCCTCGGTCATTATCCCCCTGTGCCAGCGGCTGCGGCTCAGGCAGTATCCTATTACAGCGATCCTCAGCTTTTCGTCAATGGGACGGACAACAGCGATCGAACCTATCGGCTCCGAGGGATTGTCTTTAACTGTTATCGCCCAATTGTAGCAGTCGGGACTTTGGTAGTTTTTGACCCATTCACCAAGGACATTCTCCGTGACGGATACGTTGCCATGAACAGGCCATGTCAAAAACCGTGTTACCTCTTCGTCATTCACCCAGTTTTCAAACATTGAGGGAGCGTCCTCAATCGTGAATCTGCGCAGTATAAGCCGCTTGCTGCCGAGGGTCACAGTGCCCTTATGTTCCATTTTCATTCACTCCTTTAATTCGTAAATCCTATTACGGGCAGTCCACAAACCCCGCCTTACGGTAAGCCTTGGTCATGGTTTTCCGTGAAATGCGCTCGGCTGCCTGAACGCCCTTTGTATAGACCTCTTTGAGATATGCCTTGTCATTCATAAGCTCCGCAAATTTCGTCCGCACAGGCTCTAAGGAATCCGCTACAGCCTCTCCTACAGCAAGCTTGAAGTCGCCGTAGCCCTTCCCCTCAAATTCCCGCTCGATCTCGTCATATCCCTTGCCCGTAACGGCAGAGTAAATGGACATAAGGTTGTTTATTCCGTCCTTTCCCTCTGCGTAGCGAACAACGGTGTCGGAATCGGTAACGGCTCTTTTGAATTTTCTGATTATGGTGTCCTTGTCGTCCAGTATGAGAATGCAGCTGTTGGGGTTCTCATCGGATTTGGACATCTTCTTTGCGGGGTCCTGCAAACTCTTTATCCTTGCGCCCACCTCAGGAATATACGGGTCGGGTATCTTGAAAAGCTCCCCGTATTTCTGATTGAACCGCTGTGCAATGTTCCGTGCCAGCTCCAAATGCTGCTTCTGGTCGTCGCCTATTGGCACAAGATCTGCCTGATACAGCAGAATATCTCCCGCCATAAGCACGGGATATGTGAACAGCCCCGCATTGATATCGTCCGGGTGCTTTTCCGACTTTGCCTTGAACTGGGTCATTCTCGAAAGCTCTCCGAACTGAGCGGAGCAGGACAATATCCAGTTCATCTCAGCATGACACTTGTTGTGGCTCTGAATGAACATTACCGACTTTTCCGGGTCAATGCCGCAGGCCATAAGCAGGGCAAACGCCTCCAGCGTGTGCTGTCTGAGCTTTGCCGGCTCTTGCTTTACGGTAATGGCGTGAAGGTCGGCAATAGCGTAAATGCAGCGGTACTCGTCCTGAATGTTCACCCAGTTGCGAACCGCTCCTATATAGTTACCCAAGGTAAATGTACCTGTGGGCTGAATTGCGCTGAATATAACTTTATTTTCCTGTGTTTCCATGGCACATGCTCCTCTCCGAGATCGTTTTATTTTTTTATTATACCACATATCCCCAAAAATTGCAACATATAAAATAATTAATAATTAATAATTAATAATTAATAGTTAATAATTATTTAACGTTACTTGAGCTGTTAATTTACAAACAGGGTAGTAACAGCAGTTCAAAGGCTTTGTGCCCGTTTTTTCTTGATTATTGACTGTTAATAAAAAGAGGGAGATCGTCAGATTTGAAAAAGCAAGGTTTTTTGTACGGGTCGGCGGTGCTTATGGTATCGGCGCTGCTGGTAAAGGTATTGGGCGCACTGTTTAAAATCCCTTTGGCGAATATGCTCGGGGGCAGGGGAATGGGCTATTTTTCGACGGCGTACAGCATATTTATGCCCATTTACGCCATCTCGGTGACAGGACTTCCCGCAGCGGCGGCAAAATGCACGGCAGAGGCTATGGAAAGGGACGGAGAAAGGGGAGCGCTGGCTGTAAAAAGCGTGGGTCTCAGGCTTTTCGGGCTTGTGGGACTTGTATCTGCACTGGTGATAATGTTTGCGTCGTACCCTTTCTGCAAATATGCGGCGGGGGATATTTATGCATTTCCTGCGGCGGCGGTCATTGCGCCCTCGGTGCTGGCAGGGTGTCTGGTCTCGGTGTACAGGGGATATTACGAGGGACTGCGGAATATGTACCCAACAGCTGTCTCCCAGGTGATAGAGGGGGCTGTGAAGCTTTTTTTCGGGCTGTTCCTTTGCTGGGGAACATTGTATCTTGCCCAAAATAAACCGACAGTATTTCTCAGACTGATAGGCTGTGAAAACAGAAGCATTGATCCTGCTGCTGCGGCAGTGCCCTACAGCGCAGCGGCGGCAGTGGCAGGAATAACCCTTTCCACCTTCGGGGGGCTTTTCTGGATAATGGCGCACGACCGCAGGCATATGCCGAAAAGCAGCCGCAAAAGGCTTGACACAGACCGTAAGCAGCGGGCGGAAATACGTCTGAGGCTTGTTAAAATAGCACTGCCTGCGGCAGTGGGCGCACTGGTGATAAACCTTACCTCTCTTATTGACCTGGTAACGGTTATGGGTTCTCTCAAAAATATGACCGAACGCTCCCCGCAGACCTTTTCGGAGCTGACAAGGGCGGGAATATCCCTTGCGGAAGTGCCGAACTTTATTTACGGCAGCTTTACGGGACTGGCGGTCACGCTGTTCAATCTTGTGCCCGCCCTTACGAATATGTTCGGGAAGAGCATTCTCCCTGCGGCGGCGGCGGCAAAGGCGGCCGGTGACAAAAGGCGGCTGGGAGAATGCTCCCGCAATGCTATGCTTGCGGCGGCGCTGGTATCATTCCCTGCGGGGGCAGGGCTTACGGCCATGGCAAGGCCGCTTTTGCAGCTGCTTTTCGGCAGCAAGGAGCTGGAAATTGCCGTGTGCAGCGATTCTATGGCGGTGCTGGGACTGGCTGTGCCCTTTGTGTGCCTTTCACAGACGGCTTTTTCGCTTCTACAGGCGGCGGACAGGGCGGATATTCCCGTGAAAATAATGGGTCTGGGTGCTGCGGTAAAGCTGATACTCAATCTGCTGCTGACCCCGGTGGAGGGGATTGGAGTAACAGGCGCTGCCGTTGCGACCCTTGCCTGCTATATGCTTATCTTCGGGCTGTCGGCAGACGCATTGAAAAAGCACTGTGAATTTGACCTTAAGGGGATAATTCCCGATTTTGTCAAAATAGGCGCAGGCAGCCTTTTCTGCGGGGCGGGGGCAGTCATGATGAATGCCACGACGGGAGACGGCGGTATTTATGTTATTCTCTCCTGCGGATTCGGAGCGGCGGTTTACTTCGGGATCGTTATTATTACCGGCGCATTTTCCCGTGACAGGGTTAAAATGCTTTTGAGGGATTGACAAATTCTCGGAAAATTCGTTAATATTATGCCGATAAACATTTTACAATTTTCGGCGTGTCGCTGTGTCGCTGAACTTGTATTCAATATAAATATAGAGGCGTTATTTATTCGGCGGCACAGGTAACTGTATTAAAATGCAATATAATTTACCAAACAAAATTATTGCCTGACAGGAAATGATTTTGCTGTTTCTTTTGATTTGAGAGTAATATTCAACAAATGAACAAAGATGCGTCACAAAATATTTGCCAAAGTTCAAGAAATGACATATATATTATGATGAAAAATACTGCATTTTTTATAAAATATTCAAAAGAATCGGGGGGCATATGGGAGATGAGTGAGCAGAAAAATATATGAAATATTTTATGCAATGTTATATGTGATAGACATATAATGTCAAAATATTCAGTAAAATCCAAGGAAAAAATCCCCTGAAATTTTGAAAAAGGCCGTAAGTGCAAAGGAAAAGTTCCTTGCAAAATTTACGAAATAATTTGATACACTAAAGTGAAAATAAGTACGGAAGGTGATTTTAAGAGAAATTTTTTACATATTTGCTACATATTTTTGCCCCGAAATTTGAAAAATATCGTTAAAAACGCCGATTTATTTAAAAATTTCAAAAAGCCCCTTGAATTATTTGGATTTATGGGTTAATATATTAAATAGCGGGTCCGAATGAATTCGGGACTTTGCGGGCAGCTCCAAAGTCAAGGGTCGGAGGATTTGTGTGATATGAAATTCGAGTTCAAGGAAAGATACGGCATTGACGATCTTTTGAAAATCATGGAAATGCTTCGGGCGGAGAACGGATGTCCCTGGGACAGGGAGCAGACTCACAAAAGCATACGCAAGGATTTTATCGAAGAGGTTTATGAGGCGTGCGAGGCCATAGACGCCGAGGACAGCGAGCTTTTGCGGGAGGAACTGGGGGATGTGCTGCTGCAGGTGGTATTTCACGCAAGGATCGAGGAGGAAGCGGGGAGGTTTACCTTTGCTGACTCGGTGAACGACGTGTGCAAGAAGCTCATTATCCGTCATCCTCATGTTTTCGGGGATGTTAAGGTGAAGGACAGTGAGGATGTGCTCAGAAACTGGAACGACATCAAGCAGGAGACCAAAAAGCAGGAGACTTATACCGAGACCCTTAAAAGCGTGAGCATTGCCCTGCCTGCCCTTATGAGAGCGCAGAAGGTGGGGAAAAGAGCCGAAAGGGCGGGAATGGATTTTCCCGATGAGATGAGCGCTTTGCAGTCGCTGGAGAGCGAGATCGCAGAGGTCAAGGCGGCAGGCAGTCCCGAGGAAAAGGCGGAAGAACTGGGGGATATGCTTTTTGCGGCAGTCAATGCGGTGCGGCTGGCGGGGTATGACGCAGAGGAGCTGCTGACACGGGCTACGGACAAGTTTATAGGCAGATTTGAAAAGACGGAGGATATGATTCGCTGTGAAGGGAAAGATATGCGTTCCCTTGACATAGACGCTTTGAACTCCTACTGGGAGTCGGCAAAAATAAAGGGCGGGCAGGAAATTGTGTGAATTTTACACCCGCTGAAAATTTATGGAGGTAAACAACAATGACAAAGGCAGATCTCATTAATGCAATTGCAGAGAAGAGCGAGCTTTCCAAGAAGGATTCCGAAAAGGCGCTCAACGCAACTCTGGAGGCTATCACCGACGCACTTACCGGCGGCGACAAGGTTCAGCTCACAGGTTTCGGTACATTTGAGGTAAGAGATAAGAAGGCCAAGATGGCTGTTAATCCCCAGAACCCCAAGGGTCCCAAGATCAAGGTTCCTGCAAGAAAGGCTCCCGCTTTCAAGGCAGGCAAGGTTCTCAAGGACACTGTAAACAAGTAATTATTGCTTGCATTGCACGGCTGCGCTGTGAATTCGGCGCAGTCTTTTTGCTCAGACTGATCAAAAAGGAGGCAGCGCATTTGAGACTGGATAAATATCTGAAGGTAACAAGGCTTATAAAACGGCGGACTGTTGCCAACGAGGCCTGCGACGCCGAAAAGGTCTCGGTGAACGGCAAGCCTGCAAGGGCTTCCTATGACGTCAAGATAGGCGATATCATCGAGATAAATATGGGCACGAGACCTGTTAAGGTGAAGGTCCTGGGAATAAGCGAGTATGCAAACAAATCCGACGCTGCCGACTATTACGAGGTCATAAGCTGAGGGGCATTCTAAAGACGGCGGATGTCACTTTACCCGAAAGGTTACAGAATTTGTTTTTATTGTCACAGGACTGTCACAATATTCGGCGGGATGTGCGGCAGTTTTTTAAATTCTGCATAATTCTTCCGGTGATTCTGCGGAAAATTTTGACGTTATAAACAGCTTTCGGTTATGGAAATGTTTACAATCGACAAGATTAATATGTCAAAATGCTCAAAATTTTCAAAAGAATTTGTGCAAATAAACAAATTTCAAACCATAATGAATAAAAACCATTGACATTTGGAGCAAAGAGTTGTATATTTATATCGTAGGGACAAATTATCGGTGTGACACATGCGTCCGGGCAAAATATTCCAAGGCTGCCAAGGACAGCTTAAACGTTTTCGTCCGGTAAATGTTTCCTGCGAAAGCTGTGAAGCTCCGGGGTATGAATAATGATTTCGATTAAGGACATAGCGGCTGCTTGCGGTGTTTCCATCGCAACGGTGAGCAAGGCTCTCAACGGTCATAAGGATGTCAGCGAGGCTACCAGGCAGAGGGTCGAAAGAGCCGCCAAGGAAATGGGGTATTTTCCCAATTCCCAGGCAAGGGCGCTTAAAACCAACCGTACATATAATCTGGGAGTCCTTTTCAGCGAGCAAAGCGACAGCGGACTTACACAAAGCTATTTCGCCTCTGTGCTCAACAGCTTTAAAAAGCAGGCTGAGCAGGAGGGATATGACATAACCTTTATCAGCGGCAATATCGGAGAAAGAAATATGACCCCCTACGAGCACTGTATGTACAGGAACGTGGACGGAGTTGTGGTGGTGAGCGTGGACGAATGCGTTGACGCAGGCACGCTGGAGCTGCTCTGCAGCGATGTTCCGGTGGTGACTATCGACCACATTGCAAAGGGTCGGCTTTCGGTTATATCCGACAATGCCGAGGGAATGCGGCAGCTTGTGGAATACATCGTAAGTATGGGGCATACAAAAATTGCGTATATTTATGGCGATTCGTCGGACGTGACTGCGATACGTGTAAAAACGTTCAAGGAAACTCTGGGGCGCCTGAATATAAATATCGGCAGCGATTACCTTTTGCAGGGGCGCTACCATGATACCGGGAGTACCGAAGCTCTTTTTAAACAGGTCTTGTCTTGCAGCAACAGACCTACGTGCGTTATTCTGCCGGACGATTTTGCAGCAATCGGAGCTATTAACGCATTGGAGGAGCTGGGATTATCCGTTCCGGAGGATATTTCCATTGCGGGTTACGACGGTATTGTGCTGTCACAGGTCCTGAGGCCGAAGCTGACAACCGTAAGGCAGGATACCGAGCGGCTGGGTGCAGAGGCGGCGAAACGGCTTATCGGGCTGATAAACAAGGAGATCTCTCCCGAAGAAGAACCAATCATTATACGGGGGTATCTGCTTGAGGGAGCATCGGTCAAAAATCTGAACCGATAGATCCAAGTTCATTACATACGGTCAATGTATGTACATTTTAAGGAGGAAAAACCAAATGAAGAATTTAAAGAAAACACTTGCTATGATCTCTTCCGTAGTTGTAGCAGGCTCTATGTTTGCAGCTTGCGGCGATTCCGGAAGCGGCAATGACACACAGGCACCTGCAGCTGATACAGCAGCTCCTGCAGATAATGGCGGCGATGAGGCTCCCGCAGATGACGGTACAGAGGCTCCCGCTGTTGACAACGGCGGCGACAGCGCAAGCGGTGACAAGCTGACTGTTCTTTGCTGGAACACAGACGACATCAACCCCATGATCGAGAACTTCTGTGCAAACACCGGTCACTCTGCTGACGAGTTCAATGTAAAGAGCTTCGGCTGCGGCGGCGGTCAGGCTGCTGAGAACTATGACGCTTACCTTTCCGACGCTTCCAACGACGCTGATATTATGTTCGTTGAGGCTGACTGGGCGCTCAAGTACATCAATGACGATTCCGCTGAGACCGGTACAAAGGCTCTCTCCGATATCGGATTCTCCGACAGCGATTACGGCGATCTTTATGACTATACTCTGGAGATCGGTAAGTCTTCTTCCGGCGTTCAGAAGGGTCTTTCCTGGCAGGCAGCAGCAGGCGGCTTCTGCTACAGAGCTGACCTTGCTGAGCAGTATCTGGGCGTAACTTCTCCCGACGATATGCAGGCTATGGTTTCCGACTGGGATAAGTTTGTTGACACAGCTGCAAAGGTTCAGGAGGCTTCCGGCGGACAGACCGCTCTGACCTCTACTCTGGGCGGCGTATGGCAGGTATTCTCTGCTGCACGTTCCACTCCTTGGGTTAAGGACAACAAGCTTCAGCTCGATGACAACTGCAGAAAGTACATTGATCTTGCTAAGCAGATGTATGACAACGGCTATGTTGTTAAGGATCTGACTCAGTGGGGCGATGGCTGGCTCGCAGCAGGTACTACCGATTCCACAATGGGTTACTTCGTATCCACATGGGGCTTCGGCGACACCATTCTTACAGCTGCAGCAGGCGGTGAAGGCGGCGCTACATACGGCAACTGGAAGTGCATCGTTGGTCCTCAGTCCTTCTACTGGGGCGGTACCTGGATGACCGTTGCTAACAGAAACAACAACGCTGATCTTACCAAGGAGTTCATTGCTTACTTCACCACTAATGCTGAGGGCGCTGAGTCCTATGCAAACTTCAAGGGTGAGTATGTATCCAACAAGGCTGCTATGGCTAATGTTATCAACGCTTATGAGGGTCTGGGCGTTCTCGGCGGTCAGAACCACTTCCAGGTTCTTAACACCGTTGCTGACGGAATCAATATGTCCGGCGCTATCACCGAGTACGATTCTTCCGTTAAGCAGTCCTTCAACGACGCTGTTATAGCTTACTGCCAGGGTACTTACGGCAGTGCTGATGAGACCATTGATGCTTTCGTTGATATGGTAGCAGGCAACCATCCCGACCTCGATTATTCCGATTTTGAATAATCACTGGATTTAAAACCGAATAACTTTTACTTGTGGTGGGGCAGGCATTTGTCTGCCCCACATATGTAAAGGGACATAAAAACCTTTGCGCTTTATTTTAACTTTGAGGGGAGAATTTCTATGGCATCAGGCTCAAATGGAAAAGTTCGCTCTATAAGCTATGCAAGGTACGGTTACATATTCATTCTTCCGTTCTTCATTGTTTATGCAATTTTCCAGGTATATCCTTTACTTAACACGTTTTATCTGAGCACACAGAGCAACGGCTCGGTGGTTACGGAATCGGTAGGGCTTCAGAACTTTGCCGCTATACTTTCCGGCTCGGGCGGACGTGCTTTCAAAGCAGTACATGATAACTTTATCAGGGTAATGGGCAATACGCTGATTCTCTGGTTCGGCAACTTTATCCCGCAGATCGTCTTATCCCTTTTACTTGCAGCCTGGTTCACGGACGCTTTTCTTAAAATAAAGGGCAAGGGCTTTTATAAGATCGTAATGTACATGCCGAACATTATTACAGCGGCTTCGGTTGCTGCACTGTTCGTGATGCTTTTTGCCGATTCACAGTTCGGAGCTATCAATAAAATGCTGATGAATATGCACATCCTTGACGCTCCCAAGAATTTTGTAACCGGACAAACTACCTCCCGTGTGATAATAATGTTTATTCAGACGTGGATGTGGTTCGGCAATACAACGATCATGCTCATGTCGGGTATTATGGGTATCAACCCCTCGCTGTTTGAGGCTGCAAATATTGACGGTGCGACCCCCACGCAGCAGTTCTTCCAGATCACGATACCTCTTTTAAGACCTATTATGCTTTATACTATGGTTACTTCCATGATAGGCGGTCTTCAGATGTTCGATATGCCTTACCTGTTCAATATGGGTACAGCTCAGAACAGACATACCGAAACGATTGCGGTATTCATTTACAATCACTTCCATAATCTGAAGCCAAATTACGGATATTCCGGTGCTTCCTCGGTTATTCTGTTTATCGTAACAGCAGTTTTGGGCGGTATATGCTTTATATTTAATAAAGACGACGACCCCAAGGCTAAGGAGCGCAAGAGCTCCAAGGCTGCACTGAAGTCAAAGTTGGGAGGTCTGTAATATGGATATGGCAGGAACAAAAAGCAATAGTCAGGCCATAAAGGTTCGTACTATTTGTGTAACGGTTGTAATGGTTTTGTTGGCGATCATAAGTTTATTGCCTGTTTACATTTTGATTGTCAATGCAACCAGAACATCGCAGCAAATTGTTGAGAGCGGTGTTTCACTTATACCGGGTCTTAATCTTTTTGAAAATATCAAAAATCTAAACGCTCTTTCTGAAGCGGGAACTGTTGAATATAATGCGCTCAGAGGTTATCTTAACAGTGCGATTATCGCATTCTCTACCACATTCCTTACAGTTCTGTTCTCATGTATGACGGCTTACGGTCTGGTTGTTTATGACTTCCAGTTTAAGAATGCCGCTTATACGATCATACTTGCGGTTATGATGATTCCTGTACAGGTAACATCTGTTGGTTTCTATCAGTTTATGAGCAAGCTGGGACTTACCGACAGCTATTTCCCCTTAATTATACCTGCAATTGCAGCTCCTTCGGTTGTTTTCTTTATGAGACAATCAATGAAATCCACATTCCCGCTGGAAATTGTGGAGGCTGCAAGAATTGACGGCTGCACGGAGTTCAGAACATTCTTTACTATAGGCATTCCCATGATGAAGCCCGCTATTGCGGTACAGGCAATATTTGCATTTGTTGCTAACTGGAACAACTACTATATGCCTTCTATGATTTTGATCTCCAGAAATAAAGAACAGCTTACACTTCCTATGATGGTTAACACTATTCTTTCCAATGAGAAGCTGAGTGATTACGGTGTTCGATATGTATCAATTTTCCTTTCGATCATTCCTGTGGTAATTGTTTACTTCATCTTCTCAAGATTTATTGTTGAGGGTGTTGCTCTCGGCGGTGTAAAGGAATAAGATTCGCGGTATTTATCAGTTGATTTACTGTAATCAGATTCTAACTTAATAATGATTGTTTTGCCGCTCTCTTCGGAGGGCGGCAGTTTTTATTATTTGAAATTTTGACTGCATATTAATTAATTGTAAGCGTCAAATAATCCCCACCTTTTAAATCAAAAGTCTTTATGATATAATGA
>CAZGAZ010000051.1:0-24960 GCA_964523835.1 uncultured Ruminococcus sp.
TGCTGTGCCACCACGCCGCCGCCTGGTATCTCCCCGGCGCGCTGTCCGCCGTCACCCTGGTCCTGGAGCTGGGCGCCGTGGGACTGGAGGGGCTGATCTACCGCCGGCGCAGCGAGATCTGCTTTCCCTGGGCCTTCTCCGTATGTGCCAACGCATTTTCCTTTCTCACCGGACTGCTGCTGTAACACACCATTTCCGAGGGACACTATATTATCCGCCCGGAGCAGCTGGAGGATGAGTTTAAAGAGTGCCTTGATCTGGCGAAATACTGCCTTGACACTGTGGGGCTGCTTGATAAATGTACATTCCGTTTCTCCCAGTGGGATCCCGCAAATCCCAAGAACAAGTACGAGGGCACGGCGGAACAGTGGGAAACGGCGCAGACCGCTATGGGAAAAATTCTTGACGACCTGGGCGTAGACTACACCATAGGCATTGACGAGGCGGCTTTCTACGGGCCTAAGCTGGACATTCAGTATAAGAATGTTTACGGCAAGGAGGACACTCTGGTTACGATTCAGATAGATATGCTGCTGGCGGAGCAGTTCGATATGGAATACACGGATGCAGACGGTTCAAAGAGACGTCCTTACATCATTCACAGAACTTCTCTGGGCTGCTTCGAGCGTACTCTTGCTTATCTTATCGAGACCTATGCAGGCGCACTGCCTCTGTGGCTCTCTCCCGAGCAGGTTCGTATAATTCCCGTTACCGACAGGGCTATGGAATACAGCCAAAAGGTGCTGGAGCGGCTTAAAGCGGGCGGTATAAGAGCTGCTGTCGACTCACGCAAGGAGGGCGTAGGCTACAAGATACGCCAGGCACAGCTGGAGAAGATACCTTACTTCTTTATTGTGGGCGACAAGGAAGTGGAAAGCGATACACTTTCCCTGCGTTCCTGCAAAGAGGGCGATCTGGGCGTTTCTCCTGCCAATGAGGTAATTGAACGCATTTTCAGGGAGAATGCGGAAAAGGTAAGATAAAAGGGGATATGGCAAGTTTGAAACATAGCGGGAACAGCCCCTAAGTTTCAGAGTACCTTTGGTGCGGACAATAGATTAGCGGGAGGTAAAAAAATGAGATTTGAACCCTTTTCACGAAAGGTTTTCTACTATGAAACGGACAAAATGGGGATAGTTCACCACTCCAATTATATCCGCTGGTTTGAGGAGGCGAGGGTATATGCCCTTGATATGGCGGGGCTGCCCTTTGAAAAGGTGGAGGCAATGGGGGTTTTATCCCCCGTGCTGTCCGTCGAATGCGCTTACAAGCTGCCGTTCAGATTCAATGAGAGATTTTTTATAAAGGCTCTTATTGATGAGTTCGGCGGAGCGAGATTTTCGGTCGTATACAATGTTTACGGGGAAGACGGCATTACCCGTGTTACGGGAAAGACCTCACACTGCTTTGTGGACGAAAATATGAAGCCGCTGCGGATAAAGAAAACTCATCCGAATATTTACAGCGTTTATGAGGAATTATTTAAAACAGGAGAAGATATATACGGATAATCCTGCTTCCGAAAAAAGAGGGTGAAAGTTTGAAACATAGAGGGAATAACCCCTAAGTTTCAAAGTATCTTTGGTGCGAACAACAAATCAGCGGGAGGTAAAAAAATGGACAAGGTGGAAATATTTACCGACGGCGCCTGCTCGGGAAATCCCGGTCCGGGGGGCTGGGGGGCAGTGCTGAAAATGGGCGCTCACCGCAAAGAAATTTCCGGCGGCGAGGAAAACACAACCAACAACCGAATGGAGCTGACGGCGGTCATTATGGCGCTTTCCGCCCTCAAACGCCCCTGCGCAGTTACCCTCACCACCGACAGCAAATATGTCTGCGACAGCATTTCTAAGGGCTGGGCAAGATCGTGGCAGAAAAACGGCTGGGTAAAAGCAGACAAAAAGCCTGCGCTCAATGCCGACCTGTGGCAGCGTGCGCTGGAGCTTCTGGAGATCCACTCGGTGGAGCTTAAATGGGTAAAGGGTCATGCGGGGCACCCAGAAAATGAATGCTGCGACCGATTGGCGGTTGCCCAGAGGGATAAGTTTGCAGGGAAATGAGCCTGCGGAAAGGAGTGTGTTTTTATGAGAACTATTCGCATAACAGGCAAAGGGCAGCTTAAATTAAGACCCGATGTTACTGTGATAACTATGGATTTAGCGGGAGTATTCCCCGATTACAGCGAGGCTATGGAAAGATCCGCAGAGGACACGGAGAACCTGAAAAAAGCCTTAGCTCCCTTGGGATTTGATCCGAAGGATATTAAAACATCAAAATTTGATTTTGGCGCAAAATTTGACAGTCACTATGATAACGGCAAGTATATAAAAGAATTTCTGGGATATAAATACATACATAAATTAAAAATCGAATTTGATTCGGACAACCGCAGACTTGGGGAAATACTTTCGGTATTGGCAGGCTGCGGCGCAAAGCCCGAATTTGAAATCAGCTACACGATCAAAGATAAGGAGTCCGCTAAAAATGAAATGCTTGCCAAGGCTGTTGTTGACGCACGAAGAAAAGCGGAAATGCTGACTAATGCTGCCGGGGTAAGGCTTAAAGATATTCAGTCAATCGACTATTCGTGGGGTGAGATAGACTTCAGCGTTAAAACCGGATTCTTTGATTCGATCAGAACATCGGAAGATGAAGAATCTGATTGCATGTCCCTTGACATCGAACCCGACAACATCAGTCTCTCCGACACCGTCACCGTTATATGGGAGATCGAGTAACCGTTTTGTTACTCTAAGCTAACCAAATTTTTTCAACATAATTGTGCAAAAGGTAAAAAATTGTCAATACCTATTGCAATTTCTACCAAATGGGTATATAATTAATTTAACATAAAAAATACGGCAGTGTCAGATGACACATTTTCCCCGCCGTGGGCGGAGGAAATGCCGCAGTCACAAGATATGCACTGAAAGGATGTAAAAATAAAAATGTCCGAACGTTTTATTTATGCGGATAATTCCGCTACAACACAGGTAAGCGAAAGCGTTTTGCGGGAGATGATGCCCTATCTCACCACCGCCTATGGCAATCCCTCCAGCATTTACAAGCTGGGGCGTGACGCAGGACACGCTGTGGAAAACGCCCGTGAGCGTATAGCTGCGGTCATGGACTGCAAGCCCAAAGAGATATATTTCACCAGCGGCGGCTCGGAGGCGGATAACTGGGCGATAAAGGGCGCAGCGGAAAAAATGGCGCAAAAGGGCAAACGGCATATTATCACCACTGCTTTTGAACATCACGCTGTGCTGCACACCTGCGAGGAGCTCCGAAAGCAGGGCTTTGAGGTGACTTATCTGCCTGTGGGCGAAAAGGGGCTTATTTCTGCGGAGGACGTGAAAAATGCCATTCGTGAGGATACGGGGCTTGTCACGGTCATGTACGCCAACAACGAGATAGGCACTATCCTGCCCATTCCCGAGATTGCCGAAGTGTGCAGGGAAAAGGGCGTGCTTTTCCACACGGACGCTGTTCAGGCTGTGGGAAATGTGCCCATAAGTATAAAAGAGCTGGGTGTGGATATGCTGAGTATGTCGGGGCATAAGATACACGCTCAGAAGGGTATAGGATTTTTATATGTCCGCTCGGGAGTCACGCTGCCCAATCTTATCCACGGAGGGGCGCAGGAGCGGAACCGCCGTGCGGGGACGGAGAATGTGCCTGCCATAGTCGGGCTTGCAAGGGCTGTGGAGGACGCTTGTGCGGATATTCCCGGAAAGAGCACCCGCCTTACGGCTGTCCGTGACCGGATCATTGATGAGATACTTGCCCGTGTGCCTGCCGCAAGGCTCAACGGCGACAGGGAAAAGCGGCTGCCCGGCAATATCAACATTTCCTTTGTGGGAGTTGAGGGCGAATCTCTGCTTTTAATGCTGGATATGAACGGCATTTGCGCCTCCAGCGGCTCGGCATGCACCAGCGGCTCTCTCGACCCCTCCCATGTGCTGCTGAGTCTGGGGCTTCCCCATGAAGTGGCGCACGGTTCGCTGCGGCTTTCCCTGGCACAGCCTATTACCATGGAGGACGGGGATTACATCATAGAAAAGGTGGAACAGGTAGTGCGCCGCATAAGGGATATGTCCCCCATGTGGGAGGATATTCTTAAAGGCAGGAACGGCATGGAAAAGATCATGAAGTTTGTTTCGCCGATAAATTTATGATTTTTAAATCAACTAAAAATGTGCCGCAGCTTTTTACAAACGGCACACTGAAAGGAGATAATCTGTTATGATGCTTTACAGCGACAAGGTGATGGATCACTTCACCAATCCCCGCAATGTGGGGGAGATCGAGGACGCCGACGGTATCGGCGAGGTAGGCAACGCCAAGTGCGGCGACATTATGAAAATGTACATCAAGGTGGATAAGAACATTATCACAGATGTAAAATTCAAGACCTTCGGCTGCGGCGCTGCGGTGGCGACGTCCTCCATGGCGACCGAAATGATAAAGGGCAAGTCTGTTGACGACGCCCTGAAGCTTACCAACAAGGCAGTAGTTGAGGCTCTGGAGGGTCTGCCCGATGTGAAGATCCACTGCTCGGTACTGGCGGAGCAGGCTATGAAATCCGCAATTGCCGATTACTACCGCCGTCAGGGCGTTGACCCCGAGCCTATTGTGGGCGCTATCCCCGAATGTGAGGAATGCCACTAGAGGCTGGAAGATGAGAGGCTGGAGGCTGGATAAAAAACGGGCAGAAGATTTTTGCCTCCTGCCCGTTTTACAAATAGAGGCAGGAGGTTTTTAAATTCCTCCTGCCTTTTTTACGTTCTTATAATGTCTTTCACCGTTTTAATTTGAATGTCCCTACCAGATTCCTGAGGCTCTGCGCCTGTCCGGAAAGCTCCTCGGAGGCGGCGGCGGATTCCTCGGCTGTTGCCGATGTGGTCTGGACTGTGGAGGATATCTGTTCTATACCGCTTGTTATCTGCTTTACCATATCCGCCTGCTCATCGCTGGCGGCGGCAATATTTTCCACGATATGCTTAACATTGCCCGAACGCTCCTCCACCTGGGCAACCGCAACGGAGGTTTCCGCTGTAATGGCTGTTCCACGCTCCACTGCCTTGATAGTGCGCTCGATATACGCTGCCGTATCGTGGGAAGCGTCTGCGGATTTGGAGGCAAGGTTTCTTACCTCGTCCGCCACCACTGCAAAGCCCTTGCCTGCCTCGCCCGCTCTTGCGGCCTCGACTGCGGCGTTCAGGGCAAGGATATTGGTCTGGAATGCTATATCCTCTATGGTCTTTATTATCTTCCCTATCTCTCCCGCCGCTCCGCTTATATCCTGCATAGCTGCGGTAAGGGCGTTCATCTGGCTTGTTGCCTTTTCGATATACTCTGCCGTTTCGCCCACAAGCTTCCTGCCGTTATCGCAGTCCTTGGTGGTCTCGTTTACTCTGGCTTCAATTGTATGGATAGCGGCTGCCAGCTCCTGCACGGAGCTTGCCTGCTCGGTAGCTCCCTGAGAAAGGCTCTGAGCGCCTCCTGAAACCTGATCGGAACCGCTGGAGACCTGATCGGCGGAAATATTTATCTGCGAAAGGGTGGAATTGAGCCGCCTGTTTATCTCGTTTACGGCGTCAAACAGCACATGGAAATCCCCCTTGTAGTTCTCCTCGGGGCACTTTGGAGTTACCGCAAAGTTTCCTCTTGCCATTTCCGACATCATTCTGCCTATATCGCTTATGATGTTGTTGATATCCGTAACCAGAAATTCCGTAGCGTCCGCAAGCACCTTTGTTTCATCCTTGGTGTTCACCTTGGGGACAGGGCTTTTCAGATCGCCGTCCGCAAATTTTCTGATACGGTCGGTGCACTGAGCAATGGGGGCTCCGATATGTTTAGCCAGGGTCGACGCACTGATAACGGAGATACCTCCCGCAATCAGAAGCAGCACAATAATGATTATCATAGTTCTGTAGGTTTCGCCCAGAAAGTCCGACTGAGGGGCGCTGACCGCCAGCGACCAGCTGTTGGAATCGGCAATGGGCGCATAGCCTATGATAGTGCGCTGTCCGTCAAAGTTTATCATCGTAACTCCCTGCTCACCCTTGACCATTTTAGTGTGAATATCCGCAATTTCCTTATATCCGCTGTCGGAGGAGCTTTCGGTGATATAGTTCAGTTCCTGCTTTACCACGCTTGAATCCCTGTCCGCAATACGCTGACCGTCCTTGTTGAGAACGTATGCCTCCGTATTTTCGCTTATTTCAAGGCTTCTCATGGCGTCGTTCAGAAATTCCTCATTGGGCACAAAGTACACGCAGCCTATCGACTTACTGCCGAAAACTCCGTTTTCCCAGACGGGGGCGGCTATGATTATGGTGATCTTTCCCGTGATCTTTGAAATAAGGGGGTCGGAAATAAACGTATTGCCCTTCATTGCCTGACGGTAATATTCTCTGTCGTTATAGTCGCTGCCGTCAAGACCTATGCCGTCGGCGTTTATAAAGTTGCCCCGCTCAAAGCCGTAGCCCATGGCAATGGAATCAAGAGCCGCCTGCTTTTCCCCGTCCGTGGAATTGGGATCGGTAAAGGGGGCGTGTCCGCCTGTTTCTATAGCCACATTCTGAGTGGATTTCATCTGCCATTTGACGCTCTCTGCCGCAGCTGTTGCTGTGTCGTAAATATCCGCCTGTACATATTTCTGCGCAGACTGGTAATTTGACGATATCGCATAAAACCCCAGCACTAACAAGGGGAGCATAACGATCAGCAGCGTTGATTTAATAATGTGATCTTTTATTGTTCTACTGCCCATTGGTTCACCTTCTATACTTATTAATGGTGGTATTCTGCAGCACTGCGTCTGTTTTTGATCTGCTCCGTAATAATAATTATTTTTTTTACCTGCAATATCGGACAAATAACAACAAAAAACGAATGCTGCGCACCTCAAAAAAGCCGGAAACGGTTTGTTCGGACTGTTTCCGGCTCCTTATACTGTTAAATTTCTTCAGCAATGCGGAAAAATCAGCCTGCCGATTTCATATACCGCTCAAACTCGGCAATGTCAAGGCTCTTCTCACGGGCGTGCATTTCGGTGATAACGCCCTCCTTGACCATTCTTGCCAGCTCAAAGTCAAGGCTGACCATGCCGTCCTTCTTACCTGTCTGGATAGCAGTCTGGATAAGATGGACCTTATTGTCACGGATCATGGCCTTAATGGAGTCGGTGGCGTTGAGTATCTCAAGGGCTGCCACACGTCCGCTGCCGTCCGCCTTGGGAATAAGGGTCTGGGCGCAGATGCCCACAAGCACCGTTGCCAGCTGGGTTCTGATCTGGTTCTGCTGATGAGCGGGGAATGCGTCGATGATACGGTTGATAGTATCCGAAGCAGATGTGGTATGCAGGGTGCTCATTACAAGGTGTCCTGTCTCTGCTGCGGTAACAGCCGCCGTAATGGTCTCGTAGTCACGCATCTCTCCCACGAGGATAACGTCCGGGTCCTCACGGAGCGCCGCACGGAGGGAAAGGGCGAAGGACTCAACGTCGTCCCCGACTTCTCTCTGGTTTACCATACATCTCTTATGCTCGTGGATATACTCGATAGGGTCCTCAACGGTGATGATATGTGCGCTGCGGTTGCAGTTTACATAGTCTATCATACCCGCAAGGGTGGTGGACTTACCTGAACCTGTAGGTCCTGTTACAAGGATAAGTCCTCTGGGACGCATTGCAAAATCGCCCAGAATGGGAGGCAGGTCAAGGTCCTCCAGGGTGGGGATGTCGTTTCTGAGCAGACGGATAGATACCGCCGTATCCCCTCTCTGGTGGTATACGTTAACTCTGTGACGGTAGCCCCTCTTGGTAACGTAGGAAAAGTCGCTGTCTATGCGGTTTTTGATGTTTTCGATATTGTGCCCGTTGGTCATCTGCTCAACCAGCTTCATAATAGCGCCGTCGGTCATTTCGGGGTAGGAGCTGAGCTTGCGAAGAGTACCGTGCAAACGCACAATGGGAGAAATTTTTGTTGTGAAGTGAACGTCCGAGCAGCCTAAAACTCTCGCCTCGTCAAGTATTTTGTCAATGTTGAGCACCACTCGGTCAGCTTTTTTTTCGATATCCATATTATCCTCCGTTCAGCCCTGCCTTTGTAAAACAGGGCAGTAAAATATATTTGAAAATTCTTGCGCATGGGGCTTACTTATTAAACCGCAAATGTCAGCTTTACAAGCTCATCCATTGTAGTCCTGCCCTCGATAACCAGCTCTGCAACGTTGTCACGCAGCAGGCGGCAGCCCTCTTCCCTTGCAAGAGCGGCGATCTGGTCGGTCTTGCCGTCAGCGGCGATAAGGCTCGCCATAGTGGGGGTGCAAAGCAGGATCTCATGAATAGCGGTACGTCCTGAATAGCCTGTGTTGTTGCACTTGGGGCATCCGCTGGAGTCATAAACGGTTATAGCCTGAGTCTCGTCAATACCCAGAAGCTGGTTGTCCTCAATAGTGGAAGCTCTGGGGGTCTTGCATTCGTTGCATACTACCTTACAAAGACGCTGAGCAACAATGCCTATAAGGGAAGTCGCAACCATGTAAGGCGCAACGCCCATATCCACAAGACGGGTGATTGTCGAAGCGGCGTCGTTGGTATGGAGCGTAGACAGCACCATATGCCCCGTAATAGCGGCTCTGATAGCGATCTCCGCAGTTTCCTGGTCACGCATCTCTCCGACCATTACTATGTCGGGGTCCTGACGGAGGATAGAACGGAGCGCAGCCGCAAAGGTCATGCCTGCTTTATCGTTGATCTGACACTGGTTGATACCCTCGATATTTTTCTCCACAGGGTCCTCACAGGTAATAACGTTTACATTGGGCTTGGCAAGCTCACCGAGAGCAGCGTACAGGGTGGTGGTCTTACCGGAACCCGTAGGCCCTGTTACCAGCATAACTCCCTGAGGCACCTTTATAAGCTTGGAGAACCTGTCGTAATTGTAATCGGTCATACCGAGGTCGGTTATCTTTCTTACGCCCACATCGCCCGTGGCAAGAATACGTATAACGCACTTCTCGCCGTTTACCGTCGGCAGGTTTGATACACGGACGTCCAGCTTGGTGCCGTCCACCACCTGAGAGAAACGGCCGTCCTGAGGGATACGCTTCTCGGCAATGTTCATGCCGCTGATGATCTTGATACGGGTTATAAGCGAGTTATGTACAACGTTTGAAACATTCATAAGCTCGATAAGGTCGCCGTTTACACGTATCCTTATTCGTGTAAATGTAGCAAACGGCTCGATATGAATATCCGTTGCGTCCGCTCTGAAGGAGTTTTCTACTATTGTGGTACAAAGCTTAACTATAGGCGCATTGTCAACACGGTCCGCCATTTCCTGAGCGTCTGCGTCGACCTCTTCATGCTGGAACTGTCCCTCAACTGCGTCGATAACGTTGCCGACATTAGCGTTGGAGTATATCTTGCCTATAGCCTTTGTAATGGCTGCCTTTGTCGCCAGCACAGGCACAACGTCCATACCCGTAATGACCTTGATATCCTCAAATATGTAGAAGTTTACAGGGTCATAGGATGCAACAGTAAGACGTTTACCTGTTATCTTGATAGCAATGATAGTATGCTTTTTCGCCTGCGCCTCGGGTATTTTCTTAACAGCCTCCACATCAATGGGAGTCTCGGGGTCGTCAAGGTCCACAAAGGGGATACCCTGCTTTCTTGACAGTACCTGCCCGAACTGCACATCTGTCACATAGCCCAGCTCAATAACATAGTCACCGAAAAATTTACCGGGAGTGTTGTCATTCTTCTTTGCGTCAAGGACGTTCTGAAGCTGCTCTTCGGTAATTATTCCGTTGTTGACCATATACTGACCTATAGGAACGTTTTTCATTTTGCTTTAACTCCTTCTCCGCAGATTTTTTTATGCACCGAGCTGCTTTCCTGCGGGAAAAGCAAGGGCGAAAATTTTCGGTAAAAAAACCGTAAAAAGCTTGAAAAAATATATAAAAAGTGTTACAATGTTAGTAGCACTATGTTTTCGTAATGGAAAGGATTGATAAAAATGTCTGTTGAAACCCTTGAAACAATGATGAATGTGACGATCTATGTATTCGTATTCCTTTTCGGAATAACAATCGGCAGCTTTTTAAATGTGTGTATTCTGCGGCTGCCAAAGGGCGAATCCCTTGTCAAGCGCAATTCCCACTGTATGACCTGCGGGACGGAGATTAAGCGGTATGACCTTATTCCCGTGTTCAGCTGGCTTATCCTGCGGGGCAAATGCCGTGCCTGCGGTGCGAAAATATCCCCCCGCTATATGCTCATCGAATCCCTCACGGGTATCGTATTCCTGTGCATTTTTTTCCGCTACAGCTTCTGGGAATGGGGAATGTATCCTGTAATGCTCTGCCTTTTTGCAGCAGGGCTTATAGTCCTCTGTTTTCAGGATATCGATAATAGGGAAATGTGCGTTTCGGTGCTTATATACACCTTTGTTATCGCAGTTGTCACCCATATCCTGAATCTGCTGGGAGTTATCTCAATGCCCTCAAACGGCATTGCCGACGGACTTCTCGGAATGGTTTCCGTCAGTCTGGTGTTCTTTGTCTTCGGCTTTGTGCTCACTCCCCTGTTCTACAACAGTTTTGTTGATGAGAACCGTATGGAGCTTCGCAATATCCGCCGCCAGATGAAAAACGTGAAAGAAAACAGCCGTGAATACAAAAAGCTTAACGACAAGCGCCTCTCCCTTGAAAAAGCCGTTTCGGACGAGCCTCCGGTCTACGGCTTCGGAATGGGCGATATTGTGCTTATGGCTGCGGGCGGTCTTATGCTGGGCCTTAAACCTGCGATAACTGCAGGATTTGCTGCCATAGTTGTTGGCGCTGTCTACGGAATAGTCCGCAAGATAACGCTGCCGGATGATTCCGAGGACGCCGATGTTTTCGCATTCGGTCCCTTTATCATCATAGGACTTATGTTCGCCGCCTTTGTGGGCAGCGCACCTCTTGACCTTTATTTTGGAATGCTCAGTGTGTAAGCAAGAAATGTCATATAAAAAATTTCCCGTGCCGTGCCGATTGTGACACGGCACGGGATTTTTTACTTGTAAATGTCCGATAATTATTCAAGAGTCAGGCCATAATTATCCTTGAGCCATGTGATTTGATCAGATGTAAGATTATAGGTATCATGTGCCCACATATCGGGGAAAGGACCGTCCTGAACCAAATATTTATTACCGTCAAAGCCCATGACATACTCACCGCTTGCATTCTGGGTGATAACCAGTCCAACGGTATTATATTGATCATTACCTACCTTGACCTTAACCGTGTCACCTGATTGAGTCACTGAATAACAACCCTTGCCCGAAGTAACCACCGATGCCGAAATATTGCCTACTGTAATTGTCATACCTCCGCTGCCGCCTGTGCTTCCGCTGCTTCCGGTGTTACCCGTGTTGCTGCCCGTATTTCCGGTGTTGCCCGTGTTGCTGCCTGTATTGCCTGTGTTGCCGGTATTTCCGGTATTGCCTGTATTTCCGGTGGTAGCCGTATGGCCTGTGTTTCCGGTGTTACCCGTATTGCCGGTATTACCTGTGTTCTGAGTATTACCGCTGTTGCTGCCGGGCTGGTTAGTAGGCGTGCTGCCTGTGTTAGCAGCCACGGATGTTTCGATCTGATCGGTGCAGCCTGCGCCCAGAGCAGGGTTTACCCCTGTCGGAAGCAGTTCATCAACAGTCATCTTCTTCTCGCCGTTTTCGTCAATGTAAACGAAATAAACGCAGCGGTTAGATTTCTGGCTGCCTGGATCGGCGCCGATAGTTTTGGAGAGGCTGATACCTGCCTGCTTTCTGTTGCTGCCCGTAGCGGCACTGCCCAGCTTTACCGTTTTGAAAACATATCCGCCGGTGCCGTAGTTGCGCAGCTCGTAGGTTGACCAGCCCATATCCGAATTGCTGTTGGAGTCCACGGAATTGCCGTGCTTTGCATTGGTGTAATAGTACTCGCTGGTGATCCTGAGATTCAGCACATGGCTTGTGTTGTCGATGCTTACATTCATATAGTAATCGGCAGGTCCGTAATAGCTGTTGCCGAATACCATATACTGAGGCTTTGAGCCGTCGGAAGCGAGCTGGCTGAAATCCAGTGCGGACGTTCTGCCGTCAAGGGAGCTGATGAGACGCCCGTTGCCCGTAGCGTTTACGCCGTCCATAATGTCGTAATCGGTCGTGCCGTCAAAGGCAATGACCTTAACATATTGCTTGTTTGCAGCAGTCTTTGCGAAAGCCTTTCCTGTCGCATTGACCGGGTTGTACTCGAACAGCGCATCAATAGCTGACTCGGCGCTGTTTACAGTAACAGAGCCTATCGTGCAGCCCTTCTGCACTATCAGCAGATTGTTGGCATACCTGACATTCTCCCCGATATATGAGGAAATTGCGTTTTCCACAGTCTGCTGGTTGTTTGTAACCTTAGCTGCTGTTGATGCAGAGCCTATAGGGCTTATCATATTCACAATGCCCGTCATGATAATGCCGAAAATGGCAATTACCACAATAAGCTCCACAAGGGTGAATGCTTTTAATTTTTTCATTTAACATCATCCTCCCTTATCAGCGGTGGAAATAGATGTATCTTACATCCGTTCCCTGTTTTTCACGCTCTTCCGCCGACTGTACATTGTGGTTTACATATGCGTTGGTAGCATATACGCTTACATTGGTCTTATAAGTGTAAGGCTTTGATGTATTAGTAGCATATGTGACCTCGCCGGTAGAAGCATTAACAGATTTTGTCACTCTCTCGATCTGAAGCGTTCTGCCCTCGGAGTTGCTGTACTGATTGGCCGTATTGAGGGTAGGTGAAAGCTCCTTGGCATTTCCCGTGGAGCTTTTTTCCACATCCGCCATCTGATCCGCAATGCTGGTATATACCGCATGATTGAGATTTGTCATCTTCATAAGCTGAGTGTATGCCTGCACCAGCAGCATGGAGGAAACCCCCAGCACCGCCAGCGCAACCAGGCATTCAATAAGTGTAAAACCTTTGATACGCTTTTTCATGGTTTATATACCTCCTCTCTGGAAGTAAACATCCGTCCACGCAAAGTTGACCTCGCCGGGCTTCTTGGTGGAAGCGTCTCTGTCAATGAACGAAACGCCGCTGGCGTCGCTGCCTGTGCTCTTATACTCGCCGCACAAAACAGAGCCTACAACAAAGTACTTCGCAGTGCCTACCGACTGACCGTTCTTGGTATAGGAAAAGCTTTCCTTTGCCATGTTGATCGTCACATCGGAGGACGGGCCGTAAACATACCCTGTCAGCAGTGAGTGAACACTTCCGCCTTCATTAACGGTTATCGTTGAGCCCCTTCCAGCATAAACGTCAATATTGGGAGGAACCGTTGCGTCTATGCCTGCCGGGGTATCGCCCACGTAAAGGCTATTGCCTTGCTTCATAGTTTCCGCATAGGTTACCTTGAAGCCGCCGGCGCTGGTACCCCAGCCGACAGTAGCGCCTGTGGGAACAAGTATTTTCAGTTCGCCGTTTCCGGTTACATTCACAGTTCCCGAATAGCCGCCCCAAGGACCTGTATCCTTCAGCTGGATAACTACCTTTCCGCCGGATGTGTCAACAGTCAGATTGCCCACATTTCCGGGTTCAAGGATGTAGTTGCCTGCGGATACGGTAGAGCCTGCAGCTATCACGGGACTTCCCGAAGGAAGTACGCAGCCGTCAAGGGCATTAGCCTCTTTCTTAGCCAGATCCTCGGCGCTTTCCATTTCGGTCGAATCCTTGAGCTTTGTCTGGTCG
This sequence comes from uncultured Ruminococcus sp., assembly GCA_964523835.1. Lineage (GTDB taxonomy): Bacteria > Bacillota > Clostridia > Oscillospirales > Ruminococcaceae > Huintestinicola. Next base: position 13,795 of record CAZGAZ010000051.1, read on the forward strand.
AGAACCTTGTTGCCCTCTGCGTCCAAAGTGTAATACGCATCCTTGAAGGAACCGGCCTCGCCTACGCCTTCTTCGTTGAAGCATTCCTTGTCATAATATTTCTCAAATCTGCTCTGATGTGTATCAATAACTACCTTCTTGCCGTCGGGCATTGTAAAGGTTTTCTTGTAATCGGTGCCGAATGTGAAAGCGTCCTTGTCATTATACTCCAATGCAACCTTAGCCGAGCTTGTGGTTATCTTGTCGCTCACCTGTGCATTATCCGACTTCTTTACAAAAGATACACTGTCACTGTCGATATCAACTACAAGATCCTTCTGGGTAATGCCCATAGCCTGATCCTCGGGGCTGTTGTAACGGGCATGCGGCAGGTTTTCGTCTCCGGGCAAGTAATCCTTAAAGATCAATTTTCCCGAAAGAACCGTTTCGCCCTTGTTAAATCCTTCATCCGGCACCTGAATGATATATTCTCCGCCGGGTGCTGCATTATCTGCGTTGCTGAGGATTTTAAGGCCGTTGCCGTTATTGTCGCTTGTGGTGATGATATTGTTGGCATAAAGCTTTCCGTCTACCTGAACCTTGTTGTAGTTGGTGTCCTTTGACACATCAAAGACATTGGCATAGATATTTCCGCTGACCTTCAGATCGTTGCTTGACCAGCTGAGATGGTTAACAATAAGATCTGTCTTGTACGGATCGCCGGTGTTTCCCATGGTAAACTGGTTGTCAACCTTAAGCTTTCCGCCCACATAGAAGAAGGTCTTATCGCCCAGGGCTTTGAATTCCATAGCGTTTGTAGTGGTAACATCGTGGATTACCGTATAGTTCTCGCTTTCAAAAAGCTTGATGGTACCGCCGTTGGTAGTTTGCAGATTACCCTCTGCAAAAATAGAACCCGAAACAGCCGCTGCATTGAGCGCAATGGTTTTTGTGCCGTCCAGGGATGTCATACCTCCCGAGATAGGGAAACCGCCGGAAGAACTGTCAATACCGCCTGTTGCCGTGACCGCATCCTGATTGGAGGGCTTGGGGTCATATTTGTTGGCGTAAATTACCGAAGTTGTAGTAGGAATGCCGTCCAGTATGACCTCAACAGTGACCTGGACCTTGATGTGATCCTTTTCACGGTTGCCGCTGTCGAATTTCATTTTGTAATCGTCGCCGTCTTTAAGGTGCATAGTCCTTTCCAGAAGCTGAACCTTGATAACAGCGTCTGTTGCAGTATCGGCAAATGTATCCGCTACCTTGCCATAGTTTCCGCCTGTGGTGGAATCGCCGAAGGAGCTGAATGTTCCCGCAGGCACACGGTAGTAAACAGTATCTGTGTTCTGACCCGCATCCTTTTCATTGGGGCAGAACTGCTTGTAAAATTTATCGATATTCGTAATGCCGCTTGTGTCAACATCCTGGGAATCGCTTCCGCCGTTGGCATAGAATGTCGAGTCATGCTTATAGTCGTCATACTCTGTGTTGATAGCCTTCATGGCAAGCTCTCTTGCCGCCTGATAATCTGTGGGATTGCTTGCAGCATAGGCTGCCCTGTACTGCTCCAGGGTCTGACCTGTTGCCAGAGTGAAGCCGCCTGTTGCAAGGTCAAGAATATACTGCTTTACCCAGTCATAAAGCTTTTCATCTGTGGTTGCGTTCCAGTAGCCCTCTCTGCCGGTATAGGGATAAGTACCTCCTGCAACAGGTGTATCCTTAGGCGCAACGCTTACATACATGGCATAAATATCCATTTCCAGCGCACGGCCCTGCTTGCAGTTTGCCGTATCCACCTGAGGATTTCCCGTTGAGGGATCCTTGCCGAGGTAGTAATAGGGAACAGCTGTAGTTCCGATAGAATCCGGCTGACCCGTACCTGTCCTGTTTGTATTATCCTTCAGGAACGCTTCCAGATAAGCGTCCAGCGTAGATCTTGCGGTATAGTAAGCCTGGCTTTCCTCATACTTTACCATCGCCCGGTTGTGCGCCGAGTAAACCACCGCAATAGTTCCCGCCAGCAGGAAGATCAGAACGAACATAACCGTCATAACCATTATCAGAACTGCGCCCTTTAACGTTCTCGGCGTTCGTTTGCTATTTTTCATAGTAAAACCGTCCTTTCTTAAAAATTTGTTAAAAAGTTTTCGTGCCCAAAGTTGATTTGATTTTCACCCTCGGGAATTCCTTTGAACATAGCCGAAACCCGCATGGTATCGGGCTTCCCGCTCATGACTCAAAAGCATTCCCGCAGGCGCTTCCCATAAACAAGCCCGCCCGAAAAAGGCAAACGCTTTTTTTCGGGTCGAAACTTATGGGGAGGCGGTCAGCTTCCGTTTTTGACAGGTCTGTCATCCCGGCAGGTCTGTCTCAGACAGACATCCTCACCTCCCCTGTCGGTCACTCTGCCGATGTGTCCTTGTCAATATCAGCCGGGTCAAGAGGATTGATCGTGTAGAACTCAATGATCATCTCACCCGCAGGAGCTTCTTCCTCGTCACCGCTGGCTGTTATCTGGGTGCTTACATTGACCAGGTAAAGATCCTTTTCGTGGTCGGCTACCAGCTGAACAGCGTCAAGCAGCTGCTGCTCCTCTTCAAACCTGAATACAACAGTAAGCGTTGTAAGACCTATCTGCACCGTAGGAGGCGCTTCGGGGTAGCTGTTATTGTAAGCGTAATAAACTTCCTCGGGAAGCTCTCTTGCCAAGTCCGCATTCACTCTCATCTCATAAGCAAGTGCGTTCTTATTATAAGTATATGCCGCAAGCATACTGGGGGACAGCACAGGCACTGACATACCTGTTATCTGGATCCCCGAAGGCTCAAGCAGATCCATAATGTATGTACTTATCTGCTGAGTGTCATATACCTCTTTCTCGCTGATGAACTCCTTCTGATCCTCAACCACGCTTTTCACATCATCTTCCAGACGTTTTTTCAGAACTTCCAGAGTAGCTATCTTATCCTCCACCTCGGCTCTCTCTGCCTCTTTGGCAGCCAGCCTGTCGTTGGACGCCTGCATCTCGGCATATTTAGGCTTGATCAGCAGCAAATAACCTGCTATGCATATAGCCGCAACAATAACGCAAAGAAGGATCACCTTATCACGCCTTGAAAGCTTCATACTCATTCTTCAACACCTCCATCATCCGCTGTATCCGGTTCATCGACCTCTACCACCTGCGGCCTTAAATTAAACATTACGGTAAATCCGTATTCGGCCGTATCACCGTCAACGCCGTCATCATAATCTATTACCTCGGAGCTGGCAAATCCGGTGTAGATAATATTATCGTATCTGTTCAGATCAACAAGCGCCTGTACAGCCAGATCGGGGTCACGGCTGGTTTCGCCCGCACAGTCCAGTGTAACAAGTCCGCTGGCGAAGGTTATGGTTTTGATATAGCAGTTGTTGTCGTTTAAAGGTGCGCTGAAAGCTTCTACTTCCTCTATCGTCAAGGGCGACTTCGTGTTGAAGTTGTAGATCGCCTTGTCAAGATCTACCTTGTAAAGCCCTACCTTGTCGATCTTCAGCTGAGTGCTGTCGACCTCCTGAAGCTTTTCCACCTGCTCAGGAGCATTTATCCATTCGTCATGCTCTGCGATCTTCTTGTCATTGTTGTTGATGACATTGGACAGTCCAAGGTATACAGCTCCCACAACCGCCGCCGAAAGCAGCACTGTAAGTCCCAGCTGTACAAAGAATCCCGAGCCTGCGTCGCTCTTGCCCGCAGCAGCGTCTGTCTCCAGAAGGTTGATACGGTCGGTGTTCTTGTTGCTTCTGAACATTGCACCGATAGCGTTGGCATAAGCCTGGAACTCGATATTTTCATATCCCGAAATATTGTTGGGCACGCCCAGCAGGCTTGTGGAAATGTCCATATTTTCCAGGGAGTTGGTCAGTCGTATGTACTCTGTGGTATCGCCGTAGAACACAACGTTCTGAATGGGGTTCTCGGGATTTCTCGACTTGTGGAACTGTACCATTCTGTGGATGTTCTCGTTTACAGCCTCGTAAACGTAGTCCTCGGAATTGTCGTAGTCCACAGCGTCAATGGAAGCAAATCTTGCGAATGAGAGCTGCCCCTCTTCATAAAGGTTTATGCTTACGAAGTTGGGGTCGACCTGTACCACCAGCATAGGCATCCTTGCGGACGCTTTCTTGTCTCCCAGAATGATCCTGGAGATAGCGTTACAGGAAACGCACACGGATTTAAGAGCGATCGAAAGCATTGAGAACACTTTCTTGAAGCAGTCAACCACTTCAAAGGGACAAGCCGTAGCCAGTATCTTCAGGCACTGGTTGCCCTCCTGCTCCACCTCGCCTGCGATCGAGTAAGAAATGGAGTATTCCTCCGCAATGCCCATGTTGTGCTGCATCTGGTTTGTTACCATTGTCAGCAGGGCAGTGCTGGTCTTAGCCTTGGGGATAGTCAGTTCCTTGAATATCACAAGGTTGGAGGACAGGGTTACAACCGCTTCCTTGTCGTCCATACGTCTGGCTTTAAGCTCATCGTTGATGATGGTTGCCATTTTGGGAATATCTTTTATATGACCATTAACTATCAGACCCTCGCTGAGATCGATGGTAGATGCGGAAGAGATCCTTATCTTGCCGCCCGATTCAGTGCCGCGTACAATGCGGACGTGTCTGTCGGTAATATCAAATGAAAGCATTCTCGTCACCTCACTAATTATTTTTCATAAAATTTTATTTTTTCGGGAGAGCCTTTTTAAAGCCGCCCGATAAATTTACGCCTCGGGATTTTTTGCTTAGGAAATATTTGCCATGGAGTTGTAGATCGCAGGAAGGATACCGGCGATAACAGTACCGATAGCAACACCCATAAAGATGATCATTACAGGCTCGATAAGACCAACCAGACGTGTAACCGCCTCGTCCGCCTCGTCCTGATAGAAGGCCGCAGACTTTGCAAGAATGCTGTCCAGCGCACCCGATTCCTCACCTACATATATAATAGATGTGAACATGGACTCGAAAATGCCCGTTCTCTGAATTGATACGGAAAGCGCTTCACCCTGTTTTACCTCGTCGATGACTGTCTCAAACTTCTTTGATATGTACATATTGTTAAGAATGTTCGAAGACTTTGCGAGACATTCCACCATGGGGATACCCGAAGAGTAAAGAGACGCCAGAGTGGAGCCGAAGCGTGCAGTGTAGATCTTTACAACCAGGGGGCCAACCGGCTTCATCTTAATTATAAGCTGGTCGAACTTGTATCTGATGTCAGGAACCTTCAGCGCATATCTTATGCCGAAAACAGCGCCCAGCACCACAAGAATGATTATCCACCAGTTTGCTTTAAGTCCGTCAGAAAACGCAAACAGCGCACCTGTCAGACCCTTCATATCCTCTTCCGTCATCAGATCCTTGAACGTAGGCATGATAAAGGTGAACATGATAATTACGATAGCCACGCAGAGTACCGCCAGGATTATAGGATACATCATTGAACTTTTGATCTTGTTGTTGAGCTTTGCGTCACTGGTGTACTGATTCTCCATTTTCTGCATTACCATGTCCAGATTACCCGAGGATTCACCCGCCTGCACCATGGAAATATAGAAGTTGGGGAACACTCCGTCCTGCATTTTGATGGCTTCCGAGAAAGACGTACCTTTCTGGACCTCCTCGTAGATCTCTCTGTAGATCTGCTTGGGGCCTTCCTTGACCTGCTCACGCTGCATAATGTCAAGAGCCTTTACCAAAGTAAGACCCGATGTCAGCATGGCCGACAGCTGTCTGCAGTCATAAGCCAGCTCCTTCGTAGTGAACTTATGCAGACTTTTTTTGTCACCGCCCTTTGCCTCACGGTAGCTGGAGCAGAACAGACCTTTTTCATGAATTTTTTCGAGGAAATCATTTACGTCCTCGGCATTCATCTTCTGGTTCTTGACTGTATTGCCCTGCACGTCGGTGGCAGTATAGATAAAAGTCTTCATAGATTTGCGACACCTCCGATAAAAAATACTTCACTTCATGAAACCGTCCGAACGCTGCAGCTCAAACCGACAGAATCCGTGTACAATTTCCGAACTATTATAATTATATCATTTTGACTAAAAATTTACAAGATGTTAAATTAACCAAATTGTAACCAATTATTATGGCTTTTTGACCAAATACTCATAAAATTAGTGTAGTCGGTTGTGAAAAAGCAATAATGTGGCATAAAATTTTACTCAAAATTTATATTTTTTTAACATATTGCAATATAAAACCCACAATTTTTTTGTAAAATTTATTCATAATTGTGTTTTTTGTAACCTTTGACGAAATTTTGTAACATTCACCAAAATCTTTTTAAAAATTTCTCTGTTTTACACAAAGATAATCACGCATAAATATCACATCAAAACGCCCCGCCCTTCCGAAAGCAAAACCGTCTCTCGCATTCCGCAATTCACCTTGCTTTTTTGAAGCGTAACGCACTATCACACAGCCTCATAACAACAAAGTTTTACCCCTGCCGCATTGTCACAATCCCAGCAGCCGCACTATGTTCCCCGAGAAAACAAGCTCCCGCTCCTTATCGGAAAGCCCCGCAGAATTTATCAGCGCAATATCCTCCGCAGGATCGTTCCAGGGGCAGTCCGACCCGAACAATACCCTGTCCGCCCCGAAAGCCCTTATAAGCTCCCCCATTTCCTCCCCCGAAAACCGCCCCGCCGTGTAAGCCGTATCCACATAGACCCCCGAACCGCACAGAAGCCTTGCCGCCTCCCGTTCGCAGCCCACGCCCCCCATATGCGCCAGCACAAAGGTAACGCCGCTTACCTTGTCCAATACCCTTGCCATTCTCACAGGGTCAACGTGCATTTCCTTCGGCGAAGCAGGGTCAACCCCCGAGTGCATAACAACAATCAGCGAAAGCTCCCCGCACTTCCTGTAAAAATCTGTCATCCTCGGTTCATCCCCGTAAAACCCCTGATAATCCCCGTGTATCTTGACCCCCTTATACCCCGCCCGGGCGATCTTCTCCAGATTTGCCTCATAATCCCCGTCGGGAAAAACCGCCCCGAAGGGAATTATCCTGCCACCCTTTAAAAATTCCGCCGTCCAGCGGTTTATGCCCTCCCCCTGCCCCGGCTTTGTAGCCACAGGAAGCAGCAGACAGCGGTCTACCCCCGCCCTGTCCATTATATTAACAAGTCCCCTCGCCGTGCCGTCGGTGTAAGCCGTATCGGGAAAATCCAGACCGCAGCTTCCGACCTCCTCACGCAAAGCAGCAACCGCCCGCTCCGCCAGCATATCGGGAAAAGCATGGGTATGTGCGTCAATTATCATATAAAATTTTAGCTCCTTTAAAAATGTATATATCGTGAAAAATGCTCCCGGAATCCCTGTTCAATTTTCTTAAAAACCGATCCCAATTACAAAACAATGCCACTACCGGATCTTATTGATCTTCAGCCACCGGCTCGTTTCGGGTATATACTCATTATTTATGTAATCCTTAAAATCCCCCGAAATGTGCTTTCCAAAAGCCTGCCAGATATCGTCATAATCGGTCAGACACTCCAGAACCGAAACATCGACCACATTCCGGACCTCCTCATCTCCCTCATTCCACAGCCTTTCAATGCAGCCGCAGTATTTTTTGACCCCTGCCTCGTCCTTCGATTTTATGCACTCTACAAGCGGAAAATACACCATCTCCGGCACAAATATATGCAGCAGTATATCACCGTTATAATCCCCCAGATGCTGCCTCAGCAATTCTCCCCCATTTTCGCAGAACCCGCAGACATACTCCGCACATTCTTTTTTATTCACATAAAACAACCCCCTGTCGAATGCAGGAAATATCCCTCTCAGCCCTCATGCCTCTAGAAGTTCATGCACCAATCGGCAAAATCCATTACAAGCTCCTCCCCGTTCGCCTCAATATTCTGACGGACGATCTCATCATAATATTCCAGCTCGTGAATCAGCACAGGCAGCTCTTTTCCAAACCTTGCCGTGAGGATCTTTTCCTCGTGAATCTCCTTAACAATGTCAGTCAGCACCCTTACAAACGCCTCAGTGATCTCTTCAAGCCCGTCCATTTTCCAAGCCTCATTATCATCATCGCAAACAGTAAACCCGCTATCGGTCACCCATTTTCGGACAGCCTCCGCCGTTTCCCCGGTCCCGAAGCAAAAGAACTCATTCTGAAGCCAGAACGCATAATTCCACCTTGCCTCTCCCTCATCATCGGCATATCCGCATTCCTTTCTTACCTGACTTTCGGTATTATACCCCAAAGTTACGGCAGGCTTTGAGGGATTATCGCAGTCATCGTAAACATAAAGGGAAACAGCATAAATATCCGTATCTGTCCATTTGCCGATATTTTCAATTATCATTTTTTTAAGCTGTTCTTTCATAACATCAGCACCTTTCAGAGGCAAAGGATTTAAGAGGCAAGAAACGTGTCCCTCCGAATGCGTCCTTTCGCTTTATTCCTCTTTCATATTTACCCACTTTACATTCTGCCTTTTGCCGGGCTTTTTTCCTTTCATCAAAAAATACGCCAGAATATTTTCAAAAACGCCGGCAACGCCAGCAACGCCAAGGTCACGGCACAGCATATATTCCGGGTACTCATTTTTATAAAGCTTGACTTTCTTTCTTGACCTTTCACCGCTTCTGTAGCTTTGATACCCTCCTTCCTGTGATGTCCCGCTGTCATAATTAATAACACAGCAGCCTTTCCCGAACTCCGCATATATTCTGTTGAACATCCTGTGAATGACCTCCAGCTCCATAAGCCTGTTTTCATTAATGCAGACGTTTATAAATCCAATAATGTCATCACAGTCCTTTTGCGTAAGCTCATTATCGTAATACCTTTTATCCTCCGACCCGTCCGTATAAACCAGCCGCACGACTATAGGTATTCCAGGCATTTTTTTCAAAGGCGCAAAGCCGCTTGTATCTATTTTTTCATTGGTATTTTCGGAAATTTTATAGATGTAAACATACATCTGCGGATAGGTGTCATTCCAAAAATCATTGTCGGAGTCCGTCACCGCCTCATACCCCTCAAGGGCTGTTAATTCACGCTTGCACTGTTCCGCCAAAGCAGACGGAATGTCCATGCAAAAGAAGCTGCCGCCCGAGTGAATATCAATGCCGTGAGCCGTAAGACTTTGAACGGGATTTGCTGTTACCCCCACATAGCATTTCCCCTCAATTATCAGATCGGTTTTGCTCGCCAACCCCAGCAGTAATTGATTAAAAGCCATTGACTTTTCCGCCGGGGTATCAACATAGACCGTATTTTCTATTTTGCTTTTTATGAGATTATTTGCAGAACCCACAACCCCTTCCACGGAATTTTCCGAATAATTTCCTCTCCTTATAAAACCCATAATTTTTCCAACCTTCCATTAAAAGCATATGAGCAAAAAAGCTCTGCTCCAATAAGGAAACCCCTGCCGCTCATTATTAATTATTAATTACTATTTTTCCTGCTCTTTTTGTGATAGCTGTTAAAATCGAACTTAGTCAGCGAACAGATAAAATCCATCATATCGCTGCTCATTTTAAGCAGATTTTTCATAGTCTCCCCGTCGATTTCCAAAGGAATATCCGCAGGGTAACGGGTCTCTATGTAATATCTGTTAAGCACAGCGCTCTCGTCTATCCACTGCACAAAGCCCCCGTCCATAAGCGCCGCCTGCTTGCACAGCCATGTAAGGTTATGCCCGTCCAGCAAACGGCGGCTTTTCCAAAGCAGATACCCTTTCAAAGCCTTTTCAATGCACTGCTGACAGTGAAACGCCGCCGCAGGATAAAGCACCTTGTCCGAGGCAAGGGAATTTGCCGCCAGCCTGTCCAGCCACGCCTGATAAATCCAGTCGTAATACCGTTTGCTGTCGCCCTTTTTGCTACTCCTTGACATAAAGCCGTTCACCGCCGTTCTCAACACGATAGGCAAAGGAGCAGTCGTCCTCGGCGCATTCGTTCCAGTCCTCCAGACTGTATACAATAAAATCGCAGGGCACAGGGCAGTCGGTCTGCAAAAGCAGCTTTGTCTCCACCGCCTCGGGCTCACCGCATTCGGGCACAATTACGCAAAGCTTGAATGAAGAGGTCGTCCCTTGCCTGTCCTTTTTCTCGCTCACCAGGAAAATCATCGATGGGTCGCACAAGCGCACTATCTCGTCCACCATATTAAGTATGACTGTCGAATAAGTTTTATTCATATTACATCGCTCCTTATCATATCAGAGGCAAGAGTTTTAAGAAGCAAGAAATGCACGCCTATTAAAAACTCCTGCCGCATTTTTTATTGATAATTTATCATACGTCCGGTTGCAATTCATCTGCAAAAGATAACGTTTTTTGTTTCCCTTCGGATGTAGGCACACCGATTAATATGCCCTTTTTCCTACATTCCTGTAATGCTTTTAATGCGGCTTGTGAAATGGTTTTGTCACTGCAAAGCAAGGTTCCGTCCAAATCAAACAAAAGCAGTCTGCAATTTCCCTAAGGTCATATGTCATTTTCAGCAGCGCTTATACAAGAGATATTATTTTTTAGCATTCTTCTTTAACAGTACATATTCACCATTCTTATATTTATAGCTGTCGAAGCATATAAATTTCCCTTTTTCATTAACATAAAATATATACTTCAACTGCTCTAACGGTGAATCCTTAAAGCCTGTCGGTATATCCTTTGACGCACCGCTCCGCCCCTCTACATAATAACTGTAAGTGCAGTTAATAATGCCATTATCATATTCTGAATAATCATATTCTTCTGCATCTATAATTGCCGTATCATACCCACAGATATAATATAGTCCATGCAGCCTGCCTTGTTCATCTCTTACTATTTTATAATTACCGCCTAACATATTTTCCACATTAATCTTGTCTGTCTTACAAGCATTAAAATATGCTGTCCAAACAGCATTATTATATGGAATAAAGTATGTTATGTCGGTTCTTTTCATCACATCCGGGTCATCTTGCGAGGGAAAACCATAACCCTCCATATAAACCGGAAGATCATTCTTGTCGTAATAACATATCTGGTACGGAGTATGCGGTTTTATTGTTTTTATAATTCTTCCGGGTCTGTATTTTCCTATTATATATTTTGTAAATTTACTTGGTGAAGCTATTGCAAGATGACTGCCAAAGGTTGAGATAACTTTTCTGC
>CAZGAZ010000052.1:0-24761 GCA_964523835.1 uncultured Ruminococcus sp.
TTATATTTTATCATATTTTTTCTTTAGCGAAAGCCCCTACGTTTCATTACTGCGTTGGTACCTTTCGCAGAAAGGCGGTTTATAAATATGGAACTTATAAACGAAGTGCGGAGCGTGCTGAACACCATACTGCCGCTGAGCTTCTGGGACGTGCTGGACATTGCCATGCTGAGCGTGCTTATATACAAGGGCTGCCAGCTGCTGCTGGAAACAAGGGCAGTGGGGCTTGTAAAGGGCATACTTGCGCTGGTGGCAGCCTATGTGGTGGCAAGGATATTTCAGATGAAAACGCTGATATTTGTGCTGGATAATGCATTCAGCGTGGGAGTGCTTGCCATAATCATCCTTTTCCAGCCGGAGATAAGACGGACTCTGGAGCGGGTGGGACATATGGAATTTCTGGAGCGTTCGGGGGGCAATCAGGAGGTACTGGCAAAGCGGAACAGCCATTCCATAAACGTTATCTGCGACGCCTGCCGCAAGCTTTCCGACGAGCGGACGGGGGCTCTGATAGTTATCGAGAGGCGGACGAAGCTGGGGGAGCATATTAACGGCACAGTGCTGAACGCCGTTCCCAGCGAGAAATTTTTCGACACCATTTTTTACAACGGCACACCCCTGCACGACGGGGCTGTGATAATGCGTGGCGGGCTTATTTACGCCGCCGCCTGCTTTCTGCCCACTGCCTCCAAGGAGGAAACGGTGGATAAAGCGCTGGGCGCAAGACACAGAGCAGCCATTGGCATGAGCGAGAACTCGGACGCCGTTATTATAGTGGTTTCGGAGGAAACGGGGAAAATTTCCGTGGCGGAAAACGGGCTGCTTAAAGAGGATTTTTCCATATTTGACCTGAGGCCGTACCTTACCTCAAAGCAGGGGACTTTTTCGGGGTTTTCCGAGGGGTACAGAGCGGAGAATTTCAATGCGGCAAGCGCAGTGTGCGACGCATGCGAGAATTTTTCCGATAATTCCACGGGGGCAATCATCATTATTGAGCGTGGGCAGGTGCTTGACCAGTTCCTGACCGATGTTACGGTGATCGACGCTCTGCCTACCAAGGAGGCATTGGGGACGATCTTTTATAAAGGGACTGCTATGAGCAGCCAGGCGGTCATTATAAGGGATGACCTTATACATTCGACAGCGACTATAAACGTGCCACTGCCTGAGACCCTGGAGAATAAGACTCTGGGGGCACGGCATAAAGCGGCTATCGGGCTTTCCCGCTGTTCGGACGCTATAGTTATAGTCGTTTCCGAGGAAACGGGGACGATATCGGTTGCGGACAATGTAAAGGGTGATGACTTTACACGCCGTGGATTTGACCGTGACGAGTTGCGGCAGTATCTGGCGGACAGAATGAGTCCGAAGAATGAGGAAGAGGTGCAGGCGGAGAAAGAGGAGTCGCCCATAGCCGTGCTCAGAAAGAAGCTCAAGAAAAACTAAGGGCATAAAGGCAAACAAGAGCACACACTCCAAGCGGGTTTCCAAAGGGCTCTGCCCTTTGGCGGGTCAGAGGGGTTCCCCCTTTGGAAACCCAAGTTGAGTGTGTAAGCTTGTATTGCTTTTGTGCTCTTGTAAGCTTTCATTTAATAAATTTATTTTACGAGGTTGTTTATATGTTCAAAAAAATTTCCGAGTTCCTCTCGGGTCTTTTCCGAAAGGATTTCACCCTTAAAATTATCTCCATAATCCTCGCCGTGGGCGTCTGGGCAGCTGTGTCGATCACCGAATACCCCATAATCGAAACTACCTTCTACAATATCCCCATGACCCTATCCATGGAGGGTACCTATGCCCAGGCAAACCAGCTGGACACGGTTAATCCCCCCTCGGAAACCATCACCCTGACCATCTCCGGCGAAAGAGGCAGCATAGGCAGCCTCAAAGCTGAGGATTTCACCGCCTGGCTCGATATGTCCACGGTTATGCTGCCAAGAGAATATAACCTGCCTGTGAAAATCACCTGCCTCACCGACAGCGATTTCGAAATAAAAAGCATTGAACCCTCCTCTGTGCGTGTGTCCTTTGACAAGATAATCTCAAAGGAGTTCACCGTCTCCCCTATGGTGGAAAATGCCTCGGTGGCGGCGGGATATATGAGCGGCGACCCCATTGTCACCCCCTCGGTGATAACCGTCACAGGTCCCCAGAATACGGTAAATTCCGTTACCGATGTCTGCGTTAAGGTCTCACCAAACAGAGTCCTTGATTCGTCCTATGACTTTACCTCCGATCAGATTGTGCTCTACAACCGTAATTCGGTCATAGCGGACACCGGTGCGCTGAGCTTTGACAAGACCTCCTTTTCCGTTCAGATTCCCGTTTTCGTCCGCAAGACCCTGCCCCTTGATGTGGATATCATAAATGCCCCCGAAAATTTCGACCTGGATTATTTCAGGCAGCAGCTGACCTATTCCGTTGACGAGCTGACCATTGCCGCTCCCAATGACAAGATAAACGAGCGGGAAAGCCTTTCCATAGGCACTATAAATATGCGTGAGGTGGACAAAGGCTCACGGTTTGAATTCCAGACGGAAAAATTCCTCCCCGAGGGGTATGAAAATCTGTCCCAGACGGATACTATTACGGTGACCTGCCCTTCCGAGGGCATAGCCACAAAGCCCATTGTCATAATGGGTAAGGACATTCAGTTTGTGAACCGTCCGCCCCAGTTCAATTTTACCCCCGTGGTATCGGGTCTGACCATTTCTTTGGTGGGTGACGAAAAACAGATCGCCGAAATTTCCAGCGCAGATATCACCGCCCAGATCGACCTTTTTGACTTTGATATGGAGGAGGGGGACAAAAATCTCCCTGTGGATATTATCATTTTCTCCTATGACAAGGTCTGGTTCAGCGGCAAGGACGGCGTTGCCACGCCAAAAATATATGTAACGGCGCAGTACATTGATATGGGCGATTAGAGGTAAGTGTAATATGTAAAATTCGGGTACGCTCGAAAAGGATGATTTAATATGAAAAAAGAGTCGAAAATAAATATCGGACCTGTCATAATTATTATACTGACAGCGGCAATAATATTTTCAATTGTCAACAGCCTGACTTACAGCGATCGGATGAAAAGTTATTTCTATAATAACAGGGACACTTTTGAAGATATCGGTAAATATATGCTGGAATATGAAAAAACACCGATATCCGTGACCGGAAATAATGATGACTGGGTCAACGATTACTTTGAATTAAGCCCGGAGATTCAAAAGGAAATAGATGCGCTTATTAACAGCGGAAAATTTTCAAAAGTATATAAATATACGGATTCATGGTCGAAATATATTGATATCGGATTTGTATTTAATAATTTTATCGTATCCGCAGATGAACCGTATAAAATTGTTTATACTACCGATGAAAAACAAAATTTTGAAGACAGAACGGCGGGAGATATAGACGCCGAGATAACCTATAAGGCAATTGCATTAGACGAAAATTGGTATCTGGTAGTGAGAGACCGATGATTCCCTATAAAAAGTATACGAAAAGAACGGGTACAAATTCTGACCTCTTACCTCTGACATCTAACATCTAAAAGGAGTTTTTCAATGATAAATAAAATATCCCTGAAAGCCGATGAATATCTGGACGAGGCTATCGAACTGCTGAAAAGTTTAATTTCCTTTAAAAGCGTTGCAGCTGAACCGGTTGCCGAAAAGACGGCAGGCGAAAATGCCCCTTACGGCGAAGAATGCGCAAAGGCTTTGAACTTTACACTGTCCCATTTAAAGGAAATGGGATTTATCGTCAAAAATTTTGAGGGACACGCCATAACAGCTGCTTTTGACGAACGTGAACCCGAAGTGGGAGTGCTGGCGCACTTAGACGTTGTGCCCGCCGAGGGACAAAGCTGGCACAGCGACCCTTTTACCGCCGAGATACGTGACGGTCGCATTTACGGCAGGGGCGCTATTGACGACAAAGGCCCTGCGGCGGCAATAATCACTGCTATGAAGATAATCCGTGACAGTGTGAACAGGGGCGAAATTTCCCTTAAAAGAAATATGCGGCTGATTCTTGGCAGCAACGAGGAAAACGGTTCGACGGATATGGAATACTACACCTCAAAGGAAGCATTCCCGCCCATGCTGTTCACTCCAGACGGTTCTTTTCCCGTGATAACAGTGGAAAAGGGCATGGTGCGGTATGATATGACAGCGCCTGCAAAGCCTGTGCCCGAGGGCGGACGGGCTGTGCTGTCAATCAAAGCGGACGGGGCTTACAATGCGGTTCCCGAAAGGGCTTTTGCTCGGGTAAAGGGCTTTGAGATAAGATCGCTTCTGGGGATAGCAGAGCGTTTTTCCCCCGAGGGGGTGTCCTTTATGTTTGAACAGGAAAAAGGCGAAGAAAATATCGTTCGCATAATCTCCTGCGGCAAGGGCGCTCATGCCTCAACCCCCGAAAAGGGGCATAATGCGCTGACAGCCCTTATAGGACTTTTGTCAAAGCTTTTGTTTGACGGAGGCGTAAAGGATATTGTCAGACAGCTGGCAAACCGTTTCCCCTACGGCGACAATGAGGGAAAATATGCGGGGCTGAAGCTGACGGACGAAAAAAACGGGAATCTGACGGTAGTTCTCAGCCGCCTGATATTTGACGGGCAGACCCTTACAGCGGGCTTTGACTGCCGCTATCCGCCCGTTGTTGACGCAAAAGAGACCGTGGCAGCCTTTGGCCGCACTGCCGGGGAATGCCGCATGGCGGGCAGAGCGGTAATGGCAAGCGAGCCTCATGCGGCAGACGAGGAAAGCGAGCTGGTTCGCACCCTTTTATCGGTTTACGGGGATTTCACGGGAAAGCCCGGCAAGTGCCTTGCCATAGGGGGCGGCACATATGTTCACGACACCGAGAACGGCGTTGCCTTCGGCGCAGAGTGGAGCGACGAAAACCATATGCACGGCGCCGATGAATTTATCGGCATAGATGAGCTTCGGGACGATATTGTGATCTACACCGAGGCTCTGCTGCGGCTGCTTACAGAGGCGAAGCAAGAGGCAAGAAAATGAGACCGCTTATTTAAATTTATTCAAAGGGAGATTTTTATGGGTTCATCTGCATCAAAATTATTTGAGATACCGAAATTTTTTCTTTTCGGCGAGGGGGGGATATTTTCGGGATGTCTTGACTGCCGTGACTTTAATTTCAAGGTCATTCCCCACCGTCCGAAAGAGGGGGAAAAGGAACTGGAGGCAATTGTGTGGAGCGGCAGGAACTGCATAGACAAGACGGAAAATAAGGAAACAAAGCATTTCCCGTTGTCTCAGGAGGGTTATGACGAAATGCTCCGCTGGCTGGAGGAAAAATGCCTTGCAAATCCCGAATCACTGGGATTTATCGGGCAGCAGCGCAAGCGGGCAATGGACCTTGCGGATAAATATGTCGATCTGGAGGACTGTGTGCTGCAAGAGGCAAGAGGATAAGAAGCAAGAGGCAAGAGTTGGACTTCCGTAAAAGATTGTGCACTGCCTTTGTCTGATTGTTTTGCAAATAATTACAAAACACCCCCGACAGAATTTTTGCCGGGGGTGTTTGCATTTGTATGGCGGCGCATTGTGCGGCTGTGCCTTTACCGCATATCAAAGAACATATATACTATCCCGACAGCGCACACTATCACCGACACACGCCACAGCAAACGGAAAAGCGCTGCGGCAAACACGCCTATACGCAAAAAGCAGCGGAGGAATTTTCCCGAAGAGGTCACAGGCTTGTTTGCACAGGGCAGGTCACTTTCGAGCAAGGTTATATCTTTCATAGCGGCGGCGGCAATATCGCCCTCCGCTACGGCAGGTGTATTGTCGGAAAAGGGCAGGTCGCTGCGCAGAAATACCAGCGCCCTTTCAAAATATTCGCTTTCGGGCAGCCGCACCTCGACTATCCTTTTATTTACGCCTTTTATCATAATATATTTGCTCCTTTTGTTTCTTGCTGTTCTTTGCAGGGCGGAATTTTTTCGCCGTGAGACCGGATTGCATTTATATCCGATTCTATTATTACCCATTTCGGGAAAATATATACATACAGTATTAAACCGATTGTTGAAAAGTATGTTGAAAACTGCGTGATATTTTCAAAAGCTTGTTGAAAAAGTTGTTGAAAACCTGCTTGTCCCTTTATTTTCGGTCTGCGGATATTGTCGAAAAAAGTTATACTAAAGGTAAATTTTCCATGTATTGGCAGACCGCAAAAAAAGCATTCCCCGCTGTGAACGGAGAATGCTTTTTTATATTATCTGTGCTGTCAATGCTGACAGCCGCATATTTTGCATATTGCGGTGTATTTTTTATATGCACTGTCCCATTCGGTCGGGTTTTCCGGTTCAAATGTATCGGTATTTTCCGAAGCGGCAAGAATTCTGCGGGCGCAGGTCTCATCGGGAATCTCACCAAGCGCAACAAGCTGGATAAGTCCGTTTCCGTAGGCGGCTGCCTCTACAGGCCCTGCTGTGACTGTGCGTTTACAAGCCCCTGCCGCAAGGCGGCAAAGAAACTTATCCTTTATCCCTCCGCCTACCATGTAAATGCGGCTGTAGGTCTTGCCCGTGCATTCCTCAATTTCCTCCAGACTCTGACGGTACTTCATGGCAAGGCTCTCATAAATACAGCGCATTGTTTCCGGGAGGGTTTGGGGCACATACTGCCCTGTCCGCTTGCAGAACCGGGTTACCCTGCCGGGAATATCCCCGGGAGGAACAAATTCGGGTGCGTCGGGGTCGATGAAGCATTTGAAAGGCTCTGCGCTTTTCGCCATATTTTCCAGATCGGCAAAGGAATATTCCTGTCCCTTTTTCGCCAGGAAACGGCGTGTTTCCTGAATGAACCACAACCCGATAATATTTTTAAGGAATGTGGTTTTGCCGCCGAAGCCCGTTTCATTGGAAATGCCGAGGGCTGCGGATTTTTCGGTTTTTACGGGACTTTCGGTCTCTGTGCCGAAAAGCGACCATGTGCCGCAGGAAATGAAGATATGATCCTCGTTGTCGTTTGCGGCAGGAACGGCAAAGGAGGCACACTGGGTATCATGTCCGCAAACGGCGGTGACGGCGCATTTGCTTACTTGCAGCTCGCTGCAGATATCCTCCGACAGCTCCCCTATTTTCGTACCCGAAGGAATGATCTGGGGGAAATATTCGGCGGGGACTTCTATGGCGGAAAGAATTTCCCTGCTCCACTCGCTGCCGCTCATAAGGGCGGTGGTGGAGGCTATGGAATTTTCCGCATATATCCTGCCCGTAAGCAGGTAATTAAAAAGGTCGGGCATAAGCAGTATTTTTTTGGCGGACTTCAGGATATGAGGGCGCCCCCGGCTGAGGGAATACAGCTGGAAAACCGTATTTATATCCATTATCTGAACGCCCGTCATTTCGTAAAGTCTGTCCGGGGAGATTTTTTTGAAAAACTCTTCGGCAATTCCCTCAGTGCGGCGGTCACGGTAGCAGACGGGATTTTCGATAAGCTGTCCGTCCCCGCTTATAAGCCCGAAGTCCACTCCCCAGGTGTCAATGCCAAGGCTGAGGATCGGCTCGTCTGTAAAGGCGTTTGCCTTTACTATACCTTGCTTTATTTCGTGAAAGAGCCGCAGAACGTCCCAGTACAAAGTGCCGTTTACGGTCACGGGGTCATTTGGGAAGCGGTGGACTTCCGTCAATGAGACCTTGCCGTCCTTGAGTTTCAGCACCATGGCACGTCCGCTTGAAGCGCCCAGGTCAAAGACCAGTACATTTTTTGCGCCGCTCATTTGACCACGCCCTTTTTCAGAATAATATTGGCGTAAATGGCGCTTTCCCCCGTGGCGACCACAGCATAGGCTTTTTTGGCACGCTCGTAAAAGGCGAACCGCTCGGTCATTTCTATCTTGCAGTTTTCCGGCTCGTATCTTTCAATAATGGTATGATACTCCTGCCAGATAATGGGGACAAGGGGATCTCCCTGCTCGTCGGTATCGCCGGGGACAACCGACATAAGCACCACAGGCTTGTCGCTGTAGGTATCGAGGGGGAACAGCTGCATAACAGCGTCCAGTATTTCGGGAACGCCGTGGCCGTCGCACCTGACCACTCTCTGCCCTATGCTTTCGGCGGGGAAATTGCCGTCGGCTATGACTATCTCGTCGCCGTGACCCATTTCCATAAGTATTTTAAGAAGCTCGGGGGATAAAATTTTCGGTATGTTTTTAAGCATTTTTATTTTCCTGCCTTTCTGTATTTTAAATTTTTTTATTTTATGTTTCGGTATCGGGGGACGTTTCGGGGGTGTCATCCGTGATCGGCTCCTTGCCCTTGCTGATGATAATCTCTACCATGCTGTCCATTTCAACTTCCTCGCCCGCCTTTGGTGTGGTGGAAATCGCCCAGCCGTTCGGAACTGTTTCGGAATATTCAAAGACCAATCGGTAATGGAGGCCTGCGCCCTCGATCATGTTACCGGCGTTTTCACAGCTGACGCCGCAGACATTTGGCACAGTTATCGTTTTCTTGCCCTTGCTGACGACACATCTTACCGTTGTGTTCCCCACTTCAATAAAGCTGCCCTCTCTCGGGAATTGCTCTATTATAGCGCCCGCAGGGTACTCGGAGGAATAGATCTCCTTGTCTATTTCCATATCAAAATATAAGGCGTAGGTCGATTTGCATTCGTTATAATCATAGCCTACGAGATTTACCATAGGCGTATCATCGGGGGGAAAGAATATGGAGTCGTATATGGATATAAAAGCATAAAACACTGTCCACGACAATCCAAGAGCAAGCACTGCACAGGCAAACTCGGTTATTACAAGTCCCTTTCCGACCTTCCTTTTTCGGACAATATCCACAACAGCCTTTACAAAAAAGCAAAGGGCGGTTAACAGTAAAATGAAGATCTCACAGCACACTACAAAATACACGGTCATTCCTCCTCTGTTATGAGAACCTCGCTCTCCCCGTTTTCGGCAGACGTTTCCTCTTTGCCCTTGCTGACGACAATTTTTACCGTGCTTCCCTTTTCGATCATCTCGTTCCTTTCGGGATTCGTAGAAATTACACAGCCTTCCGGAACTGTTTCGGAATATTCGGTGGTAAATGCGTATGTTAAGCCTACGCTCCCGATCATTTTTTCTGCGGTTTCCCAGTTCAATTCGTAGGTGTTCGGCACACTTATCATTTGCGGGCCTTTGCTTACCGTACACCTTACCGTTGTGTTTCCCACTGCAATAATGCTGCCCTCTTTCGGAGAATGCTCTATTACAACGCCCGCAGGGTACTCCGAGGAATATATCTCCTTGTCGACTTCCATATCAAAATAAGAGGCGTAGATCTGTTTGCACTGGTTATAATCATATCCCACAAGGCTTACCATTTGCTCAGTATCTATTGGTCCATAACCGTGACGCAGTTCGGGAGGATCTTTATGAATACCGTAGCCCATTCCGCAGCATATGACCCCGCAGACCGCCGTAACGGCAATATACCGCCGCTTAGGTCTTTTTTTCCTTGATACGTCGGAAATTATCTTTACGGTAAAGCATATAAATGCAAACAGGAAAATCAGCAGCAGCAGATAGGGATAATATGCGAACGCCAGATCTACAGTCGTTATCATATCATAAAATCTTGTCATTGCGCTCACCTACTCCCCGAATATCACATAATCTCCTTTTCTGGACTTCGGTGCGGGAACGGGCTTGTCGGCATAGCCTAAAATGCAGTTGCCAATGCCCTTGTACTTTTCGTCAATGCCCCATTTTTTCATAAGCGCCTTGCCCTCGGGGGTCTCGAAAACCTCTCTTGCACGGTGAATCCAGCAGGAGTCCACACCAAGAGAATGGGCGGCGTTCATAAGATTGCCCATAACCAGGCTGCCGTCCTCGATATAGGTTCTTACGGTGCTGTCGGCAAACACGATTATGACTGTGCCTGCGCCGTAAAAGGGGTCTGTGTCCGTGCCCAGTACGGCGGCGTTCATCATGGAAAGGTCGTACACTCTTTCAGGGTCGGTCACTACAACCATTAAAGGCGACTGCAGTCCCTTTCCGCTGGGGGCATACATTCCCGCCTCCAGTATCTCGTCCAGCAGCTCCTTTTCCACAGGCTTTGAGCTGTAGGAACGCACGCTGCGGCGGGTGGTGAGAGTTTTTATTGTTTCATTCATGGCTTTTGCTTTCCTTTCGTTATTTAATACAGAGCCTTAAATATCCAGTATATCCGGCTCACGTTCTTTAAGGGATATATCGGAAATGGTCATAGTAACGCCCTCTTTTTCGGCTATCCTATGCGCCCTTGCGATCATGCGCACCTTGTTTTTTTCGATAAGCTTCAGAACGATTTCATCCTGCTTGTCCTTCGGGATAAATTTAAGGAAATTTTCCAGCACCCCCGGAGCCTCCGCTGCTTCAAGCACCTTTGCGGGCAGGGGGATATCCTCCTTTTTTATATATGGAATTATTGCTCTTAAAAGCTCGGCATAGTTTATTTCATCTATATCTATTTTCAGTTCCAGTTTCATAGTCGTTTCCTTTCATTGGGGTTATTTTAAATATAACATATATGGGTAAATTTGTCAAGAATTTTTAATAATTATCGGGATAGAAATTCCGGTTGACAAATTATTTAAATTGCTCTTGACAACAGCTTTTAACTGTGTTATTATTATTGTGTAAAGCAGCGGATAAAATACCCTTGCCCGCATATAATAATATAACCCCAAGGGAGGTAATGATTATGGCAACGAAAAGCATTTTAAAAAATGTGGAGATAAAAACCGAAAAAGAACTTGAGGCATTGTTGGACGCACTTGAACGCTCCGAAGCAATGCCTGCAAAAAGAGTGAAGCTCTCAGGACCTGTAATAACCGTTGACGGCGAAATGGTCAAAGAAATGTTTAAAGGAAAGTTCAAAAATGAAAACGATCTATAACAAACTACCACTCAGAACGGCACTTGAAAATATCGGGGAGAGTGATACCCAAAAAATTCTCTCCGATTTTTCCTGCCCGTTAAATCCCGACATTGAATTGTTTTTAAAAAATAATGCCATCGAATTTGACAAGCAAAGAATATCCGCTACTCATTTAGTTTTTATGCCGTATAATAATGATAATATCCTTGCAGGATATTATACCCTTTCCACAAAAGCATTTAATATCGACAAATCGACAATATCAAAAACATTTTATAAACGCTTATCCAAACATGCTACATATGATCCTATGCTGCAAACTCCTATGCTTCCTGCTCCCTTATTGGCTCAAATAGGAAAGAACTTTACAAATAATTACAACAAGCTTATTTCGGGAAGTGAACTTCTCGAACTGGCAATAAAAGACGTTGAAATTTCTCAGCGGATTGTCGGAGGAAAGATTATTTATTTGGAATGTGAAGATAATGAGCGGTTAATGGGATTTTATGCAACGAACAATTTTATCAAATTTTCCGAACGAAGCCTTGATAAAGATGAACGCCATATTAATGGGCGATATCTTGTTCAGATGCTGCGGGTATTAAAATAATAAACGAGACAGGATGAAAAAATCCTGCCTCGTTTTTTCATGATAGTTTTTCCGTCAGATAATTTTTGTTCTCACATAACCGTCGCCGTCATCTTCCGTAAGATCAACGGAATACTGTCCGTCCAGCCTGCCCTTGAAGCGAACAAACGCATATACTCCGTCTGCCTCTTCCGAAATGCTGCGGTAGTCCATTACGGTAAAATCGCAGCCGTCACGGGGCGTTTTCATATACTCGAGGATCTCCGCCGCTTCCGTCATACCCTCGGGAAGAGGGATACTGTCAAAGCTGTCATGGAATTCCACAGGGGCGAACATCTCGTCGGTTACCTCAACCCTGTGCAGACGTCTGTGTATATATAAGCTATCTTCTTCGTCGTCCGCAACATACAGGTAAAACTTTACTCCGTGAGGTTTTTCTCCCGTAACGTTTCCGTAAATAACAGCAGTGCTGTTTTTAAGATCAATATCATATCCGCAGTATTCAAAACCCTTGCTTTCGTCAAGGTTCAGCTTTTCGAGGTCGATAATGTCTTTCCCATCGTCATTTTTCTTTATGCAGCCGGCAGTTTTAATGTAATCCTCGTCAATGAAGAAAACTTTTGTTTTAAATGACATTTCAAACGGCAAAGAAACCTCGCTGTCCACCTTGCGGTCGGGATTCTCGCTGAGTAACCGCTCGTTGAATAATTTCTTACGAATATAACTGTATCCGAAAACGTCGTCGGCTCGGGGCATCATATCCGTATCGTTCCAGCTGTAATCAAGAAGCCCTGCCTGCGCCATAGCCGCCGCTTGGTCAACAATGCCGAAGTTTGTAAGATTATTATAAAAATGATATTCCGTACTGCCCCACATAAGTACAGTGCCAATGTTCACAACAGTATAGCTTTTTCCCTTTTTCTCCAGCTCAAACGCCATTGTACAGTCGTTGTAGACGCCGTTAAGATAAATATCGCCGCCGAAATTCTTGTTATGCACCGTGTTGCCGCACTCATTTGCGGGAATAAAGCTGTAGCGGAAGCTTACATAATCATGGCTTGTCAGAATGCCCTTTGTTGTGGGAACCTCATCCTTGTCATTCTTGTAATCCTCAAAGTTGTACATCTCGCTGATAATATACTCTTTTATCCGGTAATACTCGGGAACATCATCTCCCATGTACATCTCCATGTACTGACGGAAAATTTTCTCCCCTGCCTCTGCCGGCGAATCCCCCTCCGCCGTTCTCCATTCCTCCGAGGTAATGTAGGGGTCGGCCTCCATGGGATAAGGGTCGGTAAAGCAATATATCCAGTATTCTCCCTTGTCGGGATACGCATAATAAGTCTGTGAAAGCAGTGCTATTGAAATAAAGGCAATTGTAACGGGTATAGCCTTTCCGAATTTCCGTATGTTCATCACAGCGTCTATACGCTTTTTTATAACCCTTGCCGTGGGGCTGAGAAACGTGGTCACTGCCGGGTACTTCATTCCCGAAGCACCTTTAAGGAGAGTTTTTGAATATTCCTCCCGCTGGCTTCCGGAAAATTTTTCCGTGGTTTTCTCATCACAGCTTATCTCCATATCCGAAAAGGCATTTCCGACCATTATATACGCCAGAGGATTGAACCAGTTTATGCAGCGGAATATTATCAGCAGCAGTTTTATAAGTATGTCCTTCCGCTTGATGTGGCGCACCTCATGGCGGAAAATATATTCTATCTCTTTTTCGGAATATCCCAAAGTCGGCAGGATAATTTTCGGGGAAATTATCCCCATGGCAAAGGGAGTGTCCGTTTCGGGATAAATTATCAGACGAGGGATTTTTACCTTTACCTCCAAGCATACTTTTTCAAGAATATTCTTATACATCTGGTCGGCACAGGGAATGCCCCCTTTGCTCACCGACCTGTAAAGTCCCCCGAGCCGTATCATCTGATAGGCAAAGGTCACCCCTGCACCCGCCGCCCATATGTAAAACAGCACCGTGTAAAGGAACTCGCCCTTTGCTGCCGCTCCCGTAAAGTAGCCGTTCACTTCTGTGATCCCGTCAAGCAGTATGGGTTCGGGAGAGGTTATATACAAGGGCACATTTAAAGTCCCGAGGGGTATAAAAGTCCATGGCGCAGAAATCCTCACAGGGATAAGAAACACCGCCGTCACAGCAAGGGCAATTGTATATTTCCACCCGGGAGAAAATCTCTTGCTGAAAAAAATGTCGAACAGCTTTACCATAAGAAGATAAACCATTATCCCCACAGTCAGGTTCGTCATATAAGCCCCGAAACCGATCTCAAAATATGATGTCATATTCTCACTCCTTCCTGTTTTTGTTTATAAATTCCATAAGCTCCTCAGCCTCCGCCCGTGAGATTTTTCTTCCGCCGAACATAGCCGCCACAAGCCCCGTAACGCTTTTCGTCCCTATCCGCTCCGCAAAGGACTCCCTCTCCGCAACAAGATATTCGTCCTCAGAGACCAAGGGCGTATAGAAACGGTTCCTCCCTGTTTTTTCACTTTTTACAAAGCCCTTTTCCTCCAGTCTGGAAAGCACCGTCTGAAGTGCGGACATATTCCATTCCTTTTTACGGTCAAGGTAAATTTTTATGTCCGCCGTTGAAACAGGGCTGTCGCTGTGCGGGTCTGTCAAGACCCATACACCCTGCATTACCGCAAACTCCGCATCGGGCAGTCTTTTCATAACATAAACCTCCTTTCTATCAACATACATTTGTATGTTGTGATTATATTATACGACTGTAGGTTCTCGTTGTCAATGGTAATATTACACAAAGTTTATACTGCTTTTTCGACGAAAGCGCCGAGTAAATCGCTTAAAAATTTTTCCCCAATTTAAAAATGGCTGTATAGGGCGGTATATCAACAATTCCCTATATACTGCACAGCGACAAAATGAGGCAAGATGAAAGCAACATCTTGCCTCGGAAAAATATAAATTTTCTCATCGGATATTTTTATGAAATTCCGACATTTCCATATTAACGAACCTTGAGATCATTTCTCTGTAAAGCGCTTCGACCATATCCGGGTCTGCGCCGTATTCTTCAGCCCTTGCCCTTACCTTGGCAATCACTTTTTCGACCCGCCCGGTATCCTTTACGCCCTCCTCGTCTTTTTTAAATGCCGACGCCCGGGCTACAAATTTCCCTCTTTCGGCGATCAGCTTAATGATCTCACTGTCAATTCTGTCAATGTTTTCCCGTACCTCCTCCAGACTGCCGCAAACCCTATTTTCCATTTAATTCACTGCCTCTTTAAGTGAGGCAACAAATGCACCTACCTTTTCGGGAGCGTTCACGCCCTCCGCCTCCATTATCCGCACAATTGCGCTGCCCACAATAACGCCGTCGCAGTACCCCGACATTTTCTTTGCCTGTTCCGGAGAGGATATGCCGAAGCCTACGCAATAGGGGCATTTTGCATTCTCCCCTATCAGCCTGAAAAACTCGTCAAAATCGGTTTTGTATTCGCTCCGCACACCCGTAACGCCGTTGGTGGAAACGCAGTAGAGAAAACCTGCCGAATCCCCCGCAATGGTTTTTATGCGCTCGCCCGAGGCGGGGGAAACAAGGTTGATATTATGTATGCCGTATTTCTCGGCTACAGGCAATATCTCCTCCCTCTCCTCGTAGGGCATATCGGGAACTATCACGCCGTCCACGCCCTTTTGCGCACAGGCGGCGAAAAATTTATCCGTGCCGTAAACAAAGATAGTGTTAAGATACATCATAAGTATCAGGGGCTTATCCGTCTGCCTGCGGATATTTGTGACGCAGTCGAAAATTTTGTCGAGAGTTGTCCCTCCCTGCAAAGAGCGCAGGGAGGATCTCTGTATGGTCACGCCCTCTGCTATGGGGTCGGAAAAGGGCACGCCCAGCTCAATAATATCCGCTCCCTTGTCGAACATTTCAAGGGCGGTTTTCTCGGTCGTACCCATATCGGGGTCGCCTGCGGTAATGAATGTTATTACCGCTTTTTTGCCCTGCGCCTTTAAGTCTGCAAAGCATTTATCTATTCTGTTCATTTTTTTACCTCCTGCTAATTTGTTGTTCGCACCGAAGATACTCTGAAGCTTAGGGGTATTTCCTGCTATGCTTCAAACTTCACATCTCCTGATTTTATACTTAAAGTATAATATTTTTAAATTATACAATTTATTTTGATGAAATTACGGGCAGTCCACAAACCCCGCCTTGCGGTAAGCCTTGGTCATGGTTTTCCGTGAAATGCGCTCGGCTGCCTGAACGCCCTTTGTATAGACCTCTTTGAGATATGCCTTGTCATTCATAAGCTCCGCAAATTTCGTCCGCACAGGCTCTAAGGAATCCGCTACAGCCTCTCCTACAGCAAGCTTGAAGTCGCCGTAGCCCTTCCCCTCAAATTCCCGCTCGATCTCGTCATATCCCTTGCCCGTAACGGCAGAGTAAATGGACATAAGGTTGTTTATTCCGTCCTTTCCCTCTGCGTAGCGAACAACGGTGTCGGAATCGGTAACGGCTCTTTTGAATTTTCTGATTATGGTGTCCTTGTCGTCCAGTATGAGAATGCAGCTGTTGGGGTTCTCATCGGATTTGGACATCTTCTTTGCGGGGTCCTGCAAACTCTTTATCCTTGCGCCCACCTCAGGAATATACGGGTCGGGTATCTTGAAAAGCTCCCCGTATTTCTGATTGAACCGCTGTGCAATGTTCCGTGCCAGCTCCAAATGCTGCTTCTGGTCGTCGCCTATTGGCACAAGATCTGCCTGATACAGCAGAATATCTCCCGCCATAAGCACGGGATATGTGAACAGCCCCGCATTGATATCGTCCGGGTGCTTTTCCGACTTTGCCTTGAACTGGGTCATTCTCGAAAGCTCTCCGAACTGAGCGGAGCAGGACAATATCCAGTTCATCTCAGCATGACACTTGTTGTGGCTCTGAATGAACATTACCGACTTTTCCGGGTCAATGCCGCAGGCCATAAGCAGGGCAAACGCCTCCAGCGTGTGCTGTCTGAGCTTTGCCGGCTCTTGCTTTACGGTAATGGCGTGAAGGTCGGCAATAGCGTAAATGCAGCGGTACTCGTCCTGAATGTTCACCCAGTTGCGAACCGCTCCTATATAGTTACCCAAGGTAAATGTACCTGTGGGCTGAATTGCGCTGAATATAACTTTATTTTCCTGTGTTTCCATGGCACATGCTCCTCCCTCAGTTTTCTACCTCAACTCCCCTGTACCGTGCAATGGAGTAAACGTCCTTGTCCCCTCTGCCGGAAAGGTTCACAACAATGATCTGATCCTTTGACATAGTTTTTGCCAGCTTCATAGCCGCAGACATAGCATGAGCGGATTCTATGGCAGGAATTATGCCCTCGGCTGCGGACAAAAACTCAAACGCCCCTACAGCCTCCTCGTCGGTCACGGGAACGTATTCTCCTCTGCCCGTTTTCCACAAATTTGCGTGCTCGGGGCCTATACCGGGGTAGTCAAGCCCTGCGGAAATGGAATAAACAGGGGCTATCTGACCGTAATTATCCTGTAGGAAAATGGACTTCATTCCGTGGAAAATGCCAAGGCTGCCTTTGGATAATGTGGCTGCTGTTTCGGCAGTGTCAATGCCTCTGCCTGCCGCCTCCGCACCTATAAGGCGGACATTTTTGTCGGGGATAAAATCGTAAAACGCACCCATAGCGTTAGAGCCGCCGCCCACGCAGGCAACCACAGCGTCGGGAAGTCTGCCTTCCTTTTCCATTATCTGCAAGCGTATCTCCTTGCCGATTATTTTCTGGAAATCCCGCACCATTTCGGGGTAGGGGTGAGGACCCATTACAGAACCTATGCAGTAAAAGGTGGTGTCGATATTTGTGCACCAGTCACGCATTGCCTCGTTTATGGCGTCTTTAAGCGTGGCTGTGCCGCTTTCCACGGCTACTACCTTTGCGCCCAGCAGCTCCATTCGGTAAACGTTAAGGGACTGCCTTTTTGTGTCCTCCGCTCCCATATAAACGCAGCATTCAAGCCCCATAAGAGCGCATACCGTCGCAGTGGCAACACCGTGCTGACCTGCGCCCGTTTCGGCGATTATCCGCTTTTTTCCCATACGCTTTGCAAGAAGCAGCTGCCCCAGAACATTGTTTATTTTGTGCGCTCCCGTGTGGTTAAGATCCTCACGCTTGATGTAAATTTTTGCGCCGCCTATTTTCTCCGTCGCCCTTTGTGCAAAGTACAGGGGAGAGGGGCGGTTTGCATAGTCACGGTACATGACCGCAAGGTCATGCTCAAACTCGGGGTCGTCCTTGTATTTATTGTAAGCGGCTTCAAGCTCGTTCACGGCGTTCATAACCGTTTCGGGCACATACTGTCCGCCGAATTCGCCGTATCTTCCTTTTGTGTTCATTTTATATCCTTCCTTCATTTTCAATTTTTTTGAGCTTCTTTACTTTGTTTTGCTCATAAAAAGCACGCCCAAGCTCAGGGGTCACACTGTATCTGTCAAACTTATGCCGATCATAACGGTTTCCTCAGCCCTGTTATTCCAAACGGAATGGGGAATGCTGCCGTCCACAAAAAAGCTTTCGTTTTTCCGCAGGATAACAACGTCGTCCCCCAGAATTATTTTAGCCTCGCCCTCGGTAACTATGAAAAAATGTCCGTGAGGGTGAGTGTGATTTTCCACAGGTCCTCCGCCGTTTTCACCCAGACGGGCTATGGAAATATCGGAGATATGCCCCTTGCCGTAAAGCTTTTTTGCAAGAAAATTTACGTGTTCGGGGGGCGTGAAGAAATCTTTGCTTTCCATTTTTGTAAAACTCACCTCAGATTTTCTTTCCTTAATATGCTTATGATCTTTTTCATCTTGTCAATGTCCTTGCAGCCCTCTGTTTCAATGCCGCTGCTGATGTCGACTCCATAGGGTGCTGTCTCCCTTATTATCTCCGCAATATTTTCCCGGTCAAGTCCCCCTGCAATGAAAAAGGGCTTGCCGATATTTGCATTTTTCACGTTCTCCGTGTTTATGCGCTTCCCCGTACCGCCGACGCAGTCCTCGCTGTAGCTGTCAATAAGCAGCTTGTCGCAGTCCTTTTCCTGTTCGCACTCTATATCCTCGGGACATTTCGCACGGACAGCCTTCCATATCTCCCCGGAAAAGCTCTCCCGAAGCCGCTTGATATATTCGCCGTCCTCGCCGCCATGAAGCTGTATCACATCCAGGCTTTCATTGTAGCACTGCCGCAGGATATTTTCGGCCGGCTCGTTCACAAAAACTCCCACCCGTTTTATATCCTTATCAAGATATGTGACAAGCTCATAAAAAGTCCCCATGTCAACGCTTCTGCGAAACCCGTCAGACAATATGAAGCCCGCATAGTCCGGGCGGCACTCGTTAGCATATTCGATATCGAGCCGCCGCCGCATACCGCAGAATTTGACAGCCGTATAATTTTTTTTCATTCTCCGCTCACAAGCTTTCTGAAGCAGTCTGCTATACCACCGATGCCGCTCCTCATAAGAGTCTCCCCTATAA
Organism: uncultured Ruminococcus sp.; assembly: GCA_964523835.1. GTDB lineage: Bacteria > Bacillota > Clostridia > Oscillospirales > Ruminococcaceae > Huintestinicola. The sequence continues at coordinate 19,010 of CAZGAZ010000052.1, forward strand.
GCGCTGCATTTGCCCCCCATGCGGCAATATTTACCATGTCCTCATGAGTTTTAATGCCGCTCTCACATACAGTCGTCACTCCCTCGGGAATGCAGGGAAGCAGCCGCTTGGTATTTTCAATATCCACCTTAAAGGTTTTCAGGTCACGGTTGTTTATGCCGATAATATCCGCTCCCAAATCAAGCAGACGGTTCACCTCTTCCTCATTGTGCGCCTCTGCCAGAACGTCCATATCAAGGGACTTTGCAAGGGAATAATATTCGGAAAATTCCTCGTCGCCGAGAACGGCTGCAATAAGCAGAACCGCATCCGCCCCCAGCGTCTTTGCGTGATATATCTGATAAGGGTCGATTATAAAATCCTTGCGCAAAAGAGGGATATTTACTTTTTTTCGTATCTCCGAAAGGAACTCGGGCGAGCCCTGAAAATAGTGCTCTTCGGTAAGAACCGATATGGCGGCAGCCCCCGCTTTTTCGTAAGCAAGGGCGGTTTCCACAGGGTGAAAATCCGGCTGGATAAGCCCCTTTGAGGGGGAGGCTTTTTTTACTTCCGCAATTACCGACAGCCCTTTTTGTGTGAGAGCTTTTTTAAAGCTTCTGTCAGATCGGGGCGCATTTTCCGCCGCCGCTTTTATTTCATCAAAGGAAATTTTGCTTTTTTCCCTTTCGAGCTGTTCTTTCCTTTTTTCGATTATATCACGAAGAAACACATTATCAGTCCTCCTTATTGGTGAAGGCTTTCATTTCGTTAAGCTTGCTGAGCGCCTTGCCGCTGTCGATTATTTCCTCCGCCATTTTCACGCCCTCGGCGAGCGTAGCAGCAACTCCTTTGCAGTAAATAGCACAGCCTGCGTTCAGCACAACAGTGTTCCGCTTTGCTCCCCTGTCGCTGCCGTTTAAAATATTAAGAGTTATCTGCGCATTTTCCTCGGGAGTACCTCCGGACAATTCCTCGGGAGAACAATATTCAAAGCCAAAGTCATGAGGGTCAATGGTATATTCGCTGATTTTTCCGTCCCGAACCTCGCATACATTTGTCACGCCCGTCATTGTTACCTCGTCCAGTCCGTCGCTGCCGTTTACCACCATTGCGCCCTTTATTCCCAGCCCTATAAGAACGTTTGCCATAAGGTTCATAAGATTTTTGTCGTATATTCCGAGAACGATATAATCCGCCAGAGCAGGATTTGTGAGAGGCCCTAAAATGTTAAAGAATGTGGGCACGCCGATTTCCCTGCGGACGGGCGCAACATATTTCATAGCCCCGTGGAAAACCTGCGCAAAGAGGAATGATATCCCTGTTTCCGACAGACATGCCGCCGCCTTTGCGGGGGGGATCTTTATATTTACTCCCAGCGCCTCAAGGCAGTCCGCTGCGCCGCTTTTGCTGGAGGCAGCCCTGTTGCCGTGCTTTGCCACAGGTATCCCTGCGGCGGCTATGATGAATGAAGACGTGGTGGAAATATTGAACGTTCCCGCCATATCTCCCCCTGTGCCCACAATGTCAATGGCGGACTTAAAGCCTGTTATTATCGAGGCTTTCCCTCTCATGCCCTTTGCAAAGCCCGTGATCTCCTCCGGGGTCTCCCCTTTCATCTTCATACCGGTAAGGAATGCGGCTGTCTGGGCAGGCGTTGCGGCGTCTCCCATGATTATGCTCATGGCGTCAAATGCCTGATCCTCGGTGAGGTTTTCTTTGTTTGCCGCCATTTTGATGTATTTTTTTAGCCCTGTACGCTTATCCATAGGCAGTGCGGGAACTTCTCCGGTGAACTTTATACCTGCGGCTTCAAGGAAGTTCGCAACAATGTTCACACCCATTTCCGCTAAAATGGATTCGGGGTGGAACTGAACTCCGTAAATGGGATATTCCTTATGCTCCACTGCCATGATCTCCCCCTCGGGAGTCTCGGCGGTTATTTTAAGGCAGGCAGGGGTTGTTTCCCTCTCGATTATCAGAGAATGATAACGGGCGCAGGAAATACTTTCGGGAAGTCCTCTGAACAAAGCGCTGTCCGTGTCCAGCTTTATCTTTGTGGCCTTGCCGTGCATGGGGGTCTGAGCTCTTTTTATGGTTCCGCCGAAAGCCTCGCCTATAGCCTGATGACCGAGACAAATCCCCAGAATGGGGTATTTTCCCTTGAACCTGTCAATGGCTTCCTCGGAAATTCCCGCCTCCTTCGGATATGAAGGACCGGGGGAAATTATTATAGCCTCGGGGTTCATTTTGTCTATTTCATCGCAGGTTATCTCGTCGTTGCGGAAAACCTTTATATTGTCGTACAGCCCTGCCACGGCGTGGTATACGTTATAGGTAAAGCTGTCGTAGTTATCTATCATAATTATCATACGTATTCTCCTCTCGGTGATTTGTACCGATTATTTTTTGAAGCTAATTTCCGGCCGGAACAGCTGCTTTGTTTTGGATTGTAAGCGACTTCGCCCTTACGGGCGGCAGCATGAATGTGTGACTGTCGTCACACATTCTATGCTGCACCGCCGCCCGACGTGAGTTTGTTTGCATCTGTTACATTTCTTGAATGTCGTTCATTTGATTTGACCATTTTTTTACGTCGGGCGGCGGTTGTTGAGGGTGTTCTTGAAACACTTTCTATAATAGCGGCTGTTAGAGGGGGGTTCCACCCCCCGTCCCCCGCAAGGGCTGTTTTGAAAAAACATATTGCCCTCTGACCCGCCAAAGGGGTTCCCCCTTTGGAAACCCAGGCTTTCCTCTATCCAAGCTCGGCTGCCTTTTCAAGGGCGTTTATAACGGCTGCTGCCTTGCGGCAGGTCTCGGCATATTCATATTCGGGGTCGCTGTCGTAAACAACGCCGCCCCCTGCCTGAACATATGCCTTGCCGTTCCGGAAAAGCACCGTGCGGATAGCTATGCAGGTGTCAATATCGCCGTTCCATGCCATATATCCCACTGTGCCGCCGTAAAGTCCCCGCTTGACGTTTTCCAGGCTGTCAATTATTTCCATTGCCTTTACTTTGGGCGCACCCGAAAGCGTTCCTGCGGGCAGCACGGACATAAGAGCGTCCACAGCGGTCTTATCCTCCCGCAGCTCTCCCTCAACGTCGGAAACCAGGTGCATTACCTTTGAGTAACGCTCCACACGCATAAAATCCGTGACCTTCACCGTTCCCGTTTTGCTGACCCTGCCTACATCGTTCCGACCCAGGTCTACCAGCATACAATGCTCCGCACGTTCCTTGGGGTCGCTTGTAAGGTTCTTCTCAAACTCTGCGTCCTCCTCGGCGGTAGCCCCTCTGGGGGACGTGCCCGCAATGGGCTTGTTGAGAATCTTCCCGTCGCAGACGCTTACCAGCATTTCGGGAGACGCCCCTGCGATGGAATAATCCTTATGATCGAAATAATAAAGATAAGGCGAGGGATTTGTGGAGCGGAGCATTCTGTAAACGTCAAAGGGATCGGGGGGATTTTCCGCTTCAAACCGCTGTGAGGGAACAATCTGGCTGATGTCGCCGCCCCTGATATGCTCTCTGCATTTTTCCACTATTTCCATATATTCCTCCTTGGTGTAGTTGGAGGTTATCTTTAAGCTTGCGGGGGAAAGATTCCGTGGAGCAGGCTCGGGAGTGTATCTGCAAAGGAGCTTGCCCAGCTTTTCCGCTCTGTCCGAAAGGGAATTGTACATATATTCCGCAGCCTCGTCAAAGGAAACGCCCGTGCGGCTGGCCTGTTCCTCGATCTCCTCTTTTACCAGCCCCAGAATTATCACGGCACGGTTGGACAAATGATCGTACGCCACCAGCTCATTGTAAATGAACATATTTGCGTCGGGCATTCCCAGATCGTCCTTTGGGACATTGGTCAGCTTCTTTTCGTAATACCTTGCCATATCATAGCCGAAATAGCCGATAAGTCCGCCTGTAAGCTTGGGGCGGCCGATAAATTTCGGCGAGCGGTATTTTTCCATAAGCCCGGAAAAAAGCTTTATGGGGTCGGAGCCGTCCACCTCTTCACGTCTGCCGTCGGTGTGGATAAATTCGGCTTTTTTGTTTGCCACACGTATCTCCAGCTTAGGATCCAGCCCGATATAGGAATACCGCCCCCACCGGTTGGAATTGTCCACCGATTCGAGAATGAAGCAGTTTTCGTAATTTTCCTTTAATATGGCGAACATTCTCACGGGGGTGAAATTGTCTATCAGCAGCTCGTGGAATACGGGCACAGTGCCGTAATTTTCAAGCAGCTGCTTTGCTTCGTCAAGACTTGGGTATAACATAAAAATTCTCCTTTCAATAATAAAAGCCGCCTCTTTGAAAATGCAGTAAACTCACATTTTCAAAGGGACGACAGACTTTCATCTTATCGCGGTGCCACCCTTTTTATATTCCGTTTTTCGGAATATCTCTTTACGGGAAAATACGCAAAGCGGCAAATTTTAAGACTTAAGGCGGAAAATATAAAAAGCATTACCCGAAACGATAATGCCGCTAATCTTCCGATAAAAATCAAAGTACGCAGCTTAACGCATCAATACCCTTTCCCTTTACGCAGGAAATACGGCACAGGCTACCAAAGACACTCCAAAACGGCACATCTCCATTCACCCTGCTCCTCACAAACCCATTCACGAATGCTGTTTGTGCAGCGCTCACACCAACACGCCGCTCTCTGAAACAACCTTTCACCCGCTACTTGCTTTTGCTCATAGGATTTAGAATGTTAACTTACAAGCTTATTGTATCACTTTTTATTGTATATATCAAGAATTTTTTTTGAACTTATTGTAAATTCCTCCGAGCCCGTAATTCACTCGGGCACAAATTCGATCTTTAAGGACATAACCATAGCCGAAATAAGTTCTGCAACACATCGGGCTGCCGGAAAATTTTTCCGACAGCCCCAATTATTGCCTTTTTTAATACCACGACTGCTCTGTACCGAAGTCTCCTTCGATCATATCCGAAATGCCCGACAGCAGCATAATTATGCCCTGAACACGGTACGGCGCAATAATATAAGTACCCTTATTGCTGTTCGGGTCCTCCATAACAAGGTCTGCGGCGATAAGGGCGTTAAGGTGGTGATAAACCTGCCCCGTGGAGTTGAATCCCCCCTCGCTGACTATCTGCGCCACCGTCATAGGCTTGCGGAGAAGCGCAAGCATAATATTCAGCTTGTCGCCGCTGCCTATGCAGTTAAGCACCTTTTCTGCCGACCTGTCCTCGATAAGCTTCAGCAGATTATCATTGCTGTACTGCCCTATCCAGACGGACTGCCGCCCTCCCGAAGCAAAACAGCCTGTGTAAACGACCCTGCCCGTACTGCCGTCCGCCTCGCATTCTCCTTGTATCCTGTCCATAAGAGAATGCAGTACCTTATTGTAAGACATTTCCTCAATTTTTTCGGAAGCCTCAGCATACTCAGCAGACTCACTGCCGCACGGCCTGTCCCCGTGATCTTCCCCGAAAGTTTCTTCGGTTTTTCCTCCCTTCAGAATTTCCTTTATTTCGTTTATGTCCTTTCTTAAAGCGTCAATCTCAGCACCGTAATTTCTTTCCGACATAATTTTATTCTCCTTTATTTAGTTTTTGGAACTCCGTAATTACATAATATCATAATTCTTTAGCTTTTTCAATACGTTTTTACGGAATTACGTAATTGTTTATTGTAAATTTTTTATGAACACGCCCTAAATACTTCACAGTGATAATTTATATCAACGTAATCGTCAAATACTCCCCACCTTGCCCCCCTAATCGGCCTTACAAAAGCCGAA
>CAZGAZ010000053.1:0-24722 GCA_964523835.1 uncultured Ruminococcus sp.
TCCAGAGGGAAAACCGCACAGGGGGGAGAGGGGGGCGGCCTACCGTCCCCAGCAAACCCAGAGCGCCCCCTTTCCCCCCTGGGAGGTTGTCCCTTTGGTCGGCAACTTACAGTCGTTAACACTGTCAAGTATTTCACCAACAAAGTCACATTTCATTTTAGGCAAGTTGCAATTGCCTGTCGTTCTCGGCACAGTAGGGGAAGCAGCGGCAATCCCGTGGCGCAGTAGGGGAAGTGACGGCGGTTTCTCGACGTGGTAGTGGAACATAGCCAATCCCCCGGCGTCTGAGGGGGGAAAAGCCCAGCGGCGTTTAAGGTGAGGAAAAGCGGAGGCAGTTTTTCCAAACCGCCCCCGCTCCGCATTTGTATCATAAATCAAAAAACAATACCGGGCAAATCCGCAACAACGGTATTTACTTGTCCGCCCACTTGATAACTATCCTGTCGCCGCTGTGAAGAAGATCCATAAAGCTGGCGTCACGGCCGTTAAGAGTAAGTATCATCTTGCCGCTTTCGGGAGGATTGGAAAGGTCAATATCCGCCAGAGCCATAAGCTCCAGAAATTCATGAGGCGAACCGTCCTTTGTGGCGTCCAGCGTTATCCGCTTGGAATTGAGGAACACGCTTATCACACCGCTTACAGGCGGAAGCTCGGGAGGAGTGAGATTTTCCGGGTTGAATACGGGCATATGTTCCTCCCCGGGATCCGAACGTGCAGGCTGAATGGGCGCTGTTGGCATTGCAGAAGCCGCTGACATTGTTGACATTGCCGGCATTCCAGGCATCCCGGACATTCCAGGCTGCATTGCCATAGAACCTGTAGAATGCACCCGGTTTGCAGACATAGCTACCGAGGACAATGCATTGGCTGCCGCTGCCGCCGCTGCTGCTGCCGCAGGCGAGGGCTGACGGTTTACGGGAGGCGCTATCATTACGGGTGCGGCTGCTTCGTTCATTGAAGCAACGTTCATCGAAGCCATTTCCCCTGCCTCGGCTGCCGAAAGGGACATAGAGGGCAGAGGCGAATTGCCCCTTGCAGCGGCATAGACAGTCCCTGCGGGAGGCTGAGGATCGCCGAAAAGAGATGTCTGCATGGGAGCGACGCTCATAGGCTGCATATTCTGCATTGAAGCGTTCGCTGCGGGCATGGGCTGAACAGGCTGTACAGTCTGTACCGCATTTGCCTGAGCCGCAAGCGCTGCCGCTTTGCCCGACAATGGTGCATTTGCGCTGCCTGCGCCATTGCGCACTGCCTCGTAACTGTCACGCATATTTACATCGGCAGACCCTGCCGGAACAGCGTCCCCCTCACGCAGAGGCATATTGGAAAGCAGATCGACAGTTCTGTGGGCTTTCTCATTCTTGCGGACATAATCCCTTGCACGGTTGGGAGCGTTGTCTTTTGATTTGTCCGACTTTTCCCGTGTTGTAAAGGCGTCGTTGGCGGAGAGGATATAGTCCCCCTTGATAAGCCGCTCGCCCTTGTAGAAATTGAGATTTTCGCAGGGGAAGGGCAGGGTGAAAATAAGCTCCTCCAGGGTCTCCACCGTATCTATAACAATATTGTCGTAATTCTGAATGCTGTAAGAACCGGAAACGACCTCGCCGCCTACTCTGGCTGTGGTTCCGAAGGTATATTCAACGCCGTCCACCGAGACCTTATGCACTGCTATCTCGCCCACGATATCCGAAATGCACACAGAGGCATTATGCCCCACTGTGGCGGGGGTGAACTGTATAACATCGCCCTTTTTCACTGTATATTCCAGGGGAACGCTCTTGCCGTCCACATCAATGGATGCGGGAGTTGAGGTCTCCCCTCTTATGCTTTGCTTTTCGCCGTTCAGGGTAAAGGTAAGTCCCCTGCCCGATTTGCCTATGATCTGAGTGGTCTTGTAGCCTGCGTTCATCAGCAGGTCGGCAACGGTAACTGCCTTTGAATCGAAAAGGCGCACCTTGCTGCCGTTAAGGGTAACGGTCGAGAAGTCGTAGCCTGTCTGCAATGTGGCTGTAATGCCGATTCCTATGGGGGTCACATACTCAGGACCCGCTGTTTCCTCCGTGCCCCTCACCACATTTTTCTGATAGGTCTGCCCCCCTACCGCAACACGGTTTTCGGGAATCTGCAGCTTGTCCGAAACAAGGGTGGTAAGGTCGGGGATAAGGCTGCCGCCGCCTACCAGGAAAACTGCTGCGGGGGCTGCGCCGTTGGCCTCTAAGATATTTTTTGCAATAGTTTCCGCCAGCTCGTCCACTGCGGGGTAAAGACTCGAATAAAATTCGTTTGAGTCCACTGTATGCTCAAAGCCGAGAATATCGGTAAATACCACATCCTCGCCCAAGGGAGTGACCTTCATTTCCTCGGCGGTCTCAAAGTCAACCAGATATTTCTGGATAATATCCTCGGTTATCTCATCTCCCGCAATTGTCGCCATAGCATAGGCAACAATGCTGCCGTTCTGGGAAATGGCTATATCCGTAGTACCTGCGCCGATATCCACCAGCGCAATATTTATAAGCCGCACCTCGGGAGGGATTATCACATTCATGGCGGCAATAGGCTCCAATGTCAGGCTGCATACCTCCAGCCCGCACATATCCATGACCGTATAAAGGCTCTCCACCACAAGCCCGGGCAGGAAAGCGGCAATAAGCTCCACAGTGGCGCTGTTGCCCTTGTGTCCCAAAAGACTTTTTATGGGGTAATCGTCAAGGGTGTAGCGAATGACCGTGTGCCCTACGCAATAGAAGTTCATGCCGCTTTCACGGTTTTCCTTGTCAAGCTCGTCCTGGGCAACTGCCACTGCCTCAAGCTCGAGAGAGCGCAGTACCTCCTCGCTGATATTCTCCTTGCCCTCGATATTCTTTTCAATGGAAGAGCGCTTGGTCACCAGCGCACGCCCTGCTGCGGCAATAGCCACCCTGCAAAGGGTCATGCCCGATTTTTCCTCCAGCTGTTCCTTTACACGCTTTACAACACGGGCAGTCTCGCCGATATCCTCTATCTGACCGTCCAGCATTGCCCTGCGCTTGTGAGGCTCAGAAACATTATAGTCAACGCAGAAAACTCCGTCCTCCATATGCCCGATAATTCCCACAACGTTGCGTGTGCCTATATCAAGTGCAAAAATATCGTCCTCCGACTGCCTTGCCCTCGGCAGACGCTTGTTTTCCTTAGTTCCCTTTATTACGGACATATATGTAATCCTCCTGTTAGAAGCAAGAATTTAAGAGGCAAGAGGCAAGATATCCCTTTGCCTGTATCCTCATTTGCTGTTAAAATTCGGGTGCAGCGGATATATATTTTTATGAATTTTGACTGCATACTTTTATTATAACATTTTTCCGCCTGATTTGCAACAGTTTTTTTGAAATTTTTTTGAATTGGCAAACATTCCTATAATATCATTGGGGTTCTGGGGCATTGTCCGCCGCCGCATTATCCTCCGCCTCGGCAATAAGGAATTTAATTTTCTTCCCCTCCTCGGAAAATATCCGTTCGTGCTCGGTAACAAGGTTGTCGTGAAAATTTTCCGAATGCAGATCACGGGTAATATAGGTTATTTTAAAGCCGCTTTCCTCGAAATATTTCACCGAATCCTCGAAAAGCTCGTCGTCGTCGGTCTTGAAGCGTATCTGCGCACCCTTTGCCATTATTTCCTTATACTGGACAAGCTGCCTCGGGTGGGTAAGGCGGCGCTTGTTGTGCCTGCCTCTGTTCCAGGGGTTGCAGAAGTTGATGTAGATACGGTCAACGGCGTCCTCGGGGGCGATTATCTGTGAGATATAGGAGATGTTCATGCGCAGCAGGATTATGTTGTCGTGCTGCTTGTTCACAGCGCCGAACATACTTTCCACCGTGCGCCTGCCCACCCCAAGCATATCCGCCTTTATATCGGCGGCGATTATGTTTATATCGGGATATTTGAGGCAATGCTGGGCGGCGAAAACGCCCTTGCCGCAGCCAAGCTCCAGATAAAGCGGTCTGTCAGTCACGGGAAATTGCTCACGCCATTTCCCTTTGAAGCCCTCGCCGTTGTCGATATAATAAGGGCATTTTTCCAGCTCGGGACGTGCCCACTTTTTTCTTCTTATTCGCATTTTTAATCTCCAATCCTATCAAAGCATACATATCGAACTGAATCATTTTTGCGTTTGAGCAAATTTGCATATTGCATAAAGCAACACAAATAAACATATCCGATTTTTCTGATTCCTGTCTCTTAAAACTCCTGCCTCTATTATAACATAATAACTAAAAATAACTAAAAATATTTTATGAAAAAATTCTAAAAACTGTTGAAATATTAAAATAAATATGTTATAATTAATTCATATGTTAGGGAATGGCGGGCAATATCCAAGCCATAATTTATAATATAAAAACGGCTTTTTGCACGGCGCACCACAAACAAACGGCAGGAGGTATGTTATAAGAATGAGCTACAAAAACGAATTCATACGGTTTATGGCGGACTGCGGCGTTCTGACCTTCGGGGATTTTACCCTTAAAAGCGGCAGAAAAGCCCCCTACTTCATAAACACGGGCAACTACAACAAAGGCTCGCAGCTTGCAAGGCTGGGAGAATTTTATGCGGATTGCATTAAGGAAAACAATATTGAGGCGGACTGCCTGTTCGGTCCTGCCTACAAGGGCATACCTCTTGCAGCGGGTGCGGCGGCGGCGCTGTACAGCAAATACAAGATCGACATGGGCTACTGCTTTGACAGAAAGGAAGCAAAGGACCACGGGGAGGGCGGTCTTTTTGTGGGAATGCAGCCAAAGGACGGCGACAGGATCGTAATTATCGAGGACGTTATGACCTCGGGCAAGGCGCTGCGGGAGGTATTGCCGAAGATTAAGGCGGCAGGCGATCTTACCGTTGCAGGCATGGTGATAACGGTGGACAGAATGGAAAAGGGGCTTGAGTCCGAGCTTTCCGCAGTGCAGCAGGCAGACAGGGATTTCGGCGTTAAGGTCCATTCCATTGTGAATATTGACGATATAATCTCCGCCATTGAAGCGGGCGTTATCGGCGGAAAAGAGTATCTCCCGAAAATTAAGGATTACCGCAAGGAGTACGGTGTATAAAATTTTCACGGGCACCGCCCTGCTTGTTTATAAATCCTATGCGCCGCATTCCTATGCTTTGCATAGGGGCGCAAAAACAATGTAAAGGCTGATTCAAACGGCTATTTTAGGCGGCTTTTTCTTTATGTGCATTAAAGGGAAAAGCACGGCTTTCAATACAAATTTTAGAAAGGACTGTCAGTTAAAATGAGCGTACTTTTTGACCTTACCGCAGCAGCCCCCGAGCTTATGGACGCTGTTATCTGCATGGACAATTCTCCTGCTTATGAGGCATTCAAGGAGGAGATCGAGGCTATATTAAAGGAATTTTCCGACACGGGGCATTTATCCTCCCACTGGAAGATAGATGAAAAGGACTTGACGGAAAAGTCGGAAGAGACCCTGAAAAATATGCACAGGGCATATCTTATATGGTCGTTCAATGAGGAGCGCACAGGGGCTGTGAAGGCTGACAAGGACAGCTGCTGCCACAGCCTGGGGAAGCTTTTCTATAAATCTCAGGAGGACATTATAAAGGCGCTTCTGGGCGGCAGCGACAGAGTGGACTGCACCAATGTAAAGCCTTTGATAGACGGATTTAAGGCGGAGATAGCCAATAATCCCACGGTTTACAAGAGCGTTAAGGATTTCTTTAAGGGATATGTTTACGGCTACTATTTCAACTACCTTAAAGAAGCAGAAATAATGAAAAAGTATGCGGAAATGCTGGCGTATTTAGGCGTAATGTCAAATAAGATACCTACATCTATTTCCGAACAGCAGAAGATACTGCCCAAAATGGCGCTGTTGCTGCCCAATGACAGATTCAAGTATCTGAACGGCTTTGTGCCGAGAGAGCTTACTATGGATATAATTTTCGACAGGCTGCAGTTCCCTCCCCTGTCGGATGCGGAAACCGAAAAGATGAAGGAGCGTATTGCCGATTACATAAACGAACATTACCGCAGGGATAAGGAGGACGATGTGGAGCTTATCAGCGATGATGTTTCCGCCTCCTTCTTCTCGGACTTTTTCGGGAAATACACCAATGTTGCGGAATTTTCCGAGGGACTTTATCAGAAGATATCGGCGGGGAACAGATTCTTCCTGAACGGCGATACGGACGACACGGGAGATTACAGTGCCGAAAAGATCGACGAGCTGGTCTCCGCAAAATGCGCTGCGGACTTCAACAGCTTTTACACCACAGAGAAAGCCCCCTGCAACGACAGTTCCCTTGGCGGCAACGACCTTTGCTTCAAGTATCCGCTGATATTCCGTGATAATGAGGGGTACTGGTTTGCGCCTGTTTACGAGGAGCTTATTTATCCTGTGCTTGACAGGGATATGTACATTGCCGCAGACGTGCCTAAGGGGGATTTCCCCTTTGCGGATGAGATATTTGCTACCAATCCCGTAAGAGAGATCGCAGGGATAGAAAGCGGAAATATCACCATAAGACGGGATAAGATATCGGTGCTGGATAAGCTCAAGAGGCTTTCCTCGGCAAATGTTACCGAAAAGGAGCGCCGTGCGCTGAAGCTGGAGCAGACTCTTATCCTTATGAGCGGAAATATGAACGGGGTCGACTTTAACGGATATGTTCAGGAGAATGTGTTCGACGCTCCCCTTTATGACGAGTACATTGCCTACAGAATGGACCTACTGGCGGGAGGGGTGTTAGACAACTTCAAGGCGAAAAAATCCCTGCTGGATAAGCTGAACAAGGCAAGCGAATGACAGTTTGATAATTGTCTGCATTCAAAGGTTACCGTGCCACCGAATACATATCGCCTCTTTCTAACATAGCGAGTGGTTTCAGCGGCACGCTGAGGGTTCGGGAAAATTTCCGGGCCCTTTTTATGTTCACAAATTTTTTACAAATAAAAGCCATAAAAATGACATAGCCCAAACGTGTATATAAATGAAAACGGTCAGAATACGGGTCAGAAAATCGCACTATAATTATTTGCTGTGAAATTTCATCAACAGGGCAGATGAAACAGCGGCGGGGGTGTTGAAAAGCAGATGACTGAAACGGGATTTACAGAATGTATCGAACTGCTGCGGCAGGGGGATATGCAGGGACTTGCGCCCATTTACCGGGAATACGGCAAGCTTGTTTATTCCGCCGCACTGTCGGTATGCGGCAGCCCGGACACCGCAGAGGATATTCTTTCGGAATTTTTTCTGCGGCTTCGCAAGGCGGCGGACGTTTACCGAAGCGGTGCGGGGCACAAAAAATGGCTGATGATCTCCGCAAGGAATCTGGCGGTGGATTATCTCAGGAAAAACCGTCGGGATATCCCCTCCTCGGAGGATAAAAAATTCAACGAGGAAGCGGAAAACACCGACACAGAGGAAAGGGTCACGGGGCAGGTAAATGCCCTTCAAATGCTTGCCGCTTTGAATGAGGCCGAGCGGGAGACCGTTAATTTAAAGGTCTACTGCGGCTTCACCCTTTCGGAGATCGCAGATATAATGCACGTTCCCATAGGCACTGCCGCCTGGCGGTACAATTCGGGAATAAAAAAGCTTAAAAAATTATACGGGGAGGCGCAGGTATGAGTAATAAACAAATAAACGAAAAATACATAGAAGCTCTGGAAAAAAGCTGCCCCGATATGGATAAGCTTTGGGTAAAAATTTCCGAGCGTGAGCCAAATGAGCCCGAGAGCAGCGACATTTCGCCCTTTACAAAGGCAATGGCAGAATGCGCCGCTCCCAAAAAGCACCCCCTGCGTGCTGCCGCCTGCATTGCAGCCCTGTTTATTGCGGTGATCGGTCTGCGGGGAATTCAGACTAACGACACCGCACAAATGAAAAATTTTTCCGAGTATTATGAAAATTCCCTTGATGAACGTGCCGATATGCAAGGGGCGGAAGAAAACGGCCTTGAGAACAGCGACGCTGAGGACGGTATTCCCGAACAGATCGAAAGCACCGTTACCGCCGTTTCCTCCTGGAATTACAGCACCCGCTGTGACTATGCGGACAACTATGAGGTATTGCAGCTTGCCCCTACCGACAGTCCCCTTGCCACGAATACCCCCTATGATGTGGACGAGGAATATTTCGTGGAGGAAAATGTACTGGCGGACACGGATTATTTCCTTGATTGCAGGATAATTTCCGCCGAGGAAATAGACAGCGCTATGCGGTATGTGGTGGAGGTCATTCACTTTATAAGCGATGATATTTCCGAGATAGAGCGCACCGCAGAGATAGTTTCCCGCTCCCCCTATGCCCTGCGGACGGGAAGAGAATATCTGCTGCCCATAAGCGAAACGGAAGGCGAGAGGACGGTGGCTTTCGGCAATGCCCCTCAAATAGAATTTACCGCCGACAGGCAGATAGTCTGCCACAACGGCTGGGAATTTGCGGAGGACGGCGCAGCCATAGACTACCCGCAGGTTTACCCCGACGACTTCTTCTTTGACCGTATGAACATCACGGCGGAAAGCTCACTTGACGGCCTGTTTGAAAAATGGAGAAGGGTGATCCGTGACCGTTAAAATCCCGCTATTCCCGTAATCCCCTTTAAATCCCCGGTGTTGACCGTTTTCATCACAACACGAAAGGATTTGATATTATGAAAAATTTAAAGAAAATATATGCAGCTGTAACGGCAATTACCCTCGTGACATCATTATTAACAGCCTGCGGCAGCAGCAGTGACTCCGGCTCTACGGCAAATTATATTAACCCTACCGCAGCACCCTCCAATAACGACTACGCTTATTCACCGTCCGATGATTATGCGGCATTGGATGGGGCGGATGAGAACTTTGAATCTCCCGCTGCAGATGACGACTATGTTATTTTTTATGCTCCCGACCGGGGAATGTTACAGAGTGCGGACGCTTCACAGTTTACGGACTCTTCTGTCAACAGAACAGACAATGGCTATATTATGCCCCCCGGGGTCAACACCGAGGAATATGACGGTATGGAAGAAAACGGTTTTACTGCGGTTTCGCAGAAACCCCTTTCAACCTTTTCCGCAGATGTGGACACTGCCTCTTATGCAAATCTCAGGCGAATGATATATGACGGACAGAATATTAATCCCGACGCTGTGCGGATAGAGGAAATTATAAATTATTTTGATTATGATTACAGCGAGCCTCGTGAGGGCGAACCCTTTTCGGTGTACACCGAATATTCCGACTGTCCCTGGAACAGCGAAACAAAGCTTTTTATGGCAGGACTTTCCACAAAAAGCACCGACAGCCTGCTTGAGGGCAGAGAGCCTATGAACGTTGTTTTCCTGATTGATGTGAGCGGGTCTATGTATTCCTCGGATAAGCTGCCGCTGGTGCAGAAGTCCTTTTCAATGCTTACGGATAATTTAAGCGAAAAGGACAGGATATCCATTGTGACCTATGCGGGAGAGGACGCAGTGCTGCTGGAGGGGGCGGACGGCGGCGACCGAAAAAAGGTGCTGGAAATTATTGACAGTCTCTCGGCGGGAGGCTCTACCGCAGGGGCGGCGGGGATAGTGACCGCCTATGAAATCGCAGAAAAATATTTCATTGAAGGTGGCAATAACCGTGTTATCCTTGCCACAGACGGCGACCTTAACGTGGGGCTTTCCTCGGTAGATGAGCTGACGAAGCTTATTGAGGAAAAGCGTGAAACGGGCGTGTTCCTTTCGGTGCTGGGCTTTGGCACGGGCAACTACAAGGACAATCGTCTGGAGGCTCTGGCAGACCACGGTAACGGAAATTATTCCTACATTGACAGCGAGCGGGAGGCTAAAAAGGTGCTGGTGGACGAAATGAGCGGAACGCTGTTCACCGCCGCCAAGGACGTTAAATTCCAGATAGAGTTCAACCCTGCCTATGTCAAGGGCTACCGCCTTATAGGGTATGAGAACCGCAGCCTCTCCGACCGTGATTTTGCGGACGACACCAAAGACGCAGGAGAAGTGGGCGCAGGCCACAGCGTGACCGTGCTTTATGAAATAATCCCTGCGGACAGCGATGTTGATATGGGCGGCACCGGGCTGAAATACTCTCAGAAAGCCGAGACAACGGCAACCACCGACAGCACAGACCTATTGACCCTCAGCATTCGTTACAAGCAGCCCGATGGGGGCACAAGCAGTCTGCTGGAATATCCCGTATCTGCCCGGGATCACAGAAGCGAAATGAGCGAGCGACTTAACTTTGCCTCCGCCTGTGCACGGTTCGGAATGATACTGAGAGGCAGCCGCTACTGCAATGACATAAGCTATGACGGCGTTCTGGAGCAGCTTTCTCGGTATGATTACAAAGCCGATGAGTACAAGAACGAATTCTACTATCTGGTGGAGACCATGAACCGAAGAAATGACGACACTTACTCTGCACGCTGACCTGTGATATTAAAAACGAGGCAGGATGAATTTGCTCATCCTGCCTCAATACATCTTGTACTTTTAAGAAAAGCCTTTACGCAACTATTTTTTAATCATTCAGCATTATCTCAATAGTATTATTTCCCACATACTGCACGGTAAGGGAAACGCCGTCCCCGTTGTCGCCGTAAAAATAATCTCCGCTGCGGCTGTATTCATAATCAAAGCCGCTCTGAATGCAGGATGTGACAAATTCGTCATACTGCTCCCTTGTAACCTCGCCCAGATAGAAATTCATATAGCTTTCCGTTTCGGTCTCTATATATCCCATATCCGAGGGAAGAGCCGGAAGCAGCCCTCCGAGACCATTGTCCGCCAGCGTTATTTTCCGCATGGCAATAGGGGCTGTGAGCCTTATGCTAAGCTCGTCGTCGTAGTTATAATAGTCAAGAGCCAGCTTGTAGCCCTCGGCATTGTAGGCGTAAAAGCTGTCGTAATCCTTTACCACGTCCACATCAAAGCCGTTTGACTTGCACTGCTCCACATAGGTGGCATAATCGGACTTGCTTACTCCGTAAATATCCGCCGAAAACATATCGCTGCCGTCACGGTAAATTTCCCCCGTCCCGTTCATTCCGGGGATCATCTGGGAAAGTCCCGACTGCGGCCATATTATCTCTTCATGCACGAATTCATCTTTAACAAGGCTTGTTATGCCCGCTATTATAAACATAACGGCAGCAAGTGCAAAGCACGCAGTGGCAATTGCCATTCGCTTGCCGACGCCGCCGTAAGGCCCTCGGGCTTTTCTTCCGGCACTGCTTCCGCCGTTGTTGTAACCTGCTCCACCGTAATTTCCCGGCATTACCGTCTGCCCGGTATATCCGCCCGGGCTGTCGGGAGCTACCGCAATATTCAGCCCCTGCACTCTGCCGCAGTAGGGGCAGTTGTTCACCGGGTGCGCCCCGTCCCCTATTATCTCATTGCAGGAAGTGCACCTTATCTGAAAAGACGGCTCCGCATAATCTACCCTTGCAGACCTGTTCTCCCCGTTTGGATCGCCGGGAACGGCAGGCTGCGGAATATACCCGGGGCTTATCTTCTGCCCGCATTTGGTGCAGAATTCGCTGCCCTCCCGCAGCTCCCCGCCGCAGTATGTGCAAAACATAAAACCTACTCCTTAAAAGGTTATTTCCTGACTACCACGACCTGCTGTGAGGTAGTGTAAGGGTCGGAGAAATCCACCTTTTCCTTGCGCTCATCTGTTATCGTCATTCCGGCAACGCCCACATCTACCGTGCCCGATTCCACCGCAGTTATTATGGTGTCAAACTCCATATTTTTAATTTCCAGCTCCATATTAAGCTTGGCGCAGACTGCCCTCATCATATCCACATCAAAGCCGCCTACATCCTCTCCTACCATAAGCTCATAAGGGGGAAACTCTGCATTTGTTGCCATAATAAGCTTTTCTGCAGGCTCTATCCCGCCGTCGGGAAATGTGCCGTCGGGGAATACATAGGGCTTGCCTGTAGCAGAATCCCCTATCCAGTTGGCTTTGATATTATCAAGTATGCCCTCCGCTTTAAGCTCCGCCAGAGCGCTGTTTACATTATCCAGAAGCTCGGTGTTGCCTTTGCGGATTGCAATGGCATATTCCTCGTCAGCAAAAGCCTCGTCCAATATTTTAATATCGGAATTGTGAGAAACAAATACATTTGCGGGGTCGTTGTCGATTATAACAGCGTCGATAGCGCCCTGCTTGAGCGCCTGGATAGCGTCCGCACCCTTGGTGTAGCGCTCCACGTCAGCTCCCTCAATCTCGGAAGCAAGGCCGTCTCCCACAGTGTCCAGCTGAACGCCTATCTGCTTACCTGCAAGGTCATCAATGGAATTGACCGTGTTTTTCGGCGCACTCGAACAGGCGGAGAAAACGCAGACCGACATAATTACTGCCGCAGCCAGCGCCAATCGCTTTGTTGTCTTTGCGGTCTTTGCAAATTTTCTTGTTTTTTTCATAATAATTTACTCCTGTATTCAAAATTTATGCGGGATAATAAGCTGCTTTATGACCCGTTTTCACCTGTTCACGCCGCTGTTTACCGGGAAGTGGTTCAGGAGACACTGCAGCTTTCGGGATTGCCGTTCCTGCCGGGTGTGAACTATCATTCCGCAGGCGTCTCCTCATCCTCGGGGACGGCAGCCTCGGAAAGGTCTTCAAAGGTTTCCTCCACAAAAACATTCATATCCGCATTTTCAGCCGCCGCAATTGCTTCGGCAGCCGCCTGTGCAGCCTTATCGGACGAAGCCTGCGCCTCCTCGGGAAATGCGCTTTCAAAAAGATTTTCCAACAGATCGAGAGAGCTCTGTGGCATTTTTGACTTAAAGGGTTCGAAGCCCGCAAAGAACTTGCGCACCTTGCTTTCCAGCGTAGGATCGTCCCGCACCGAGGAGTTGGATGGCTTTACCTTCCTCCATTCCCGTGCTATAAGGGAATTTATAAATTGCTCCTGCTTTTCCTCAACCTCCAGCTTGTATTCCGAGGGGGTAATGTTTTTGTATCTGTAGTAAGGTTCTATTTTAATGAGCATATCAAGATTTTTGTTTATGACCTCGTATTTTCTGAACAGCAGAGCAATGGAGGACAGCCTGCCCATATCCGCAATGTTTTCGTTGACGACTTTCATATATCTGCTTATGTAAATTTTGGTCATCTGCCCGAGAAATTCCTCGGAAACCTGTAACTTTTTCTCGTCTATATCAAGCACAATATTCTGAAGCTCCACCTGATCCTGCTTTTTCTTCTTGCTTTCCTTGTCGAAAAGACCCATTTTCAGCCATTCCTTTCTGAGCATTTGTGGGCGTTCACGGGAAATGTTAAGTATTTTCCGAAACCCTAACTTAAATTATACCACATCTTTTCACGAAAATCAATAGGCATTGCAAATTTTAGGCAGAAAAAAGAAAAAATCTCGATAAATAACAATTTAACGAGAAATTTTTTCTTGTTTTTTCATCTGCACGTGCAAATGCCTGTAACATCATCAGCTTCCCCTTGTTTCCAGCAGCTTTTCCCGTGCAAGAGTGTAAGCGGCTGACAGCAGCGGAATGCCCAGCATTATCCCCGAAACGCCGCCAAGCTCTGCGCCCACGATTATGGCGATGAGTATAAGCAGGGGCGGCAGTCCCACGCTTTTGCCAACGACCTTTGGATAAATGAGATTATTTTCCAGCTGCTGCAAAATTATAATGAAAATTACAAACCACAGCGCCGAGGATGGCTTGACAAGGAACAGCACAAACACCGACGGCACTGCCCCCACAAACGCCCCCACCACAGGCACAAGGGCGGTAACTCCGATTATCACGCTGATAAGCAACGGGTACTCAAACCGAAACATCACCATTCCCGCAAAGCAGAGAGTACCCAGCACCACCGCCTCGGTTATCTGCCCGCTGATGAAATTGGTGAGGGAATCGTAAACTACCCGCAGGCAGTGGGAAAGCCTTTTGAGATTTTTATCGCTTATCACAGCGGCAGCCGCTCCCCCGAGGAAATCCATTATCACGTGCTTTTCCGCTAAGATGTAGACCGAGAGCACCGCTCCCACGATAAAATTGCCTGCCGCCTTGATAAAGCCCGCAGTGGCGGTAAAGGTTCGTCCGAGCATTTCGGGAAATTCCTCGGAGACGGTTTTTGCTATCCTGTCAAAAAGGTTTATGACCCCCTTGCTGCCGATAATTTTTTCCGCCCGTTCACGGAAAAGGCTGTAATAGCCGTCAAAGCTGTTTATGAAAAGGCGTATGCTGTCGCCGAGGCGTGGGATTATTATGCTGATAACGGCGGCAATGACGGCGGCGGCAAGCAGGTAAGCAACGGTTATGGCGGCGGGTCTGCGCCATTTTTTCGGGGAATTTCCCCTGTGGGGCAGCTTTCCGAAAAAATCTTCAACGGCATTTACGGCGGGGTTCATAACAGCGGTGATGATTATCCCCGTGAAAACAGGCAGGGCGGCACACCAAAGAGTGCTAAATATCCCTGTGATAAGGGTCGGACGGAATATCAGAGCAAGTCCCGTGAAAATTGCAAACCCGGGGAGGATATATTTTTTCTTCATATAATCAGGCCTTTCGCAAAGAAAGTTCTGTTATATATTATGCCAAACTGTTGGTAAAATATTATTTTGAGTGCGGTGATTTCGGTAAAAACAAGATTATTTGCAATATTCGTCTTTGATTTTCTTAAGAGAATTTTGAATTCTTTCTCGATATTCTTTATTAACATCCTTATTATACTGATAATTAATGTCACCATCACCATAATAATATTCTAAGATATGTTTGGAAAAATTATAGTATGGTTCATTAAGAGTGAAAGCAATATTTATTTCTTCACTTAATGGTGCGTATTCGTTCAGCATTTTATCAATAAAATATTCACGTGAAAAGTCCTCACTTGAAGTACGCTCTTCTTTGAGCGCAAAGCCGAAAATTTGTGATAATTTACATTCCCGATCAATTTCACCATATGCCTTATTAATTATCGCAGCCTCTTCCTTTGTTATGCCCAATTTATACATAGTAACGTCGTCTAATTTATACTGTGAACCACCATATAAATAGATAAGAAATACCGAAATCAAAGCCACCAAACAAGCCGCAATAATTATTAATATTTTTTTGGTTTGAACCTTTTTTATAACTGCACTGTTTCCCGAAACCGCTTCGTTATCAACATCGGCGGTGTTTAAGTTATCCAAAGGCATTCCGCATTTCGGGCAAGCCTTTGCCATATCCGATACTTTCTTTCCGCATTCCGGGCATTTTATAAGTGCCATATAAAACCGTTCCTTTCGCACATTAAACTGTAATACTCATTATACCATAAAATGAAAATATTGTCAACAATTTTCGACAGCAATGAAAATCAAAAGCTGTCAAAACAAATCCGCTCTATCCCCCAAAGAAAAAAGCAAGGCTTTTTCCGCCTTGCTTAAAATATAAAATCCGGTCATTTATATATTTTCAGAATTTTTTCCGCAAACTCGACAAATTCCTGCCGCAGCTTTTTGGGCGAAACTATCTCCGCTTTATCGCCGAATGTGAGGATATAAGAGAACAGCGACGACGTGTCCGACCAGTTAAAGGTGTGGGTCAGCTCGTCCGTGTCCTCGGTGATGTTCTCCGCCCCGAAATCATCTGCCAGCCGCCATTTTACCGATTTGTCGAACCGCACCGTAACGGAAAGCCCGCCCTTGGTGTGCCGCAGCTTGTCGCAGCTGTATTCGGGAATGACCCTGCTCTCAAAAATATTCCCCGTTGCACTGACGTCCGTTATCCTCGACAAACGGAACATACGATAATCCTCTCTTGTCCTGCACCAGCCCCACACATACCAGCTTGACCACTGATAAACAAGGCGGTAGGGCTCTATCTCCCTCTTAGTCGTGCCCTCGGGAGAAATGTACTCAAAGCGCACTGTCTCGCACTTTTCAATAGCCGTCCGCATAAGCTCTATTTTAGGGGCTATTGCGTCCTTGCTCCACATGGACAGGTCGATTATCATGCTGTCGGTCTCTTTTCCTCCGTCCGAGGAAAGCTTGTTCATAAGCTGCCGGTATTTATTTGTGCCCTCAACGCTGTCAAGGCTTTTGAGCCCCGTTAAAATTGCCAGCATTTCCGTGCGGTTCAGCAGGGTCTTGTCAAGAGTATAGCCGTCCATTATGTAAAGTCCCCCGCCCTTGCCCCGCTGGGCTGCCACGGGAATGCCCGCTTTGTTCAGGTCCTCCACATCTCTGTCGATGGTGCGTCTTGCCACTTCAAATTCCTCCGCAAGCTCCGAAGCCGTTACACGCTCCCTCTGCAAAAGGATCGAAAGTATACCGATAAGACGATCGATCTTCATATCCCGTCACCTCCCTGTCCGGGTCAGCGGTCTTCCCCTCTCACTTCAAAGAAGCTCTGAGGGTGACCGTTCACGAAATCTTTTCTGCTCATTGCATAACCAACGCACCGAAATGCTTTAATGTATTTTGACATTTTCATTTCCTCCAGTCAAAATAAATTCTTTTTATTCATCTTAATAAAGCTGTCCTTCGGTCTTTAGTAAAGCAAAGGAAATGCCGATTAATTTTTTCAAAACCTTAAAAGCTTAAAAATGATTTAACCGGCGTTTCTTTTAAAATACCAATGCCCCGCTGCTTAAAATATTTACTCCATATTTCCTATAAATTCAAACCTGGGCTTCACGTTTCCGTGGTCGTTCACATCCTCCAAGAACATTTTCAGAGGACGCACCCAGACCCTCGGCTTATCGGTGGTCTGCATATAAACCACCTGTTCCTCGTAGTTTTCGTGATCGTGAGCCACATTCAGCACCACATATTCGCCGCCCTTGAAATGACGGTAACGGCCGCCTATCACAATATGCCGTCCCTCGGGAATTCCTGCGGAGGGCGTACCCTTCTGTACGGGAGGCTCGGGAGCAGTCTGCACGGGTGCGGTCTGAACAGGTTCAGTATGAACAGGTTCAGTATGAACCATTTCTGCCTTAACAGGCTCGGAAGCTTTCTCGGGTTTAGTCTCGGACGCACTGCTCACAGGCTGTGCCGAAAGAGCGGAATCCACCAGTATCATTGAATGATTTTTGGGTACGGTAACGCTTGCCCTGCCGCCGTTTACGGAAAAATGTCTGCCTGTAAGGCGGTCTGCGATCTCGGAATATTTGCAGTCAAAATTAAAGGTGTAATCTCCGTCGGATATGTTAAGGGCGATATAAACCACCTGACCGTTCAGCTCTCGCTGATACAGGAAGGTCTGATTTTTAAGGTCGAGCTTTTTGTATTCGCCCGACTGGATAGCAGGAATCTCACTGCGTATAGCGCCCAGTGCGCTTATGTGAGACAGGAGCATATCATCTCTGCCGGGAATGTCGTCCAGTTCAAGGCAGGGTCTTATGGCAACGTCTGCGTCAGCGCCTCTGCCCTTTGCGCCCTTTATGCCGAATTCGCTGCCGTAGTATATAGAGGGCACGCCGTACATGGTATAGAGCATGGTATAGCAGCAGTAAATACGGTCGTAGTCGGATAACACGCTGGCGAGCCTTGCAACGTCGTGGTTATCCACAAAGTTGTACATATAGATGTTTCCGTACTGCCCCAGCTGATACTCGATAGAATGAGCGATCTCGAAATAGTTGCGGTCGTTGTGGGAGGAATATATCCCCTTGTAGCACTGGTAATTGGTCACGCAGTCGAACATTTCGGGATTTGCCCAGCGCCTGTAATCTCCGTGGATTATCTCGCCCATAAGCCAGAAATCGGGCTTTAATGAACGGGTAAAGGAATGTATGCGCTTTATAAAATCGTTATCCAGACAGTCTGCAGCGTCAAAGCGGATACCGTCGATATCCCACTCGTCTATCCACATTTTAACGGCGTCAAGCAGATATTCAACGACCTCGTTATTTCTGAGATTGAGCTTTACAAGGTCGTAGCAGTTGTTCCAGCCCTCGTACCAGAAGCCGTCGTTATAGGGGGAATTTCCGCCGAAATTAAGGTTACAGAACCAGCCGCAGTATCTGGAGTTATTTCGGTTTGCGCAAACGTCCTTGAATGCGAAATGCTCCCTGCCCACATGGTTGAAAACGCCGTCAAGAATCACTCTTATGCCGTTTTCATGAAGAGCCTTGCACACCTGTGAAAAGTCCTCGTTAGTGCCCAGTCTCCCGTCAATCTTTTTATAGTCCGAGGTATCGTAGCCATGGGCTGCCGACTCAAAGATCGGCCCCAGATAAACCGCATTTATATGCATGGATTTAAGATGTGGGATCCAGTCGGAAATTTTCTTTATCCTGTTTACAGGCTCGCCCGAAAGCTCTGCTCTTGTTCTTTCGCAGCCGCAGAAGCCTAAGGGATAAATGTGATAAACAGCGGATTTTTTGATCCACTCGGGGGAATTATATGAACTCATTGTCAACCAATCCTTTCAATTAACGTACACAATCTGAATATTCCGACAATATTATACCATAACAGGATGAATTTGTCAACCCCGAATTTGATAACTTTTATTAAAAATTCATGAAAACGCCGATAAAATCGCTTTCAATATTTTCTTGATTTTAAAAATGGCTATGGGCAGCGGTGTTTCCCTGCAGATCATGCATGGCCATGGCGGCTGGAAACACCTTTGATCGGCTTTTTTTAGGAAAAAGCGGTAAACACTTATATTTCGGCGGACAATTTATTCGTAAAGTTCCGAAAACAGAGGCTCGGCTGCTTGACACAGACAGGAAAGGTCTGGTATAATAAAATTGCAGGATAAAATATAAAAAAATTTAAAGAGGTGTATGTAAAGTTTGAAAGTTAGCGGTAATCCCCTAAGTTTCAGCGTACCTTTGGTGTGAAAGTCTGATTAACGGAGTGGAAAAAATTGAAAATAATTATTGAAAAAGATTTGGAATACAACAAGCTTGGCAAAAGCCTGTTCGGGAAAATTTACATAACCTCGGAGGGCTTTAATTTTCCCAATGAGGAATGGACGGATTTTGTATTTCCCATACTGGGGTGGTGGGCAGATGAGCTTACAGCCAAAAGAAACACAAGCAGACAGCTGCAATTGCTGTTTATGGACGGCAGCTTTGAAATGACAGGCGAAATAACAAATGGCAAGCTGCGCCTGCAATGCCGCAATTCTTGTTCGGGAGAAACGCTCGGAACGATTGAATGCGGCGAAGATGAATTCCGGAAAAATGTAATTGACGGGCTTAGATTATGCAAGAAAAAGTTCACGCAATACGGCGATAAAAAATCGGCGGAAAAGTGCAGCGGGATAATTATGAAAATGGGAAAAGAATTTCGGTGGGGTATAAGTTTGAAACATAGCGGGAACAGCCCCTAAGTTTCAGGGTACCTTTGGTGCGAACGAAAGATTAGCGGGAGGTAAAAATGTTTAAAAACGAATTTACGAACAAAATAAATGAAGAGTATAAAAGCGCTTATCACAGCTTAAACAAAAGGTGCAGGGAGTGTGTTACCGGGAAGAAATATTTCACGGGTTCATATGATGAATTGGGATATTATCAGCCCGATCTGACGGATATTTTTAAGGATAAAAAATCACGGCGGGGGCGGTTTGTGAAAGCTCCGCCGCAGACAAAATCATATTTTGAATATTGGTACAAGGGAGATGAACTGATAAAAATCAAATTCATATCCCATGAAAACGATGATGAGTGCTATGATGTAATAATTGAAAATTTTGAGGGCGACAGGGTGTATTTATTTTACAAGCCGAATTATGACGGAATAGTGAGTTTAAGCCATTTTTATATTTTAAAATACAATGAAAACAGCGAGCTTATTTCACTTAATAAATACATTGACAAGGAAATTGACGGTAAATACGATCTTATTTGTTCCGAGTATTTTTACAGCTGCGGCAGACTGATGAAGGCAGTAGTTTGCGACGGTTTCAGGGAGGAAATTTTTGAATTTTGCTACGATGATTCGGGACAGCTTTTCGGTGTGAACTTGAATGACGGCAGACACAGATATGATTTGGAGATTGAGGGAAAAGCGGAGAAGATGAGAGAGTTTGGGGCGGAATGTTTTGGGAACAGAGAAATAATTTAATCAAGGAGCTTGAACGAATATGAAAAACAAATATCCGTACGACCTCTACCGTATGGGAGTACCTGCCTGGTGCGAGGTTTACACGAGCGTAAAGTATAATGAAAATCTATACATATTTGACGGGAACTGCGTGGAAAGCGTTTATGAAATTTTATCGGCGGAGGATATTTTAAAAAATTTTTGCGGTGAACATAAAATCAAATCACATGAAATTTTTTCGGAGAAAAACAAGGATGATCTGCTTGGGTATTTAAAGAAAATTTCCGAGTTTGGATTCAAACCGAGAGAAAATGCCGAAGAATATGCGGTAAGTGCAAAGCTGATCGGATTTTCCAACGGAAAAACCGTGCGGCTGCCCGAAAGCGCAGAGCTTTTGAGAGATATGCTTGCAGGAAAGATAAAGCTTGACGCAGCCTATGCGGGACGATTTATGATATACGGTTCAAAAGGAGAAAATGCAAGATATTTTTATGATAAGATCAATAATCGCATTGAAAAAATTTCCGGAAAAGCAGATTCGGACTTTATTGAAATTCCGCAGCTGATAAATATAGATACCATGGCTGAAAATTTTTCGGATGGCGTCTACAAAAGCTTTGAGGAATTAAAGGAAAAAGAAAACAACAAATTTTTTTACCGTTCATTTTTAAGGGAATTATATATAGAAATCGTTTTCAAAACCTGGGATTGGTGCGAGGAAAACGAGATTGAATTTGTGATAAAGGTGCCCTGTCCGCGAATTCCTTTTGCCTTCGGAGGCATTGGTTTTTACAAATCCTTTAAGCCTGCCGATATTTATTATTCGGTTTTTGAAAACAGATATTTTTGGGACGGTGAGGTGAATAATTTTTTTGATTATCATTACGCTGCCAAAAGAAATTCAACCGATCATTGGAACGGTGAGAATGAATTTATAAAAATTCCCGTCCCTGCAACTCCCGAAAAAATACTGGCGGAATGCGGACTTTCTTTGGAAATCGACCACAGCAGTGAAGGTCGGGAGCAAATGCTTGAGGAATATAATATTCCCATTTATTTTGATACCTTTTACAGAGTTTACGGCAGCAGGACAAAAAAGGAAACAGAAGCAATTTACCGATGCATTTGCAAATATAAATATTTGGGGTATAAGCTATTGTGCGGTTACGCAGCTGATTGTTTTGATGTTTTCCTTAATCCGGGCGACAAACATGATATAAATATCGGCCGAAAAATTATAAAAAGAGGCGGTGCAAAATATGGGCATGTATGATTTTCACATTACAATAGTTTTCGCAGGGGCAAGTATATTATGTGAAAATTCCTTATGGAGAATTGTTGGCAATACCGAAATTCCCAAGGAAGATATTTACGAAATCTTAAACGGGTCAAGAGGGATAAAAAGAGTCAAGGATAATTTTTACAAATCAAAATATGGTGCGGAAATTTATCTGCATAATAATGATTTATCGGAAGCTGTGGGAATTGAGATCAAAGGTATGCTCGGTAATATTGAAAAAAATTCGGAGGAAATTTTTAAGCTTTTTTCCCGGTTTGAAAAAATTTTTACCTTTGAAATTTTTTTGAGTAATGAGAAAATAAATCCGAAAAGCAAAGATGATCTGTCGGATAAAATAAAGACAGCTTATAAGGAAAATTATCTCCTGTATAAAAAAGTTAAAAACCGAACCTGAAAAAATTTTGAGAGGACTTTACATGAACATATATAACATTAAAAGCTTTACGGAAATAATACTGTTTGAAAATCTGAAAAACCAAACCTTTGATTTATATTGTTATCCCTGTCTTCCCCGTGATATTGGCGATAAATACGGCCTTTTGGCGATGGATGAATTTTTTAATATCATTATCGGCGAACTTGAAAAATATGATGTCGAGGTTTACAGGGTGACTTACACAATATATGCGATCCCGCACTCGGAGGATAATCCCGAATACCTGCTGATAAGCTATAAATCAAAAATTTACAAAATCTCAAAAAGAACCGTAACGATAGATAATATGTTTTGATTTTAAGGAGGGATAGCTGTGAGTATATTTCATAATACATATGATTCCGCAAATATAATGGCATACGGCGATACTGACAATGAAGTATTTGATTTTTACTATTATCCCGGTGACATTATGAGTGAGTTAGAACCTTTGGAGCTTGAGAAATTTGAAGAAAAATTTATCGGTGAAATAAAAAAATACTTTCCGATAATTTATCATCTCATTATCGGGGTATTTGTGATCCCGCATGATGAAAAAAATCCGGATAAACTTGAAATTGAATACGGCTCAAAAATCTACGGGATAAATAGGCGGAAGATGCGGATAAATAATATGGAGAATTCAATATACCGTGCAAATTTCAATAACCGGGAAATAGGCATTAACGAATTAATTGAGGAATTGGAAAGCAATAGCATAGATAATGAAAACGAGATATGGATAACGGGCGAAAGGGAATATCCCTGCATTTCTGTGATGATAAAGGGCAATGCGGCTAATATTAATTTTTTTAAGAGCGCCGATGATTTTGCCGCCTGTTTGAATGACGAAAATACGGCGAACGGAGCGGTTGACTTCGGAGATATTGAAATTGAGAGGCAATTTGTAATTGACAGAAAAAAGACAATTGAATGTATTCGTGAATTTGTAAACACGAGTAAGCGTCCCGAGTGCGTGAAATGGTTTGAGTTGTAGGATCGCAATTGTTTTACGGGAGGATTTCAGATATGCACGGCAAGGCCTAATGAAATGTGCGAGAATTATTATGAAAAAATTTACGGGAAATATAAAGAGCTTCCGGAGCTTGCAGATAAGCTGAGGGTGATGAGGCAGCGGGTGAATTTTATAGGATTCATGCAGGATTCTTTTGAATAGGTTTTCGGAAATAATATAGGATTGTACAGCAGCTTCATAATTTATTCAAAAAAAAAAAAAAAAAAAAAAAAAAAAAAAAAAAAACATTAAGATATTTTACAGAATATTTTCCCGGCAATGACATAATCTGTCCGCCTATTATGTTATAATATAATAAAGGAGGTCGAAAAGGCAGGAAATTTCCCACTTTCTGCGGGAAAATAATTTTAGGAAAAATAAAACGGAGGATTATTTATGTCAAAAGAAAATAACAATATGCTGCCTGTATTTGTCAGCGGCGAGGCTATGGAAGAACTTAGTAAAATGACCTTTGAGGAACATAACTTTGTGACTATGAATTACACTATGGAGCCTATTTCATTCCCCTACTATTTTTATTTTGAGTATGAAAACCATGAGATAAAAATGTCGGCATTTATGCGCAGAACATCGGGAACTGCGGATATTTCCGATTCCGCAGCCGGAGAAGGATATGCCATTGCTCAAAGCTTCGGCGGTGAAATAAACGTGGAAAATATGACGGACGATAATATGTCCGACCCGAGGAATTACGAAATTATGTTCAATGGGGGAAACAACCTTAATCTTTATCTTCAAAGAGAGGGACTGGATAAAAAAATAGACGAGCTTGACCCGAACAGCTGCGGCATACTTATAACGGCGGTGAACGGAAAGCTTGCGGCAAAGACCGTTGAGGGATACCGCCGTCCCAAACTCAGCTGCGTGGAATTTTCATTTTTCAGAATGTCCGTTGTAACTGCAAGGGCTTATGAGGACGAGTTTATGGAGGACAGCATGATGGCAGCAAGGCTTTTCGGCGAAGAAAATCAGTTCTCTGCATTAATGTCGGGACTTCACGGTTTTGATGAAGATGATGAGAACGGCGAAATAAATATGGATGAGATAATGAAGGAAGTGCAGGCGGGAAATATCGGCGTTATGCTGAGGCTTGCACAATATTACATGGATGAAGATGAACAGGAAAAAGCATTCGAGCTGTACACAACCTTGTCGGAGAAGTATGATATAGGCACTGCCCAGTATTGTTTGAGCGCTTTGTATCTGAACACAAAAAGGGATTTTGAAAAGTCCGCATACTGGATAATAAGAGCTGCGGAAAACGGCGACAGCGACGCCACAGACTCCTATGAGGCAGTGCAGCAAATAGCAGAGACGCTGAAAAAGGCAAAGGCGGGCGACCCGGATATGCAGGCAAAGTTTTCCGCACTGCTTTACAATCTCTGCGTAAAAACCGATGATGAAGATGGCATAAAGGAATCCTTTGAATGGGCAAAAAAGTCCGCCGAGCAAAACAGCGCAGAGGGGATATGCACTCTTGCTCTTTGCTACAGCAAGGGCAGAGGCGTGGATATTGACGAGGAAAAGGCAGAGGAGCTTTTTAAGAAAGGCGCCGAAATGGGTCACGCTGCAAGCATGACAAATCTCGCAGCAATTTACGGGCAGGATGAGGACAACAAGAAAAAAATGAAGAAATCCTTTGAGCTTTTCAAAAAAGCGGCGGAGCTGGGCAGCGGTACAGCTATGAGAAATCTGGGGTACTGTTACCAGTATGAAAAAGGCACGGAATACGATATGGACAAGGCACGGGAATGGTACATAAAGGCTGCGGAATTTTTCCCCGATGATGAGGAATTCCAGGCGAAAGTGCGGCTTTATAAAATGGGATTTTAAGAGCCTGTAAAAAAATTTTTCCCGAAAACGGTATGCCAATGCCTGCTGTAAGGCATTGGCACGGTATTTCAACGAGTAAACAAATTATGAACAAAAAGCCGCAGACAAGATAT
>CAZGAZ010000054.1:0-23482 GCA_964523835.1 uncultured Ruminococcus sp.
TAAGGCTCTTAACGATTACGCTCCTATCCAGAGCGGTATCATGAGCACCATTCATGCTTACACAGGCGATCAGATGATCCTTGACGGTCCTCACAGAAAGGGCGACCTCAGACGTGCAAGAGCAGGCGCTGCAAACATTGTTCCCAACTCCACAGGCGCTGCAAAGGCTATCGGTCTTGTTATCCCCGAGCTCAACGGCAAGCTTATCGGCTCTGCTCAGAGAGTTCCCGTTCCCACCGGTTCCACCACTATCCTTACGGCAGTTGTTAAGGGCAGCGACGTTACCAAGGAGGGCATCAACGCAGCTATGAAGGCAGCGGCTACCGAATCCTACGGCTACAACGAGGAGCAGATCGTTTCTTCCGACGTTATCGGTATGAGATACGGTTCTCTCTTTGACGCTACTCAGACTATGGTTTCCAAAATCTCCGACGATCTCTATGAGGTTCAGGTTGTTTCCTGGTACGACAACGAGAACTCCTACACCTCTCAGATGGTAAGAACTATCAAGTACTTCGCTGAGCTTGGCTAATGTTGCCTGAAGGCGTAAGAGATTTCTTACAGTT
Source organism: uncultured Ruminococcus sp. (assembly GCA_964523835.1). Taxonomy (GTDB): domain Bacteria; phylum Bacillota; class Clostridia; order Oscillospirales; family Ruminococcaceae; genus Huintestinicola. The sequence goes on from CAZGAZ010000054.1 coordinate 567, forward strand.
CCGAAAATTTTCCGTCCCCTTTTTTAGGGGACGGATTTTTTGTTATGCTGATATGTGTTGCGTTGTGCTTGTTGCACAAATTTATTTTGTGATTTTGTGTAATAGGTAGAATTTGCTGTTTGTCTCGTAAAATTGCTTAAAGCTATTGACATTTGCTTGAAGTTGTGATACAATGAAATAAGGGAAGTGACCATGGTGATTTGGCGATTACCTACAAATGGGGGAATTGGGAAAACAAAATGACCTGTCCTCTTGCGCTTATGAGGACAGGTCTTTTTATTTCGGGATTGATTTGTATATTAAATGAATTAATCGTAATATCCTTGTTTGAAAATTATAATTGCTTCGGGAACCTGATAGGCGGTACTTTCGTAATATGTTCCGATACCCATTTTTAAAGACTGCACCCCTGCATCGTCAATGCAGTCGGGGTCGTATTGCTTAATTATTTTTTTCAGCTCTTTATGCTTCATTCCGCATAAATTCTTGCCGCAAAGCTTCGGATATCTTTCATCGTCAATGTACAGTACCGCTTCGGAATAAAACTGAAAAGCAACGGCGAGATTATTTTTGTAATCTGCTGTGAGATATGTGTACATTTCCTCCGACCCTCGCACAATTCCCTGACTTTCCTCTCCGAGCGCCTCGGAAACTTCCTCGGGGGTCATTCCGAAGAGAAGTTCTTTACCTGTTTTTACGCATTTACAGCCTTTGTAAAGTTCAAGTACAAATTCCATTGCAAATCCTACATTCTTACTGCCGCAAAAAATCCCGTATATTTTATGGGTATACGGTTTGAATGCCCGGGCGTTTGTCGGACATTCAGGCGTTCAGAATGATTTCCAAAGCCTCCTTGGGGGTCGAGACTATGACTTTCGCTCCCGAAGCTGTCAGGCACTGTCTGTCACGAAAGCCCCAGTCCACGGCGATAATATCCATATGGGCATTGGCGGCGGTCATGACGTCCACGTCGGAATCGCCTATATAGACCGCTTTATCGGGGGAGATATCCAGCTTTGCGAGAATAGCGTTCACCGTGTCGGGGGCGGGCTTTTTGCGAATGCCCTGCCGCTCGCCCGCCACGCAGTCGAACAGCCCGGGAAAATATTCCCTGCAAAGCTCCTGCACGGCGTAGTCGGCTTTGTTAGAGACTACGGCGGTAAGGCAGCCCGCTTTCCGCAGGGCTTCCAGCATATCTTCGATACCCTCGTAGGGCTTTGTGTTGTCGGAGCAGTGGGCTTTATAGAATTCGGTGAATTTTTCGTGGACTTTTACGATCGCTTCTTCGTCCGTGCCCGTGGGGACTGCTCTTTCAATAAGCTTTCTTATGCCGTTGCCCACAAAGCGGCGGATCTCGTCTGTAGTCCTTTCGGGGAAACTGTTCTGACTGAGGGCGTAATTGGCGGCGTTTTTCAAATCCTCAAGAGTATTGAGGATAGTGCCGTCAAGGTCGAAAATTACCAGTTGATATTTCAAAGTATGTTCTCCTTTTCCGGAATGCTGTTTGAGCTGTTCGGTAAATTAAACGGGACGGTATGCGGTCGGCAGGCTAAAAGCTTACATAACCGCCGCTTGTTTCCACGGGGGCGCAGGTGAGGATATAGTCCTTGTCTTTGGTGAAGCCATAATCGCTCAGAATATCGGCGACGGTGTCCGCTGCGGTTTGGGGGGTGTTGTTTTCCCGGGAAAGATGACCTAAGATTATCCGTGTTGTGCCGTCTGCAACAAGCTTTGCGGCAAATTTACCGCTGTCGCTGTTGGAAAGGTGGCCGTATTCAGAGCGGATACGCTGTTTAAGCTCGGCGGGATAGTCCCCCTCACGGAGCATTTGCTCGTCATAGTTTGCTTCCAGCAAAACGGCATTCGCACCCTTTAAGGCGGCTCTGACTTTATCGGTGACAACACCCAGGTCGGTGCAGGTGCAGCAGCATTCCCCGCTGTCAAAGTCTATGCGGTAGCCGCAGGGGGATACTGCGTCGTGGGAGGTGGGGAAAGGGGTAACGGTCATTCCGCCGATTTTCACGCTGCCTGTTATATCACGGCTTTGGAAAGAAAGGACGTTTTTGGAGGAAAGTACGTCGAGGGTATCGGCATTGGCATACACGGGAATGGGTTTCTTTTTTGTGGTCACGGCAAGTCCTCTTATATGGTCGATATGCTCGTGAGTTATGAAAATTCCCTTGACGGCGTTTACGGAAAGTCCCGAAAGCTCCAGTGCGGCGAAGAGCCTTTTGCAGGAAACGCCGCAGTCGATAAGTATGCCCTCGGCGGTGCTGCCTATGTATGTACAGTTTCCTCCACTGGAGGAAAAAAGGGGGTAGATTCTTGGCATATGTAAAAGTCCTTTGCTATATATTTTCTCGGAAAAAGTCCCTCAATGCCTCAATATCGGGAAATTCACGGTAAAGAGGGGAACCGTCCGGATTATTATCCGAATGGGTCGGGTGATATATTCTCCAGGTTGTGCCGGGGAAAAAATAGAGAACCTCACCGCTTGCCTCATTTTTTGCGGCAGCAAATATCATTTCCTTTGACAGTTCGTTTTCTTTGCCCAGTTCTTTTTTCAGCTCCCGGACATAATGACCGTCGCTTTGCGGAAGCGGTATCATTGCCCAGCCGAAGCTGCCGCCGAATTCCTTATGCAGTTCGTCAATGATCTTGTGAAGCTCTGCAAAATTGCAGTCGAAGTCTTGCTCGCACAGAAAATCCCTTATCATCTGCCTTGTGTTGTTTTCTTTGATACTGTCAATATTCTTCTCTATGACTGTAAAGGGAGGATAGCTGTACGAACTTAACAGATTAAGGCAGTCCTCCGTTACATCGTCATCACTGCTGCGGACAGCGGTTTCCTGCAAAAGGTCGAAAATCTCCTTTTCATAGGGAAGTCTATGTCCGTAGTAGGGGTCAAGATAAAAATCAAGGCACAGCAAAAGGGAAAGAATTTCCCCTTTATCGCCCTCTGCGAAAGCCGCTCTTACCCGGTCAATGCCGCCGCAGACGATTTTTTTATGGCGTTCATTATAGGTGACTCTCATGCTGTGCATTTCCTTTCCTTTGCGGAGCGGCTTACAGCCCCGAATCATGCCCGTCCGCAGGCACTTTATCGGAGTTTCTGATAGCCACTAAGGTAAAGCTTTCGCCCCGCTTCTGCACCACATATTCCGCATATTTTTCCGGCTCGGGCGCTTCGTCGGAGGTGAGTGTGAGCCAGGCGGGGGTGGGGGAAACATAGCCTACGGTAAGGGTATAGCTTTCGCCTATTTTGGAAATTTCCTCGATATATGGGGAATAGGTAAAATATTTCGGGTTTTCGGGAATGCGGTAGGAGCTTATTTCCCCGTCATAGTAAAAGGAAACGTCAACGCTCGCAATGGTGGTATGGGTCAGGGAAAGCCCCGAGCCGAAAAGCTTTGCGGCGTGCTGCTCCACGTCCACCTGGGGGACTATGATATAGTCGAAATCCATATCGTATTTGCTTTTATCCTCAAAGAGAATGATATCCCACACGGCAGCCGAAATAAGGGTCTCGTTCTTCAGCTTTGCGGTCTGGTCAAAGGGGGGAGGGTCGCAGATGACCACGGGATAGATGAATTTTGCAAATTCGTTCTTCTGGTCGGTATTGTCGACGATATTTTCAATGCGGTGCTTCACAAAGGTGACCGAGGACGCAAGCCCTATGGCGGACAGCACGATAACTATCAGCCCCAGCACAAAATGAAAGGCGGAGGGCTTGAGGGCTGCCTTGGGGGAGGCGGGGGAGTCCATTTCGGAAAGCTCGTTTATTTCGGAAATATCCTCCTCAAAGGCGGAGTCCAGCATATTTTTGAGTTCGCCGTTTTTGGGGTCGGTCTTTGCGGGGCTGCTGTTTGTATTTTTCTTCATTTAATGTTGTTCCTTTCGGGGCAGGCGTTTATTCTCTTATCTGTCCGCTGCCGTCAATGAGGTATTTGTTGGAGGTAAGCTCGTAAAGTCCCATAGGGCCTCTGGCGTGGAGCTTCTGGGTGGATATGCCTATTTCCGCACCGAGCCCGAACATTCCTCCGTCGGTAAAGGCTGTGGAAACATTTACATAAACGCAGGCGCTGTCCACTTCATTCTTGAATTTTTCTGCATTTTGCAGGTTGTTTGTAACAATACATTCCGAGTGGCTTGTGGAATATTTTGCGATATGGTCTATGGCCTCGCTGACATCGGAAACCACCTTGACGGAAATTATATAGTCAAGAAATTCCGCTGCATAGTCCTCTTCTGTGGCGGGGATAACGCAGCCGCCGAGAATTTTTGCGGTTTCTCCGTCTCCTCTTATCTCCACAGAATGCTCGTCAAGCTTTGCTTTGACGGCGGGCAGGAATTTTTCCGCAATATTTTTGTGGACAAGCAGGCTTTCCGCTGCGTTGCACACGGAGGGACGTCTGGTTTTGGCGTTGTCGGTAATGGAAACAGCCATATCTATATCGGCGCTTTCGTCAACGAAAATGTGGCAGTTTCCCGTGCCCGTTTCGATAACGGGGACGGTGGCATTTTGGGTAACGGATTTTATAAGCCCTGCGCCCCCTCTGGGAATGAGCAGGTCAAGGTATTTGTCCGCTTTCATAAGCTCTGTTGTAAGCTCTCTGCTTGTATCGTCCATAAGCTGGATAATGTCTTTGTTAAAGCCTGCGGCTGCCACTGCCTCCCGCATTATTTCACTGATAATTTTATTGGAATTATATGCTGCCTTGCCGCCTCTTAAAATTACGGCGTTGCCTGTTTTAAGGCAAATGGCGGCGGCGTCCACGGTAACGTTGGGGCGGGCTTCATATATCATTCCGATAACTCCCATAGGCACTCTGACCTTGGTTATACGCATACCGTTGGGGCGCACAGACCCGCTGTCTATCTTGCCCACAGGGTCCTCGAGAGCTATCAGCTCCCTGACGGCGGAGGCTATCCCCTCGATACGGCTTTCGTTTAACATCAGCCTGTCCTGAAGGGAGAGGGACATACCGCTTTCGGCTGCCGCTTTAAGGTCAAGGGCGTTTGCGGAGATTATCCTGTCTGCATTTTCGGTAAGGCTTTTGGCGATAGCCTCCAGTGCGGCGTTTTTTTCATTTGTCCCTGCGGTGGCTATGGATTTTTTGGCTTCCAGTGCACGCATTCCCAGTTCATCAATATATGACATTAAGATCATTCCTTTCAAAAAATATATGTATTTACCGGCTGCTTACTCCCTTGGCGATATTGAGCTTTTTAAAGGCCCTCATAAGCACGTCACGGCGGGTGATTATCCCCGAAAACATCCCCCTGCTGTCCACCACGGGGACGAAATTCTGCTCGATGATACGGGCAAAAAGGGTGTCTATATCTGCGTCAATGGGCACAGGTTCAAAGCGGGTGCAGGAGGCAAGATCGGCGACTGTCAGGTTTTCCGATTCCGAAAGCCCTGCGCCGTTGCTCTCCAGCAGTCTGTAAAGAAAGTCCCGCTCGCTGACTACCCCTAAGTACACGCCGTCACGGTCGATAACGGGCACTGCGGTATAGCCGCCCTTTATAAACTCCTTCAGACCCTCCTCTGCGGAAAGGTCGCCGTATATAAACGCCACTGCGCTTTTGGGTTTAAGTAACATTGCTGTATTCATTTTTTTCCACTCCGTTAATAAGACTTTCACACCAAAGGTGCGCTGAAACTTAGGGGTTTACCGCTAACTTTCAAACTTTAATAAACTCCCCTTATATTTTAATTGTTTTCGTAGCCGTAAAGTGAGATACGCTCAAAGCCGTCAAGGAGGCTGTCCATATACTTAAAGGCAAGTCCTGTGCCTCTGGCAACGCAGCGGATGGGGTCGTCGGCGGCAAAGGTCTTTACGCCTGTTTCCTTTTCGATAAGCTTGTCCAGTCCGCCTATGAGTGCGCCGCCCCCCGTAAGGATTATGCCCTCGGTGTGGATATCCCCCGCAAGCTCGGGGGGAGTTTGCTCCAGCACGTTCTTCACCTCGCTGCAAAGCTCGTTTGCTATGTCGACCACTGCTTTGTAAATGTCGTAATCGTAAAGCTTCACCTTAGCAGGCAGACCCGTCACAAGATTGCGCCCTTTGACGGACATTTCCCTGCTGCCGTCGGGGTCAAAGACGTTTGCAAGGGTGATCTTTGCGTTTTCGGCGGATTTTTCCCCGATAAGCACACGGTATTTGCTTTGAACGTATTTGATTATGGCGGCGTCTATCTTATTACCCGCAAGCTTTACGGAGCTTTTCACCACAATGCCGTTCATGGAAAGGACGGCAATATCCGTAGTGCCGCCGCCTATATCCACCACCATCCGACCCTTTGCCCCTGATATATCATAGCCTGCGCCCAGAAGCGCCGCCACGGGTTCTTCGATAAGGTACACCTTCTGCGCACCCGCCTGCCTTGCTGCCTCGATGACCGCACGGCTTTCCACGTCGGTTATAAGGGAGGGCACGCACATAACTATCCTCGGCATAAGCATCTGCCTGCTTGTTACTCTGTGTATGCACTCTTTTATAAGGCTTTCCGCCATATCGTAGTCGGAGATGACCCCGTCCGACAGGGGTCGGATAACGGCGATATAATCGGGGGTCTTTCCCAGCATTTTATAAGCCTGCATGCCCACTGCCGTTATTTCTCCCGTTTTTTTATTGAACGCCACCACCGAGGGCTCGTAGAAAACCACGCCCTTGCTGCCCATGGTGATCATTATATTTGCTGTTCCCAGATCTATGCCAATGTCCATTGTACACCCTGACCGTATTTCCTTCCTGCGTAAATAGAGGCAAGAGATTTCAGAGGCAAGAAGCAAGAACAGGTCTCTCGGAAGTGAACAGAAAAATTCTTGCCTGCTTTAAATTCACTGCCTTTTTTATAATACCATATTTGCCGCTTTTAGTCAAGGGCTTAATTTGTATTTTAACGGATTTTTTTCCGAAAAAAATCCACACCTGTTCACAGGGAAAATTTCCCTTGGAACAGGTGCGGATATTAATAGAAAGGCGGGGAATAAAATGCTCCTGCTTCTTGCCTTTGTGTTTCCTGCCGCTATACGGCCGCAGCCTGCGAACCGCTTGTGCTGCATTTGTAAACGGTGCCTGTGGGATCGGTATAATAAAGGGTCTCGCCGATTATGCACAGATCTTTTGCGTCCGCTTTTACAAGCTGCCTGTAGCCGCTGCCGTCAAGGCTTATTTTGCAGATGGACTTTTCCTTGCCCGAGGCGGTGTTGTCAAGCTTTACAAAGTATATCTTTTTACCCGACACCGCTATGGCGCCGCAGCCCGAATTGTAAATTTTCTTCACATTCGTGCCGTCGGGGTTCATGGTGTAAATGCCGCTGTTATCGCCGTAATAAAGCTTGCTGCCGTCGGTGGTGACGCAGTTTGCGGGGGAGGTGGTGATGTTGTATTCTATTTCGTCGCTGATACTGTAGATAAGTCCGTCCACGCCACGGTAGACTATCATATCCGCAGCGTAGGCGGGGCTTTCCGCTTTTCTGCCGCCTATTTCACGGGCGGAGGAATCATTGGCGTTCATGATAAGGGTGTGATATTCCGATTTTGAAACGTCCCGCAGGCTGAGGAAAAGGCTGTTTCCCGAGGCGGCAAGGGCGCATATTTCCAGCCGTCTGCTGTCGTAAATGCCGCAGGCGGTGCGGTAGGAGGTCATTCGCCAGAGACCGCTGCCGTCGGGGTCCAAGCGGTAAATATCCGAACCCGAGGCAAAGTATAATTTGCCGTCGCAGACGTTAAGGAACTTAGCGGAAAGATCGCTTATTTTCTTTTTGGAATTGTTGGCGGGGTTCACGGTATAAATGCCGTCGGAGAGGCACAGGTAATTTGTGCCGCCGGATTCTGCCGCAATTCCGCCGTTTGACATATTGGCGGGGCTGTTGCCAAGCTTGTAGTCGGGAGTTATGAGCGTTGCCTTATAGCTTTTGCCGCCTTTGACGGCTGTTACCATATATTCAGCGTCAAGGGCGCTGCTGCGGACAGTGAAGGACGCATATGTATCTGTGGTTTCCTTGACTTTTTTGTATTTGCCCGAGGATTTAACGTAAACGCAGTATTTTTCCGCATTTTTGACAGGCTTCCAGGCAAGATATTTGCGGGCGAAATATGCTGTGGTGGAATAGCCCGGATTAATTGAGGAAAATTCCCCGGAAACCTGATAGGGGAGCGTTAATGTGACGCTTGCACCGGGGTAGGGCGCAAGGTCGTTTACATTTACGGTGTAGGAAAAGTAATTGCTGCCGTCGGCGTTTTTGTAGTATAGGCGGTTGTCGTATGCGCCCATAAATTTGGATATGCTTCCGCTGTAGCCTGCGGTTCTGCGGTCAATGCACTGAGTGCCCGCAAGTCCCTTTGAGGTGTACACGTCAATGTTGCTTTCGATCATTCCCGAATCGCTGTAATCCGCATGGCAGATGTGGGGCAGGTAGATATTGCCGTTGTCAAGGTAAACTCCGTAGCAGTCGTTGTACATTCCGTCAATGAGCTTTTCGGTAACGCTGCCGTCGGTTTTTGTGCGGAATGCGCCTCCCGTAAGGGCGGGGTTACAGTAATACACCCAGTCGCCCAGAACCTGCATATACACTGCGCTTTGCATACTCAGGCGTGCAAGTCCCGTGCCGTCCGAGCGCACACGGTAGGGTCTGCTCACGTCGTTTTTGTTGGAGTAGTAGACCCACTCAGCAGCCGCCGAGGTTGTGGGTGCATAGGCCGCAGTTACGCTTATTGCCATAATAACGGCAAGGAAAATTGTAAGTATCTTTTTCATTTTGTTGTTCTCCTTTCAGAGGCAAGAGATCAAGAAGCAGGAGGCAAGAAGAATAGCCCTTATTTTGTGCTTCGGGATTTTCTGCCAATGAATCAATTTATTTCCGTTGAATCAGAGGCAGGAGGCAGGGAAAATTTGCTGCAAATGCAAATTACCTGTACCCTGACCTCTGACATCCTATCTTTAGTCGTGCAGCTTTCTCTTGTCGATAACTCTTACCGCCTTGCCCTCGCTGCGGACAATGGATTTGGGCGGCAGCAGATGAACCTTGGGGCTTATGCCGAGCATGGTCTTGATAGCCGAGGCAAGGGATTTTTCCATTGAGGGGATATCGCTTACATCCGTGCCCTCGGGGGCTTCCACGTTAATGTCGAGGGTGTCCGAATTGTTCACTCTGTCGACCTCGATCTGATAGTTGGGTGTATATCCCTTTTCAATAAGCACGGTCTCTATCTGGGAGGGGAACACGTTCACGCCTCGGATAATGAGCATATCGTCGCTTCTGCCCATGGGCTTTGTCATCTTGATAAGGGTACGTCCGCAGGAGCACTTTTTGCGGCTGAGAATGCAAATGTCACGTGTCCTGTATCTGAGCAGGGGGAATGCCTCTTTGGTAATGCTTGTGAACACAAGCTCACCCTTTTCGCCCTCCGGGAGCACCTCGCCCGTTTCGGGGTCGATTATTTCGGGGATAAAGTGATCCTCGTTGATGTGCATACCCGTCTGCTCGCTGCACTCGAAGGACACGCCCGGGCCGCTGGTCTCGGTAAGTCCGTAAATGTCGTAAGCCTTTATGCCAAGGAGCTTTTCAATTTCACGGCGCATTTCCTCCGTCCAGGGCTCTGCACCGAAAATTCCCGCTTTGAGCTTGATATCATCGGGAGTATAGCCCATATCACGCAGGGTCTCGCCGATATATGCCGCATAAGAGGGGGTGCAGCAAAGGATAGTCGAGCCAAGGTCACGCATAAACTGTATCTGCCGCTCGGTATTTCCCGAGGACATTGGCAGGGTAAGGCAGCCTACCTTGTGAGAGCCGCCGTTAAGCCCGGGGCCTCCCGTGAAAAGTCCGTAGCCGTAGCACACCTGGCAGACGTCCTCATTTGTGCCGCCTGCAGCTACTATTGCACGGGCGCAGCACTCCTCCCAAAGATCGATATCGTTCTGGGTGTAGAAAGCCACTACACGCTTGCCTGTAGTGCCGCTGGTGGACTGGATGCGAACACAGTCCGCAAGGGGCTTTGCAAGAAGTCCGTAGGGATACGCCTCACGCAGGTCGTCCTTTGTTAAAAAGGGAAGCTTGTACAAGTCCTCCGTGGACTTTACATCCTCGGGCTTTACGCCCTTTTTGTCCATAAGGTCCCTGTAATAGGGCACGTTTTCATAAACGTGCTTCACCTGTGCCGCAAGGCGCTCGTCCTGGATTTTCTTCATATCCTCCCGGGACATACATTCAATTTCTTTGCTGCGGTAATTTTCCATTTGTCTTAAAACCTCCATTAATTTTTTTTTTGAAATAATTTTTTTTATTATACCATATATTCCTTTTATTTGCAAGAATTTTTTGCTCTTGCCGGTTATTCTTAACAATTAATTAATATTTTTGGGGGAACGCTTTTTGGTAGGGAGATTTGACAGGAAATGCATTGGAAGGATATGTAAATGTTGAATAAAAATATATGCTGTTATTTATGAAAAGTGCCAAAATTATGTAAAACCCTAAAAAATAAAGATTTTTTGCCGATATAGTAAATGAGAGAGTTTTTATTCATTTGATGTTTCATTTAAAAATTTATAAAAGGCGGGATAATATGAACGTTACAATAATCAATGCGGCGGACAGTAATGTTTTTAAGACATTAAAGGATATCACAGCCAAAAAGCCTGCTTTTGAGGCAGGGCTTGATATGATAAAGAATGCCCCCGAATTTACGGGGTTATCGCAGTTAAGCATGGAAGCTCCCGTTTCGGCGGTAAATAACCGTGATACTTTTGAGAAAAGTGCCGAGGATGAGCTTACTGTTGATAATGCGGAAGTTATGGACTATGAAAGCGGCCTTGATTTCAAGATAAGCGCAGGTATGACAAGAGAGCAGCTTGCTACTCATTTCGGTGATCTGGGCAGGAAGCTTGACGAGGCATATGCAAGGGGAGAATACACCGAGGATGAGTATAACGACCTTAATTCGCAGCTTATGGAGTCTTACGGCAACGCCATTACCCGCTGCGAGCGCAGGGCGGCGGCTTCCGAGGTGGACAAGGCGGAGACGCTGCAAAGGCAGGCGGAGACCATGGAAGTGAGCACCCGCAAGAGAAAGAGCTGGACCAATATTGAAAAAATTCTGGCGGGCATGGGCGTTGAGATAAAGGACAGCTTTGAGAATAGCCGTGAAAAGGCAGCGCTGGATATGGGCGAGCTCAGGAATATAATAAATGAGCTCAGCGAGTCCCTCAGAAACGGTCCGGACGATGATTATACGGGCGAGAAAATGACCTCCGAGCAGCAGCACAATGAGGATATTAAGGCTTTGATAGCCCGCAGAGAACGCCTGACGGATGAGTTTGCCGCAGCATACTGCGCTACCGACAGGGGCGCTATGGCGAGCATGATGAACACTGTAAGGCAGGGGGGCGAGCTGCTTGGCGGCAGGGATGAGGTTTACGGCGAAAAGCAGGCGCAGACCTGGTTTGTTGAGGGCTACACGCCGCTGCCCGACAATCTTATCGAATATATGAAGCTGAATCCGTACATGTAAAATAATGCGAAAGGCGTGATAATATGAACATTACAAGCATGAGCGGGGCGGAATTATTCCGGACTCTGACAGGAAAAGAGGCTGCAAGGCCTACTCTTGATGTGGTCAGGGAGGCGAGCGCTTCAAAGGATATCACGAAGTCTGACGGGAGTGCCGCTAAAAGCAACAGGGACGTTTTTGTATGTTCCTCCAAGGAAATTAATCCCGAAACAGACAGCTTTGAGCGGCTTATGGATTATGATAACGATCTGAATTTCCGCATTGCCGCAGGTATGACCAAGGAGCAGCTTGCCACTCATTTCGGTGATATGGCAAAGCGGCTTGACGAGGCATATGCACAGGGGAAATTTACCGAATCGGAATATAACGAGCTGAATTCGGGGCTTATGGAAAGCTTTGATAATGCCATAACAAAGTGCGAGCGCAGGGCGGCTTCCTTTGAGGTCATAAAGGAAAATATGCGGGCAAGGCATGCGGGAATGGCAGGGGAGCAGACAAAGCACCGCAGTAAAACCAATATTGAGAAAATCCTTGAGGGCATGGGCGTTTACGGCAAGGATGCGAGTGAGCTTACCGAGGAAGAGGCAAAGCAGCTCAGTGACCTTTTAGAGGCAATGGAAAAGGCTGAAAAGGACAGGAAGGAAGAGGAAGAAAAGTCCTCCGATAAAGCTGCCGGTGCCAACAAGGACAATTCCGGGGACGAGGAGTTTCTGGCTCGCCTTAAAGAGGTTACAGATGAGCTTGACCGTCAGGTCACCGATTTTGCAAGCAAATACTGCCGCACCGACCGGGCGGCTATGCGGGATATGCTTGATATTGTGCGAAAGGGCGGCGAGCTGCCCGGAGGCAGGGACAAAACCTACGGCGGCAGGCGTGACGAGACATGGTTTACCGACGGATATGTGTCAAAGCCCTATTTATAAGATAATACGATAACGGCGGGAGGCGGGATACGTCTCTTGCCTGTTTTTTGTAATTTTTCAAATAATTTCCTCTTATTTTTTCGTTACTGCGAGACAGAATATTATTGCGGGCATTTAATGAAACGCCGATCATACCGTCCTTTAAACGTCGGTCTGATCGTGGTTTCCTTAATTTTTGCGGCGCAAATAAACAGTAGAGGAAGTTTTAAACAATGTCTAAGAATTCTTCAATCAAGTGCGATGTTACCAGCTGCAAGCACAACCTTGGCTCGGAGCATTACTGCTCTCTGGACTGCATTAAGGTAGGCACTCATGAGGCTAATCCCACAGTTCCCGAGTGCACGGACTGCCTGTCCTTTGAGAAGAAGTGCGGTTGCAACTAAAGTTGCGGTAACCAGCGTTTCGGCAAATCAATTGTGACCTTGTTGCCTTGTTACCTTCGGTCATAATTAAAAAAACATTTTCACAGTAAAAATGGGACTTAGCCTTTTAAAGCCAAGTCCCATTGAATTTTTATATTTGCAGGGCAGGCAGAGCATCACTCTTCCTCATCATCGAAATCTACCGCCTGCATAAGCTGATTCCAGGTATTGTTTACGCTCTGAACGCATTCGCAGTATTTTTCGGAGATCATTTCCCTCGGAATGCCCAGCTCGTCCGCCAGATCGTTCATCTTCTTCCAGTTGGCATTTTCATAGCATATTACGGTGTCATAAAGCATACCTGCTCTGCCCTCGTGGGATATGAGCGCTGCTTTGATCTCTTCACCGATGGGTATCTGCTTGAGCACATCCGCCAACGGCACCTGCATAAGCTTACCCAGTGTGGAGAACATTCCCATAAGATATGCCTCCGAGCGGGAAATGGGCATACCGTCCGCAAATTCCACAAGCTCTGCGCAGAAGTTTCCTCTCAGGAAGGACAGCTTTATAAGCTCGTCGGGCATTGAGCCGTCGTCGGTCTTGAAGCTGAGCAGATATATCCACTGCTTCAGTTGTCCCAGACCAAGTATTACCAGCGCTTGCTTAACGGATTTCGCTCTGTTGCGAAGCGCAAAATAAGCGGAGTTTACAAGCTTTAACAGGGAATAGGTAAGGGAAACGTCCCTGGACACTATCTCTTCGATCTCGTCAATATCAGGCTCGTCCTTGTTTACAGCAGTCATAAGCAGCATAAAGTTGCCCTGCATGATCTTTGCTTTCTGCAATGCCGCAGGCAGCCTTTCGGAAACATAGCTCCCCTGGAAGCCCACGCAGCCGTAAAGCTTTGCCTTGTCGTAAGCCTCGGCGCAGTCGATATTGTAGGCGATCATTTCCTTGTTAAAGGACGTGCCTATACGTATAACGTTCTCCAGAGACGGGTCGGTGTAGTTCTTGAAATTGACCTTTATGTAGTCCACAATATCCAGTACACCGAAAAATCTGGGAGCAAACTCAAAGTCAATTACTGCAATCTTATACCCTGCCTGCTTGAATTTTGTTATCAGCGGATGGGACATGGGGTTGGTGATAAGTGTGTCCTCTATCTGTATAACAAGCTTTGTGGTGTCAAACATTTTCGGGATGTTTTTCACCAGCAGGTTCCTGGTAAAGGTTATATAAGCGGTTTTCCCGCCGATAAAGCTTTCGCTGTCCATGGAGGAGAGAAAATTCTCAATAGCGTTTGCTGCGGCAGTATCGTCCGCCTGCCACATTTCCACCTGATCGTCTGCATACAGGATCTCATATCCCATAGCTTTCTGATCCCTGTTCATAATGGTTTGTCTTACAATATAAGGCTCCATAACGGCTCTCCTTTGAATTAGTGTTTAAGGGGTTTGCCCTCGTATCCCCCGGGCACTGCTGCACAGGCAGCACTTTTCGGGAAATTATTAGTGTAATTGTATGCTTTGTAGAAATTGTACGCACACCAATACCATTCTTTATATATTATAACATATTTGGAAAAAAATTTCAACACTTATAATTCAATTTAAGGTAATTTTTCAAAGTGTTTTTTTGTACATTTTGTACAAAAATCATACGAAATAATATTTTCCAAAGCTTTAAAAAGGGGAGCGCCGTACACAAGCGGCGGTCTCCCCGGAAAGTTCAATGCTTTCGCCCAAAAGATGATCTATCTGCGCCTTGATGTGTTTCTGCGCTTGCTGTCGATATTTTTCTTTATATCGCTCATGCGCTCGTCGGAGCTGGCTTTGAATCTGTTCATCATATCCTCAAAGGCCGATTCGGGTGTTGGCGGCTCTTTCGGGGCGGCTTTTTCGCCTGACTTGCGGCTTTGACTGCCTTTGCCGCCCTGGCTGTTTTTGCCGGCACCTTGTCCCCCTTGTCCGCCGCTGCGGCTCTGCCCGTTCTGACGGCTTGCGGAGGCTTTCTTGGGCGGCGGGGGAAGCGCCTTTTTTATGGACAGGGAAATCTTCCCCTCCTCGGAAATGCTAAGCACTTTTACCTTTACCTGCTGCCCCTCCGTAAGGTGATCCTTTATTTCGTTTACAAATGTGTTGGCAACTTCGGAAATGTGCACCATTCCCGTTACCTTCGGCTCAATCTCCACGAATGCTCCGAATTTTGTAATGCCTGTTACCTTGCCCTCGTAAATTTTTCCTACCTCCGGCTGCATAAGTACAATAAACCCTTTCCTCATATTCCTTGATTTTTAACCTGCTCATCCGCATTTTTCGGACATAGCAGATCTATTCAAAAAGCAGGACAGGTTCAGCCCTGCTTTATTTGATATATATTAAGATGTCATTTCCGCCTTGCATAGATGTTGCTGATAACTTCGGTTTTGCCGTTTCCACGAATAATAATATTCTGCCAATGAAAGGAATTTTCCGTGATCTCCGAAAAGATAAAACGGTTATCCGGATTTTCCGACACAGTCCCCACAAGTCTGTCCTGCTCCTGTTGCCAATTCACATGAATGGAGTAATCTTTGGTGCAGTATACCATTTTCCAGCACTTTTCGCCAAAGTCAAACTTTCGGAGCGCTGTGCCGTATTCTCCGTCCTCCTGAGGGTCTGTCAGCCTTTCGGTTCGGGAGGGGCAGATGAAAATATCCTGGACAACAGAGCCTTCAAGAATTTTTCTGAACAGCCATTCACCCCTGACGTGCCGCAAAGGTTCGTTCTCCGACCCGTCATATCCGTCATAATAGTCAAAATCCCAGTCTCCTATCAGCGGTGCATACCAGTCATAGCCTTTAGGGATTATATCTGACGCATTATCAAACAGCGCTTCGGCAAACACAGCCATAGTGCGAGATCTCCTTTTGATTTCTTAAAATGCATCACCTGTCAGGAATGTCAGCTTCTTGTGGTGTCGTAAAATCTTCTTTCATCCGGGTAAGCGTAGCCCAGCTTTTCCGTGGCGATACGCTCCATATATGTACGTTCGTCCTCTTCCTCAAGTATGCTCTCATAGCTGGCGTTTTCCGCTTCCAGAGCAGCTGCCTGCTGCCGCAGAAGTTCCAGTTCCTCCTGCTTTTCGTTAAGCTCGGCCTTGTCCCCAAGAATCGAGATAAGACAGGCTATGAACATGACCGCCAGCAGGGGGAGACTCAGATACCCGATAAGAGGGCGGTTTCGTCTTTGTTTTTTCTTGTATGCTTTTATCAGCGCCGTTTTCGCTGCACGCCGTTGTTTATCCTCTGACATTTATCCGAAAACCTCCGCTTAAATTTTTAGTTTGAGGCGACAGGTATTTTGCCGCACCGAGGCAGCGCAGCTGCCCGGCGGGACAAAGCCTTTCCCACAGGGCTTAAGCACGCCCATGGGCAGGTTAGTATATGATCATCATAAAACACAACACATCTATCCTCACTTATTATACACTTTCACGCAGACTTTTTCAAGTCCTTTTGGAAATTTTCTTCTTTTTCTTCAAGTTTTTCAGCATTAGAGACAAATTTTCCTTTTATTTCTTGTGAAATTTTATTAAATTTTTTTCCGATATATTTACCGACACGGCCAAAGACCTTATTCAATATTCTGTACAGCCTGTCAAAAATCCCGTGAAAGATACCCATGACTACTGTCCCCACAGTCAGAAGGTAGATAACGCCCCCCAGAAAAGCCCCTACCCAGTAATACCCCCTGACCTCTCCTCCCGCAAAAAGCAGAGAAAAAACATATATTCCGAAGCCGCAGATGCAGAAGAAAACAATATCCCCGACCGCTGTTGCCACGCTGCCTTTAAGGGGAGGCAGCAGCACACGCAAGGCTCTGAAAACGTCAAACAGCACTCCGAAGCAGCCTCCCATGACCACCGACAGCAAAAAAAGCTCTGTCTGCTGTGCCACCGTGAAGAAGGCCTCCGTTTCTATTTC
Source organism: uncultured Ruminococcus sp. (assembly GCA_964523835.1). GTDB lineage: Bacteria > Bacillota > Clostridia > Oscillospirales > Ruminococcaceae > Huintestinicola. Next base: position 17,341 of record CAZGAZ010000054.1, read on the forward strand.
CTCCAAAAGCCGCAGTAATATCTGCGGAACTGCATTCATATCCTGCCGTCAGTCCTTTCTCGTTATTGTGTTTTCGGTTAAAATTATGTTAACTTTTTATTTTGTGATCTTTCCGAAAATGCTCATAGGCCCTGTGACCTTGCTGTCGCCGTACTGGATCGAGGAAATTTCTCCCTCGATCACCATATCCCCCGTTTCCACGGAAAGAGAGCTGACCCGCAGGTCCTTTCCCTTGACCAGCAGCTCTCCCAGACAGGTGTACAAAAGCACCTTTCCCTCGTCGAATTTATCCGTGTCCGTAACGCCTGTGATAGTGAGCGTACGGCGGTTTATAAGCTTCAGGGTCTGTTCCGTTTCCACGGCATTTTTGTCCTTTTGTTCCTTGTTGTTCATATAAAGCCTCCCGATAAAAAATCATATATAATATATAGTAATTTTTTCCGGGAAATATGCTGATAGAGGCTAGTCATTAGAAAACTAGAGGCTGGATTATTGGATTTTATAAATTGTTCGGTGAAATTTTTCGTAATAATGACAGTACGGGTCATATTGTCAAAACATATACAGTAACATATCCCACCAAAAATGCAGGAAAGCAGCTGCCCAAATGCTTTTTGTCTTAATAAATACAAAGCTGAAAATACAACTTAACAGTAAAACAGTGAGAAATCCTCCGCTTGTAAATACAGAAATAAAAGTATTGCTCCGGATCCACACCGGAAAATGAATAGCTAAAAACATCAAAGAGTTGATAAGGACAGCAAATGTCTTTTTCTTATCATCAAGCACTGCATTCAGGAAAAGTCCCCTGAAAACCATTTCTTCTTCGATACCGACAGAAAGAACCTTTATTACAGTGCATATCCCGAAGGATTCATTTATTGCAAGCTTACCGTTTGTCACATATTCGCTTACAATAATAAAAACTGCAAATAATAACATTATAGGTACAACTATCCAACAGCTTTTGTTTAACATATACATTTCATCTTTCTTGATGAACATACAACCGCTGAAACGAGAATGTATCAGTATTGCAGGTATGAGCCACAGTACGAGTTTTATATATACTTCTTTTGTAAATTCGTTCACTCCGAGTTTTGTTTTCAAATACAGCTCTAACAAACCCCAGAAACCGTAAAGTATAACGGCATAAATAATAAATACAGTACGCAGATTTGAATTTGCTCTCATTTATCTATCTCCTTGAATCCCGATTTGTCGCTTTGGTTAAATTCCAATGGTATACCTTGCTCAACTTGCTCAACTTGCTTTCGTAAAACCGAGCTGCACCACTCTTTAATTGAAACGCGGTAAATTTTTCCTTGACATTTTTTGCGAAATTTGGTATAATAATTTTATAACAAATTTGTTATTTTGACCTAAACCTAAAAAATTACGGGAGGCGATATCCAATGCCGGCATCATTGCTGATACTTGCAGCAGGTATGGGAACACGTTTCAAAGGCGGAATAAAGCAGCTTACGCCTGTGGGCAGGTCGGGGGAGCTGCTTATGGAATATTCCGTTTACGACGCTATAAATGCGGGCTTTGACAAGGTGATTTTCGTGACCCGCAGGGATATCGAGGGGCATTTGCGTGAAAAAATAGGTGACAAGCTTTCAAAGCATATAGCGGTGGAGTATTGCTTCCAGGATACTGTCCTGCCCGATAATACGGGATTTTCGGAAATCCGACGCAGTAAGCCCTGGGGCACGGTCCATGCCGTTCTTTCTGCAAAAGAAGCCGTAGGCAGCAGCCCTTTTCTGATCGTCAACTCCGACGATTACTACGGCGGACAGGCTTATAAGAGCATTTACGATTTTTTAACATCTCCCGAAAGGAGTCCGAGCGAGCAGTGCATGGGCGGCTTTGTGCTGAAAAATACTTTGAGCAGCAGCGGTACGGTCAACAGGGGCATATGCGCTGTGGACGGCTGCGGCTGCCTGTCCTCGGTCAACGAGACCTACAGGATAAGCCGCAGCCCGGAGGGCAATATCTGCGGCGAACGGAGCGGCAAGCCTGTTGTTATTCCCGAAAACAGCCTTGTTTCCATGAATATGTGGGGCTTTGACTCATTTATGCTTCAAAAGCTGGAGGATATTTTCCGTAATTTCCTTGAAAATGCCCGTGCGGAGGGCACGCTGGAAACAGCGGAATGCATACTGCCCATGGCTGTGGACAAGCTTATCGGATCGGGAGAAATATCCGTTAAGGTACTGCCCACCGATGACAAATGGTTCGGCATGACCTATATGGAGGATTTTGACAGCGTTTCCGAGGAACTGGGCCGTATGGCGGAGGACGGGAAATATCCGTCGCCGCTTTTCGGATAAGGGCAGTAATGGCTTTGCGGGAAATATAATATGATCGGTAAAACGCCTTGCATTTGCGGGGCGTTTTTGGCATCCAAATCCCGATAAAGTCAAGCTATGTTATTTGCAGCAAGCAAAATTTCAGATACTCCGTCTCGGGCACAGCCGGGAGTATCGGGTGATCGGGGGACTGCTTTCTTGTCTCAATAAGCCGCAGCCCCACTCCCGCAGCCTTGGCGGAATCCATCAGCATTTGCATAAACAAAGGCTCTGTCATAAAGTGGGAGCAGGAGGCGGTGGCAAGATATCCTCCACGGGGCAAAAGCCTCATGGCAAGGGTGTTCAGCCGTTCATAGCCGTTCTTTGCATTGCCCACGGTCTTTGATGATTTTGTAAAAGCAGGGGGATCGAGAATTATAAAATCCGTCGACCTGTCATGGTCACTCAGCCGTTTCTCCAGAAATTCAAACATATCCGCCCGGACAAAGTCCATATTCCCCGTAAGCCCGTTAAGCGACCCATTTTCCCTTGCCATTTCCACCGCCGTCTCCGAAACGTCCACCGCCGTAACAGAGGCAGCCCCTCCTGCGGCGCAGTTCAGTGCGAACGACCCCGTATGAGTGCAGCAGTCAATGACATTTTTGCCCTTTGCAATAGCCGCTGCCGCACGGCGGTTGTATTTCTGATCAAGGAAAAACCCCGTTTTCTGCCCCTCCATAACATCCACCTTGTAGCGGATATTATTTTCCGTGATTATTGTAACAGGCGATACATTGCCCTTTCTGAGATACCAGCCCTTTTCCTCGCTCATCCCCTCCAAGGCACGTATCTTCACATCATTGCGCAGCACAACTCCGTCGATTTTTACCCCGTCCCTTTCCAGAATATCCAGCAAAGCGGGAAGAATAATATCCCTGCGCTTTTCGATACCGAGAGATAATATCTGCACCGAAAGCAGGCTGCCGAACCTGTCCACCGTAAGCCCGGGGAATTTGTCCGCCTCACCGAAAATAAGGCGGCAGCACTCTCTGTCCCCCTCGGGCATAACTGTTTTTCGGTAATCGTAAGCATATCCCAGGCGGCGGCGGAAAAAATCCCCGTCAAATTTATCGTTGGCATTGTCGGAAATTATCCGTACACGTATCTTTGAGGCGGAATTGTAAAAGCCCGTTCCTATATACCGCCCCTTTTCGCTGACAACGTCCGCAAGGCCGCCGTCCTCGGGGCTTTCGGCGTTTACGACCTCGTTATCGTATATCCACGGGTGCCCGTAAACCGTCCGCTTCCTGCATTTTTCCGTGACCGTCACCTTTGGGAAATCTCTTTTAATATTCATATTTTTCCACTCCGCTAATTAGGTTTTCGCACCAAAGATATGTTGAAGATTAGAAAATTACCGCTAACTTTCAAACTTTGCCGATCTTTTACACATATTTTCAAGCATCTGCCGGCATATTTTTGATTATCCCGCAGCAGCGGTAGCCCGTAAGGGGATATTCCTCCACCCTCACGCCCTTTTCCTCCGCCAGCCGCAGAATGTGGGAAATGTAAAAGCTGTCGCAGCTCTGCGCAATAAGCACCCTGTCGGGAATACGCCGCAGCAGTACACGGGTAGTTTCGCCTATCCCCGGCTTTATCAGATTGATGTCGGAAACTCCGAACGCCTCCGCAATTTTTCCCAGCTGTTCCCTGTTGTCGTAAAGCCCGTCGCACAGGCGATCTTCGGGGATATCATCATATTTCATGCAGCTTTCCACCGCATTTATAAATTCATATGTCCTGTCCCTGTCCGCTAAATTTCCGTAATAGGCAGCCCCGTGAAAATCATCTTTTCCTATTATATCACTGCGCAAAAATGTTCTGCTGATAAGCCCCGACACCACCGAATTAAGGCAGGAGGAGGCTATCAGGAAATCATCATGAGTGCCGCAAAGGGGCGTTATCCCCGCAGGATCGGCTATGACTGCCACTGTCGGGTCAACTGCGGGATAGTCTTTCATTGCCTCCTGCAATTGCCCCGCTATAGCCCCCTTGCCCGTCCAGCCGTCCACAAAGCAAATGCTTGTCGGGCCATGCCGCTGCAAAATATAATTCATGGCATTTTTGTCAATGCCCCTGCCACGGATTATGGAAATTGCATAATGCGCACATTCTGTGCCGTATTTTTTCCCGATATAATGCTTTATCAGCACCCCCGCCGAAATTCCCGCCCTCGCCAAGGAAACAAGGCAGACATTTTCCCCGTGTTTACGATAAATTTTCTCAGAAACAACAGCAGCAGCCTCAGCCGCCGAAAGGGAAAAGTTTTTCAGCGCCGCCTCATACTGCGCAATATAATCCTCCGACGGTTCATATTCCAGCGGCAGCATTTCGCAGTAATGCACTCCCGACTGAATAAGCCGTTCCCTTACCGAAGCGGGTTTGGGTTCAACAAGTCCCGAAATGTCCTTTAGCAGTATGCAAACGTCTTCCGGTTTATATGAGGTTTTTACAAGCTCCATTTTTTTCCTCTCTGTTAATTAGTCTTTCACACCGAAGGTGCACTGAAACTTAGGGGTTTACCGTTGACTTTCAAACTTACACCGCCTTTTTCGGGTTGTCCCTTTTCAGTATAACAACAATTACCCGCTTTGCCAGAAGCGCCCCCGCAATTTCCCCGATTGCATTACGGGAATTTTCGCTGCCGTACCCCGAATCCGTCACAATTATTCCCAATTCGCAGGGACTGCTGTTATACAGAAAAGTCCGTCTCCCTTTTTCGTAGGGACTGTCAAAGCAGCATCTCGAATTCAGCGGATACCCGCAGACAGCGCTCGGCACAATAGGACTTCTTGTAGTGGAACGGCAGCGGACGTTCAAGCCCTTTTTTTCAAGAAATTCCCCTAAAATAATGGACGGGAGCATACATTCCTCCGTGCCTGCAACTGCTATATAGCCGTGCAGTTCTCCGATTTTGTTTAAAACACTCTCCGCTGTTCTTTCGCAAATCTGCATATATTCGCCGATATCGCAGCCCAGCCTCGGGTCAAGGGGATAATCCTCGGAAATTATTTCCACATCTGCACTGCATTTTGCGGTGTCCTTTTCGGGAATTACAGCAAGGTCCCTTTCCATATCCACGCCGCTTTCCTCGGTTTTGACAAGCCATAGGGGAGTGACCCCGAACTTTTTAAACCGCCGCAGATTTTCCCTGTCCATTCCGTTGATAAGGGACGCCGCAAAAAATCTGCAATTTCCCGTAAATTCCTCAATAGCCTTAACAAAATTAACAATAGTTTTCCCCGTGGTGAACTCATCATCAATAAAAATAATATTGTCTATCCCGTTAAAAATCTCCTTGCCGCTGCCGGAAAAAAGCAGCTGGCAGGCGGCATGGCTGTGTTCCTCGGAAAAATCCGCCACAAGAAATTCTTCGGGAAAGCTTTCCCTTGTGGTGTGAATAAAGTAAACGTCACCGCCGTTATCGCAGTGAACGCTGCTGCTGTCAATCCCGGCAATTTCGGCGGCTTCCGCAGCAATAGCCGAAGCAACCGCAGCCCCCAAAGCCGTGGCAGTCTCCGCAAAGGCTATCACAAGATTTTTTCCCTTTGGCAAAGCTTCTTTCACACGCTTTCCCAGCAGGCGGAACATACCCAGCGCCTCCGAGGGCAGGGCAGGGAAGTGCTTTGCCTGCCGCAGATTCACAAGAAGATTCCGCCGTTTCGGGTTATTCTCCCGCTCTGCAAGGACAAACAGCTTTTCTTCGGGTATTCCCGTAAAGTTTTCCGTTATCTTCATTTTTATAAACCGCCTTTCTGCGAAAGGCACCAACGAGGCTATGAAAAGGT
>CAZGAZ010000055.1:0-23220 GCA_964523835.1 uncultured Ruminococcus sp.
AGTAAACATTCTCTGATAGTGATAGGCGGAGCAGCAGGCTATCCGTCCAAGCTGTTCACAGTCAATTTCATCTGTTAAATGCTCCTCAATATAATTTATGCTTTGGTTTAATCTTTCAACCCATTCCATAAGATACCTCCTTGCCCGCAGATATTGTGCTTTGCGGACATACTTATTATAACACTTATTCTTTAATTTGTCCTCTCTATCCTTGCACAAAAAAGAGAGGCGGTAAGGCTTGCTTTTTCTCCATAAGGCTCTTTGAATTGTTTTATTAACTTTTCGTGTTTGTCACTGTCAGAATAAGAAAATGTATATGGTATAAAATTTCCTTTGTTTTCTTCTATTATTACTCCATACATATCAGATAATATTGTTGTAATTTTTTTCATTCAGCTGCCTCCGGGATTTGTGCTGCACAGCAAATCAATAAGAATTTAGCAGAGCCGGCGATACAAATCGTGTTGCAACAAAAAAATATACATTGTCATTAATTGGTATTACCATTAATTTATCACAATAAGTAATTCCCCGTCCGTAATTATAGCAGTATTCATGTAAAAAATCTATATCATTGCAATATAATATACCGGTATTTTCTTGCTGATACTTAACGTAGTAATTATTCAGTGACTCGAAAAATTCAACAATCTTATTTCGTTTTGCCTCATTAGTGTTATATGTACACAGTACTATTTTAAAATCATCTTTTTCTGCCAATTCAATATTTTGAGGGCATAATACCTCATCAATATACTTAATACTGTATGTTGAATATTTTTTTAAATCATCCTTGCTGATATTACCGATTTTTTCAAAATAGCTGCTGTCACATTGGTTTGCTGCTATGTAAATTTTTGATTTAATTTGCTCTGATTCTATACTGTCATTAATGAAAACATACTTGTAACCCGACTCAATTGCTATCATACTTCTGAGAAACAGCAATGCCCAGATAAGTAAAATTACAAACGCAATTAAAACCAATATATTTTTTCTGTTCAGTATTCTTTTTATTTTCATAATACATACATCTCCCACTACATTAAAGATTTAAATGGCTTTTCCCCGCCATACAAGTATACAATTGTTTTGTATAAATCTATTATAATATAAATTATTATTTTTGTCAAGGGAAAAGGAAATTTGTTGAACAAATTTTCGGAACATAACAACCGAGGAAATTGATTAAAAAAGAAACGGATAGAAAGAGTTAAAAGCTTTCTATCCGTTTTAATAAATATAGGCAATGCGCTCAAAGCAATCACATTTATGCAGTTTCTCTCGGAACAGCAACAGGTGAAATAATCTTATGAACAGGCTCTTTAAGAGGTGTCGGACGGCGTTTTTTCTGTTCATTCATCTGAATTAAAAGAAGCTCCATCGCCTCGGAGGCAATTATTTCGGTCTGCTGACCTATCGTGCTTATCGGAATAACAGCATCTGTCGAAACGGAGGAATTGTCAAATCCCACTATGCGGAAATCATCGGGCAGCTTTCCGTATTTTCTTATCAGCACATTCAAAAAGATATTCGCGTGAGTATCGTTTGAAACAAAAACTCCTTTGCGAAAACCGCTGTGCTTTTTCTCTATATCATCAATAACCTTCAAAGTATTTTCTGTTACCTCTTTGTGATCGCGTCCCCAATCGGAAATGAACATCTCATAATGAATATCCCGTTCCTCGCAAATATGCCGAAATCCCTCAATTCTTCCGTATGCGGGGACGTCGGGCGACGTGTTTGAATTTATATGGAACAGCCTTTCACAGCCGCTTTTCAGCAGCATTTCCGCAGCCATAACCCCACCCGCGTAATTATCGGTTTTTACGCTGCACACATATTTATCTTCACGCTCCACAACCACAACGGGAATATTGTAGGACGAAAGCTCTTCGGAAGAAATTGCGTGGCTTAAAATGATCATTCCCTCTATCTTGTAGGCAAGCAGCTCCTTAATATATCTGCGTTCTCTTTCAGGTTGGTCGTTTCCCGAAAAAACTATGAATTTGTAGCCGTATTGTTCATATGACTTCAGCAGCTTATCAAGAATTTCCGAATAAAATCCAATATTCAAATTTGGCACTATAACTCCGATAAATTCGGTTTTTCCGCTTGCAAAAATACGGGCGACCTTGTTTTCCTTATAGTCAAGCGCAGTCAGAGCGTCGGCAATTTTCTGCTGATTTTCAAGTGTGACGGACTCGGGATTATTGAAATATCTTGAAATGGTAGTCTTTGAAAATCCTGTATATTCGGCAATGTCGCTGAAGGTCGCATTTTTCTTTTCCATAAAATATGATCACCTCTGAAAGTAATCATAGCATATTTTTTTTATTTTTTCAATAGTTTTTCTAAAATAAATAACCGGTTACGTTATCAGTTATTTATTATAAACAAAATATAAAAAACTTTTTGTATAAAACATACAATTTTTCGGAAAAGGCTTGACATTTATGAATTTTTGTATTATAATCTTACTAAAATAACTGGTTACTTTACCGATTACTTTTAAAAGATACGGGAAAGGGTTCTTGAACAATGAAAAGTATTGACGTGACTGCTCTCGGCGAGCTTTTGATTGACTTTACTGAAAGCGGAGTAAGTCCGCAGGGTAATCCTCTTTTGGAGGAAAACCCGGGCGGAGCTCCTTGTAATGTGCTTGCTATGCTAAGTAAACTGAACAGAAAAACTGCCTTTATCGGCAAGGTCGGTTCCGACAGCTTCGGAAGAAGATTGAAAAAAGCTGTTTCCGACGCAGGAATTGACACGAGGGGGCTTGTGACCGACAATAATGTAAATACAACTCTTGCGTTTGTACATACCCTTGCAAACGGCGACAGGGATTTTTCCTTTTACCGTAACCCAGGCGCTGATATGATGCTTACTGCCGAGGAAGTTAATGAAGAACTTGTCCGTGACTGTAAGATTTTTCATTTTGGAACTCTGTCAATGACCGCCGACTGCTGCCGTACCGCAACCGAAACGGCGGTAACAGCCGCTAAAAAAGCAGGAGCGATAATTTCCTTTGACCCAAATATAAGAGAGCCTCTTTGGGACAGCCGTGACAGCGCAATGGAGCGTACCGTTTGGGGCTTGAAAAACTGCGATATTCTTAAAATTTCCGACAATGAAATAGAGTGGCTGACAGGTGAAAAGGACTGCCGCAAGGCAGCGGCAGAATTGAAAAAACAATACGGGATACCGCTTATACTTGTTTCCTTTGGAAGAAATGGCAGTCTTGCATTTTCCGATACTGCCTGCGCAGAAATGCCGTCCTTTAAAGTGCATACTATCGAAACTACTGGTGCGGGAGATACTTTCTGTGCTTGTGTTCTGAATTATGTCCTTGAAAACGGGCTAAAGGATTTCACTTCGGCGGAGCTTGAGGAAATGCTGCGCTTTTCAAACGCGGCGGCGGCAATCGTTACAACAAGAAAAGGCGCGCTTGCGGTTATGCCCGAAAGAAATGAGATAGACGATCTGATCAAAAATAATATTTAATTTAACGGAGGAGCATTTATGAAAAAAATTAAATTTATACCGTTTTTCTGCGCGGCAGTTATTACAGTTTCCGTACTTGGCGGCTGCGGAAAAGCATTGCCGAAAAATGAGACAGCGAATGAACAAAGCTCGGTTTTATCGGAAGAACGCAGCCTTTCAAATAAAAACTCCGATGAGAAAACGCAGAAGATATACAAGTATATCTGCGACCTTTACGGCAAAAATATGCTGTCCTGTCAGCAGGAATCAACATGGATGGGTTCGCCCGATTATGAAGTAAATTACATTAATGAAAATACGGGAAAGATACCCGCAATGCGCGGTCTTGATTTTATGAATAACGATTTTGACGGCGTTGTAAAGCGCGCAAAGGAATGGGACGAAAAAGGCGGATTAGTTACTATATGCTGGCATACAGGCGTAAAAAGCAGCGGATATCAGGAGTCTTTGGATGATGAACCCGATTTTGACAAGCTGCTTACAGAGGGTACTGACGAATATGAGCAGCTTATGAAAAGCTGGGACAAAGCCGCCAAGGCTTTGCAGGAGCTTCAGGAAGCGGGAGTTACGGTTTTCTGGAGACCTTTCCATGAATTTAACGGAAATAAATACGGCAGCTGGTTCTGGTGGGGCAAAGGCGGTCCGGAAAATTTTATAAAGCTGTGGCGGCTTATGTATGACAAATTTACAAATGAATACGGTCTCAATAACCTTATTTGGGTGCTTGGTTACACCGATTCAATTATGGACGGCTGGTATCCCGGTGATGAATACTGCGATATTATCGGTTCTGATTCATACGACGGCACTACAAACGTTAAAACATGGAAAAGTCTGTCCAAAATTTCAGATAAGCCTATGGCTTTCCATGAATGCGGAAATATCCCGTCTGCCGAAAAATTTGAAAAAGACAAAGCAGTATGGTCGTGGTTCATGATCTGGCATACTGACGTTCTTACAGAAAATGATAAGGAAAATCTTAAAGAGGTTTATAACAGCGAGCTTGTTATAACAATTGACGAGCTTCCCGAATTTTAAGAAAGGATATGATCTTATGGAATTTTACTGTGACAGCAAATATATTATTATCCCCGCAAGCCATCACGCACAGAATAAACGTGTGCTGTTTTATATTGACGATAAGCTTGTTTACGATTTTGTCGCCGCATTGGATTTTGACGAACCCGACTATGAATTTCCGCTGAATGTTGAGAGATTTATGGGTAAAAAAATTCGTGTGGAATGTGATAGGGACATAGACCTTAATTTCCGCAAAAGCGATAATGCCGATACCGATTACAGCGGCAAGTACCGTCCCTATGCGCACTTTACCGCAAAGCGGGGCTGGCTCAACGACCCTAACGGCTTGACGTATTATAACGGCAAATATCTTATGTTTTACCAGCATAACCCTGTTGCGGTAACGTGGGAAAATATGCACTGGGGCTATGCGGTAAGCGACGACCTTATTCATTGGCAGGAAAAGGATATAGTTCTTTTTCCCGATGAAAACGGCACTATGTTTTCGGGTTCGGCAATTATTGACAGACGAAATATTACGGGTTTAAAGGAAAACGATAACGATGTTATACTGTTGTTTTACACCTGTGCGGGAATCACTTCGGAAACCGCAAAGGGCAAGCCGTTTACTCAAAAGCTTGCATACAGTGTTGACGGTGGCAAAACCTTTATTAAATATGAAAAGCCCCTTGTTGAGCAGATATGCGGCGGAAACCGCGACCCGAAGGTTATATATTACGAACCCGACGATATGTACATTATGGCATTATTTCTGGAAGAACATGAATTTGCGCTTTTTAAATCGAAAAATCTGTTGGACTGGGAGGAATTTCAGCGTATAACGATGTCGGAGGACGCCGAGTGTCCCGACTTTTACCCTCTTGCCGCCGACGGAGATGAAAACAATATTAAGTGGGTGTTTTCCGCCGCTTCCGACAGATATTATACAGGCAGCTTTGACGGAAATAAATTCATTGCCGAAAGCGGTCTTAAACGTCTTAATTACGGCAACAATTCCTATGCGGCACAGTCTTGGTCGGACGTTCCCGACGGCAGATGTATACGCACAGCCTTTGCAACGGTTGTAATTCCCGAAATGCCTTTCGGAAGCGTTATGAACGTCCCGCAGGAGATGTCTCTGAAAACAATAAACGGCGAACTGCGGCTCTGTGCAAAGCCCGTAAAGGAAATAGAAAAGCTTTACCTCAAAACCGATACATTTGAAAATGTCAGAATTGACAATGGAAATCCGTTCAGCTTTAAGACAGCGGGAAAGTGCTGTGATATTGTGCTGAATATCGGCGAATGTTCATCATTTACTTTTTCGCTGTACGGTATGGAGATAGAGTATGATAAAGAAAAAGGCATACTGCGGTGTCAGGATAAGGAAGCTCCCATCAGCGGTATCAACGGTAATATTGCTTTGCGTATTGTCATTGATACAGCTTATGCGGAAATTTTTGCGGACGGCGGCAGTGTGTTTATGGGTATGACATACATTCAGGACAGCAGTCTGAACAGGCTTGAAATAAAATCTGACAAGGCTGTTATTGAAAGGTTAAGTATTTCCGATATGGGTAGGTTTTGGGAGTGAATATTACAAATTATTCATTTTAATTTAAGGCAATACCCGGCGATTCGCTGATCAAATCAGCAAAAATCGCTAAGGTTTCTGTTTACAGGCATACCGAATCAGACTAACATTGATTTTCTGTCAGCCAAATACAAATTTACCAATACCATCACCAAATTCAATTTGACAGATAAAGGAAAGAACAGAAAACCATATGACCTGTTTGCCTACCTCACCTTCAAGCTGTCGTCAAAATACTCAAATACAGGTTCAAGGAAAAATTCGATTATCCGCCGTTCCTCCAGCTTTATTTCCGCAGTACCGCTCATTCCCGATGAAATGGGAACATCAACACCGTTTATATTAAAGCTGCTTTTGTCCACCGAAACCTTTATCTTGTAAATAAGCCCCTTGCGTTCGTCCTCCACAGCGGAGGGACTTACATAAATAATTTTGCCGTCAACCGTTCCGTATTTCTGAAATGAAAAAGTATCAAGCTTGACCGAAACCTCCTGTCCCTCAAAAACATACCCTATATCCCTGTTAAGCACTTCCGCCTCAACAATAAGCTCCGCATTTTCGGGAACTATTGAAATAACAGGCTGAGCGGAGGTAACCACCCCGCCAACCGTTGTGACAGCCACCGTCTGCACTGTTCCGTCAACAGGCGAAGTAAGTATCTGAGATTTGTCCGTCTGCTCCCTCAGCTTTAAATCAGCCTCATGATCCGTTATCGACTGATTATTGGACACAAGCATATTTGTCAGCGACTGTTCAAAGCCGGCACCGGCGGATTCAAGAGCAGTTTCCGACTGTGCAAGCAGTTCCTCCTGCTTCTGAACCGCCGTTTCCTGTGCCTGTATGTCCTTTTTCAGCAGATCGATCTCTCTTTGCAGTTCGGCAATTTCCGATGAATTTCCTGCCGATTCATGCTCTGCTCTCACCTGCTGAAGTTCATATTGCTTGCGTATCTCATCAAGAGCGGTTCGCTTTTCTTCAAGCTGATATTCCGCTGCTGCTCCTATCTCATATAATTTCTCGTACTCCTCTACATCTTTTTGGGCAACCTCAAGCTGCAATTCATAATTTTCAAGCGCCTGATTTTCGGGAGTGCTTCCGCTGTACAATGCAGCAGCTTCCGATTTTTGATTCTGCAATGCAGACAGATCTTCCTTTAATTTATCAAGATTATTCTGTTCTATCTCAAGCTGCTTTCTATACTGTTCGCACTGAGATTCATACTGACTTACGGTAAGCCTGTTCTCATTCTGCATTGATACCATAAGCCTTACTACCTGTATTTCATTTTCGTCGGTAATATTATTTTTTTCGGCATAATCGGAAATATCCGAACCTTTAAGCAATAGCAGGATCAGGTCATTCTGCAATTTAAGTTCCCGTATCTTCCCCTCGGAATTTTCCATTTCTATATGCAGGGAGGTCGAGTCAAGAATAATAAGCTCCTGCCCCTTTTTAACTACTTCGCCCTCTTCCACAAGAATCTCCGTGACAATGCCTTCATATAAAGTCTGAACTGTCTGCACTCCGTCCTTCGGAACAATTTTTGCGGAGGCTATGGCAACCTCGTCCATTTTTCCGAAGCACGCCCATATTACCGCAGCGACAACAATAGCTATAGTTGTCCAAATAATAAAATGCCCCAAGGGTGAAACGGGCTTTTCCACAATTTCAAGAGCCTCCGAAAGGAAATCCGTTTCAAGCTTTTTATCGTATTTTTGCTTCATTTTCTTAAACATTTTTTCACCTCACGCTCTGCTGCTGTGAAAGCAGATGATAATACAAGCCCTTTGCCTCAATTAATTTTTCTTTCGGACCGTACTCCGCAAGCTGACCTCTTTCTATAACCATTATAAGGTCAGCGTCTTTTAAGGTTGAAAGCCTGTGGGCAATTATGAGAACTGTCCTGCCTTTGCATATTTCCTTTAAATTCTGCTGGATAATACTTTCCGATTCGTAATCGAGAGCCGAAGTCGCCTCATCAAAAATAAGGATTTTAGGGTTTGTAAGCAGCGCCCGTGCAATCGCAATTCTCTGCTTCTGACCGCCGGAAAGTCCCGTGCCCTTTTCGCCTACCATTGTGTCATAACCCTCGCTGAGTTCGAGAATAAAATCATGCGCTCCCGCTATTTTTGCCGCACGGATTATTTCGTCCATGCTTGCGGCAGGATTCTGCAAGGCAATGTTCTCTCTGACCGAGGCGTTAAAAAGAAAATTTTCCTGCAAAACAACGCCTATCTGCGTTCTTAGCCAGTTAGGGTCGGCAAGAGATAAATCAACTCCGTCAATAAGTATCTTCCCCGATTCGGGAATATACAGCCGCTGTATCAGCTTTGAAATGGTACTTTTGCCCGAACCGCTTCTGCCCACTATTCCGACTACCGTATTCGGACGTATCCCAAATGACATATTCTTTATAACCTCAGCCCCGTCTATACGATAACGGAAGGAAACCTTATCAAAACGTATCTCTCCCCGAATTGCAGGAAGTCTTGTTTTGGAATTATCCATAGTAGGCTCGGGTTTGGTGTTGAAAATATCTCCCAAACGCTCCACAGAAATTGAAGTCTGCTGAAAATCCTGCCACATCTGAACGAGCCGCAGAACTGGTGTGCTTACACGTCCCGCAAGCATACGAAAGGCAACAAGCTGACCCACCGTAAGCTGACCCTCGATAACAAGTCTTGCTCCCAGCCAGAGGATAGCAAGGTCAAAAACCTTCTGCACAAACTGAGCGACCGCACTTGCATTTCCCGAAAGGATAGAGGTTTTAAAGCCCGCCTTGGTATAGTTTGCCAGAAGTCCCTCCCATTTTTTCTGAACAGTAGGCTCTATTGCAAAGGATTTTATTGTCTGAACTCCTGTGACCGCCTCCACAAGATAGGATTGCGATTCTGCTCCGCAGTTGAATTTTTCATCAAGACGGGATTTCAGAACAGGCGTTACCAATGCCGAGATAAGCGCCAGAATGGGAATTGAGGCAATGGTCACAAGGGTAAGCTTTGTGCTGTAAAAAAGCATTACTATTATATATACAATAATAAACATAGCGTCCAGCAGAGTGGTCATAGGAACGCCCGTAAGAAACCGGCGTATATTTTCAAGCTCCCGCACTCTTGCTACAGTATCGCCTACACGCCTTGTTTCAAAATACCTCATCGGCAGTCTGAAAAGGTGGTTAAACAGGCGGCAGCTTAAAATTACATCAATTTTGCTTGCCGTGTGAGTAAAAATATAGTTCCTGGCAACCGAAAGGATTGTTTCAAAAATCGCTATAAGCAGCAGGCCTATCGCCAACACGTCAAGAGTGGACAAGCTGTTATGGACAAGCACCTTATCAATTACCGACTGCGTAATGAGCGGCGAAAGCAGCGCCAAAATCTGCATAAAAAGTGCAGCAAAAAGCACTTCTATGAGGGGAGCCTTGTACTTTATAATTGTCGGGATAAACCACTTAAAGCCGAACTTTATATCCCTGTTGCTCATCATTCTCGGAATGAACAGAAGAATATCTCCCTGCCATATTTCGCACAGCTTTTCCATAGATATAATATGTGGAACGCTGTTTCCCTCGGTAACTATGAGGCATTTTTCCCCGTCAGCCTTAAGAATGAGAAAATACCCCTCTGATGTTTTAAGCATGGCAGGGAACGTCATTTTAACAAGCTTATCGGAAACTATCACAGCAGCTTTTGCCTTTATCTTCAACAGCTTTGCCCCTCGGATAATATCCGGATCGGAAAACGCCTTGCCCTCCATAGCCAGCAGATGTATTATATTTTTCGGGTCTGCGGGAATCCTGTAATATGCTGCTATTGTTATAAGGCATTGCAAACCGAAATCCTGCTTTACCTTTTCACCCTCGGCTGTACCGGTCATTTTTACACGTCCTTTATATTACTTGACCTCCGTTTTTATGCGGAGGTCAAAGTGTTTATATTATGCGGTTTTTACCCACATCTGAGAAATAATGTCGGAATACTGCTGGTTAGGCTGCTCCGCAGCTTCTGCCCAGCTCATTCCCGTATCGGCTTCAAATTCAGCCATTGACTGGATAAGCAGGTCAACCTGCGTATTGCTTATGCTGTAACCGTCAGAGGTTTCAAAGCTTTCAACCGAATAATTACTGTGAACATAATGATCCTGAACAGTAACAGTATCGCCCTCACTGCTGTAGGAAATTACAAGATCATTTCCGTTTCGGCTGAACACAACATCATCGGTCGTTATTCCCTCGCCAAAGAGAATTCTGTCTTCGGGGCTGTCGTACCAATAATTCATACGTTCAACAATGGTATCCTCTCCGTCTCCCTTGTTGAAAATGTAGGTATCGTTTCCAACTCCACCCTCTAAGTGGTCATTACCCTTGCCTCCGACAATAATATCATTTCCGTCATATCCATAAACTGTGTCATTTCCGTCACCTGCATAGAATATATCATCATTGTGTCCGCCTCCGCTGGCTGTCCTGCCTGTAAGTACATCATCACCGCTTGTTCCTCTGACTACTTTTGCCCTATCAGCAATTTCATCTGCATTCAGAACTGTTCCGTCTGCAAACTCTATAAACTCAACATTGTTATTGGTATGCACATAATTGTCCTTTACAGTCACAACATCTCCCTCGCCATAGGTAAGTATAAGATCGTTTCCGGTTCTGCTGATGATTACATCATCAACAGTTATTCCCTCGCCAAAGAGAATTCTGTCTTTCGGACTGTCGTAACAATAATTCATACGTTCAACAATGGTATCCTCGCCGTCTCCCTTGTTGAAAATGTAGGTATCGTTTCCAACTCCACCTTCCATGTAATCATTGCCTGTTCCACCTACTATGACATCATCACCGCTGCCACCGTAAATGGTATCATCGCCATCATCCCCGTAAATGGTGTCGTTTCCGTCATTCCCATGGATAATATCGTTTCCGTCACCTGCATAGAATATCTCATCATCACGTCCTCCGCCTGTTCCTCCGAAGCCTTCCAGCTCATCGTCCCCGGCTGTTCCTTTGATGATTCTTGCCCTATCGGCAATTTCATCTGCATTCAGAATTGTTCCGTCTGCAAACTCTATGAACTCAACATTGTTATTGCTATGCACATAATTGTCCTTTACAGTCACAACATCTCCCTCACCATAGGTAAGTATCAAGTCGTTTCCGATTCTGCTAATAACAACGTCGTCAACAGTTATTTCCTCACCAAAGAGAATCCTGTCCTCGGGACTATCATACCAATACCTCATACTTTCAACAATGGTATCTTCTCCGTCTCCCTTGTTGAAAATGTAGGTATCGTTTCCAGTTCCACCCTCTAAATAATCATTGCCCTTGCCTCCGACAATAACATCGTTTCCGTCATATCCGTAAACTGTGTCATTTCCGTCACCTGCATAGAATATATCATCATTACGTCCGCCCCCACTGGCTGTCCTGCCGGTAAGAACATCATCACCGCTTGTCCCTCTGACTACTCTTGCCTTATCGGCAATTTCGTCTGCATTCAGAACTGTTCCGTCTGCAAACTCAACAAACTCGATATTATTATTGGTATTTACATAATTATCCTTTACGGTTATAACGTCTCCCTCGCCATAGGTAAGTATAAGATCGTTTCCGGTTCTGCTGATGATTACATCATCAACAGTTATTCCTTCGCCAAAGATAATTCGGTCTTCTGGACTATCATACCAATACCGCATACTTTCAACAATGGTATCTTCGCCGTCTCCCTTGTTGAAAATGTAGGTATCATTACCAACTCCACCCTCTAAGTGGTCATTGCCCTTGCCTCCGACAATAATATCATTTCCGTCATATCCGTAAACTATGTCATTTCCGTCACCTGCATAGAATATATCGTCATTGTGTCCGCCTCCGCTGGCTGTCCTGCCGGTAAGAACATCATCACCGCTTGTCCCTCTGACTACTCTTGCCTTATCGGCAATTTCGTCTGCATTCAGAACTGTTCCGTCTGCGAACTCTATGAACTCAATATTGTTATTAGTGTGCACATAATTGTCCTTTACGGTTATAACGTCTCCCTCGCCATAGGTGAGTATCAAATCGTTTCCGGTTCTGCTGATGATTACATCGTCAACAGTTATTCCCTCGCCAAAGAGAATCTTGTCTTCGGGACTGTCGTACCAATACCTTATACTTTCAACAATGGTATCCTCGCCGTCACCCTTGTTGAAAATGTAGGTATCGTTTCCGGTTCCGCCTTCCATGTAATCATTGCCTGTTCCACCTACTATGACATCATCACCGCTGCCACCGTAAATGGTATCATCGCCATCATCCCCGTAAATGGTGTCGTTTCCGTCATTCCCATGGATAATATCGTTTCCGTCACCTGCATAGAATATCTCATCATCACGTCCTCCGCCTGTTCCTCCGAAGCCTTCCAGCTCATCGTCCCCGGCTGTTCCTTTGATGATTCTTGCCCTATCGGCAATTTCATCTGCATTCAGAATTGTTCCGTCTGCAAACTCTATGAACTCAACATTGTTATTGCTATGCACATAATTGTCCTTTACAGTCACAACATCTCCCTCACCATAGGTAAGTATCAAGTCGTTTCCGATTCTGCTAATAACAACGTCGTCAACAGTTATTTCCTCACCAAAGAGAATCCTGTCCTCGGGACTATCATACCAATACCTCATACTTTCAACAATGGTATCTTCTCCGTCTCCCTTGTTGAAAATGTAGGTATCGTTTCCAGTTCCACCCTCTAAATAATCATTGCCCTTGCCTCCGACAATAACATCGTTTCCGTCATATCCGTAAACTGTGTCATTTCCGTCACCTGCATAGAATATATCATCATTACGTCCGCCCCCACTGGCTGTCCTGCCGGTAAGAACATCATCACCGCTTGTCCCTCTGACTACTCTTGCCTTATCGGCAATTTCGTCTGCATTCAGAACTGTTCCGTCTGCAAACTCAACAAACTCGATATTATTATTGGTATTTACATAATTATCCTTTACGGTTATAACGTCTCCCTCGCCATAGGTGAGTATAAGGTCGTTTCCGATTCTGCTGAACACAACATCGTCAACAGTTATTCCTTTGCCAAAAAGTATTCTGTCTTCCGGACTATCGTACCAATGTCTCATACTTTCAACAATGGTATCCTCGCCGTCTCCCTTGTTGAAGATATAGATATCATTACCCACTCCACCCTCTAAGTGGTCGTTGCCCTTGCCTCCAACAAGAATGTCATTACCATTATTGCCGTATATTTCATCATCGTTATTCGAGCCTGCAAGAATATCTGCGTCGTTAGTTCCGTTAAGCGGATTTTCGCCGTCTGCCGCATACCCGTTGGACATAGCCTTTACAGCCTCCACCCCATACTCGCCGGAAACCTCCATACAGCATACTACAAACTGCTCTGTGCCCTTTATCCCGCTGTTGTTAAGATACTGAACATACCTCGCACTTTCAACAAGAATCTTCTTTACATTCTCATCGCCGTTTTTGATTTGATACTTCAATACCAAATTATACAAATCAAAATTAAGCTTTTTCGTCCCGTCCTCGTTCTCGGTATATCTGAACAAAGGTGCATAATCCTTAAGATATGCCTGCACATTAAGCTCATTAAAATACATATTCAGCAAGTCCTGATATGCCTTTTCCAATATAGATGCAGCATTGGGATTGGGATTTGTCCCGTTTGTCCCAACATACTTTTCGCCCAGCATAGCCTCTATAACCACCAGCTGTCTTGCGTCCATATTTCCGCCTCGGCTGTCCGCAGCAATATCTTTTGCCCCACTGATAAAGAACAGTATCTGCTCCGCAATTTCTATGCGCCTGTCAATATCCTCTTCGCTAACAAAGCTCTCTACCAGCCCTTTCAGCTCACCTGTTTCATCAAGAGCCATAGCCGTGTGCAGAGAATACACGTTTCCTAAGCTGCGAAAATCCGGCAGCTTCGCTATTTCCTCCGAAATTTCGACATTTACAGTTTCAACAGTATCATACAGATCGGAGGCCACCCACAACTCGCCCACGCTTGCGGTCGTGCCGTCCTCTCGGGTAAAGGTCGCAGTGTTTCCGATAGTCGCTTCCGTGCCTGTTTCGGCGTTCACATTCTCATAATTAAGATTTATCGACGCAATGCCTAACTCCTTAAGGGTTTTCATTTCGCCCTCATCGGAAATTCCGTTGCCGTCAGCGTCTACCCATACCCTAAGCTGTGAGAATATCTCATCATTTTCGTCAATAACACCGTCGCCGTTGCTGTCGTACTGCTTTAGTGCCTCAAAGCCGTTTTTAGCTGTCTTTCCGTCAGCAAGCAGGGTCTGATCGCCAAAAAGCTCGCCGCCATTGTCAATTATACCGTTTTCGTTCAGATCAAGGCACAGAAAACCGTCACGGCTTGTCCAGTTGATTTTTTCCGCAAAGCCGTTTTTGTCCAGGTCAAAGTTTGCGCCGTCGCCTTTTTTCTCAATGTTGAAGCCGTCGCCGTCAAGGTCAAGAATAAGGGGGTCATAGGCTATGGAACGGGCAGAGTTAAACTGAGTTTTAACTAATTTAATGCCAGAAATTACGCCTACAGCGGCACCTATTTTAATGGTCGAATTTATTTTATCATTTATATCAATAGGCAATTCATCTTTATACATCTTTTTTAAATCAAATGTAAGTTCTTCTGATTCATTTTGTTCAGGCAAATAGTTAGAAATAACAGCTTCAAAATCTAATCCGTAATCACTCGGAATAGCAAACTCTTCACCCGCAGCATGGTTTTCACCCTCCCAATATGTAATGTTAGCGCCCTCTGTAAACTGACTTGCCCAATCTTCAAATGATCTTCCATCGCCAAATTTTGTCACATATCCTTCTAGGTTATTATCTCCAGTAATTAATTGCCCCACCAAAAACATTTCAGATTGGTTTGATACCAATTTACCAAGCTCACCTACAGGAACTATCCCAGATAATTGATTATCAACTAATCCTAATAGTGAACATACAGCCTCAATGGCTTTCGATGGTTTAAACACTGCTCCATCCTGTATCTGAGATGAATGGTACATAAATGTCACCATTACAAAAGCATACTTATATATATCAGCATACTTTGTTTCTGTATCCCATCTGTTATATTTTCCGCCATTTATATCATCCATATCGCCTGGACGATCTTCCATATTGTGTACATTATCTGCCCATGTCCCATTGTATAAGTCAATTGCTTCCAATATACCCGGAATAGTTTTTGTTGTCGTAATTTTTCCTGAAAGTGTATTGTTTGACCAATCCATGGCGTCTGCTACAGCATCTTCTATTACTTCCTTTATTTCTTTCTGCATATCCTTATGACATTCTTTTACAATGTCATCATTGGCTCCAAATCCTATACACTCTCCTTTGTAAAAAATCATATCATAATTATTTCTTGTTTCTATTATATACAAACTATCATCACTGATAACCTTATTTAGATTATCGCCAAAACAGTACTTCAGATAATCTTCTGTCGAGTACATCTCAACGTCCATACCAGATGTGAACTTCATTGAATACTTGTTTGAATATATGTCATATTCTATGGTGCCACCATCAATTGATGATGAACCATTATTATATCCAGTAACTAATATTGTACCCACATTTTCCTTATACTGATATGATGGCAAATTTACAAAATCTGTATTTGTATTATTCATAATATTTTCCTCTTTTCTACTCATTTATTGTTTTCTGGATGGACAGATACGCAAATAGTTCCTACTATATTATCTTTTATAACGTTGATACTTAATTTTGTATTGTAAGTATTATCAGATGCAGTACATAAAGTAAGACCTAGACTTGTATTATGGTCGTAAGAAATTCCCTTGATTTCCGTTAAATCACTGTAATCACCCCCAAGATATACCTCATTGTTAACTTTAAGCCTTGAATAGTCATTGTCACTATACCAAGCGGCTATTAAAATCGACCATATGACCTGCTCGCCGTTATCTGCAATTGTATATGTTATCATTCCCCACGACACATCATTATACCATAGGCTACCCTGATAAGCTGGAATTGCATTACCATCTTCATCAAAGTCGTATTCCTTATTAACAAGCCTTGGAGAATTATCCTCAGAAATATCATCCCGTATTTCAAATCCCTCACCAAACTCTGCAAGTGTGCACGGCAATGTTACTTGCTTTCCATCTACATATAAACAGCTTCGGATTATATCTGCCTCGCTGCTGTCATTTTTTGTGACATCATCGATTACATCTTTTTCAATTGGAACAACATGAGATTCATTCTCCAATTCCTGAGCATAAACCTTATCGTTTTCCAAATCAGCATTATTGCCGCTGATCTCAGATTGAAACAACTCTGTTTCAGAATCAATTATTTGCTCTCTCATAGTTGTTATATGAGTAGTCTGATCCGTATCAACCGATTCTGCTCCAACATCCCCCTGACATCCCGTCAGCCCGAACAGCATTGTACACACTGTAAGTATAGCTAAAAACTGTTTTCGCCTCACCATAAAAACTCCTCCTAAAATTTATTATAATTATATATTATGCTGATTCTATACCATTGTCCAAAGTATAAAAACAGTTTAATATCTTTGTCTCAATTTCCCTGCGCTCAGCCCTAAGCCGCAGCACTTCATTCTGCGCCTCCATATAATCGGTCTGTGTTATCCTGCCTAATTCAAGAAGTGACCCATATATTTCAAGCTGTTTTTCAGCCGAAATAATTTCCGCCGATTTGGCTTTGTGCTGTGCCAGTAAAGATTTAGCATTCAGATAAGTTTCTGTCACATATAATTCAAGAGATTTCTCATATCTGACCGCATTATGCTCTGCAATTGCCGCCTCATTTTCATAATATTTCTGTTCATTCTCAATGTATCTGTAAACCCTGTCGTAATATTTCTGCTCGTCCTCCGATATTTTGTAGGCATTTAGTGGATTCCCCTGTTTATCCTTATCCATTTTCAAAAGAATCCCGCCCAAGCTTTCGGCATATCCGCTGTATATATCCGCCTGCTTAAGGTAATATTCGCCGTAAAAGCTGTTATCCTTAAAGCTTTGCATATAATCATCTACAGCAGAAAGCTCTTTTTCGGTATACTCGATATAACAATCCTCATATTCTTTTTTTGAGCTGCTGTTGTAGCTGCTTATCAGATAATCGGATTCATTTTCGCAAACGCTTTTTTGCGTTCTGACCTCTTCCAAAGCAGCCTCCGCCGAAATAACATTGCTTTCGGTGGCATACCCTATTTTAAGGCTTTCCCGAAGAACATTCAGTTCATGCTCCTTTTGCTCTTCAAGACTTTCCAGATATGTGATCTTATCCTCATTCACAGCAATATCAAGCAGTAATTCATATGCGGTTTTCTTGACCTGTTTTTCCCGAATATCAATCATGTTTCCCGAATATTCACTATACAAATCATTGCCCGAAACCTGCATTGTATAAAGCTCCCGCCTTGCTTCAAGCTCATAGCCGTATATCGTCTGATGAACTATCTGCTGTTTGATTTGAGCTTTTTCGCTGTATGTAAGCTCTATATCACGAAGCTGTGCATTAAGCCTGTCAATGTTTCCATTATTTGATTCAATCTGAACCTCGACCTCATCAAGGCTGCTTAGCACGGCATAGTCGTCAAGCCTCTGCTTTTCATCATTAAGTCTGGCATTCTCCAGATTGCTGTTTCCATCCAAATAATTCATTACCATTGCTTCAATTGAATTATCATCAGTCACTCCGGCTGCAGAGGCGTTAAAAGGAACAGCAACAGTCATAAGAAAAATAATAGATATTAAAGTAACTTTTTTCATTTAATAATTACCTTTTTATTCAAATTATATATTTATAAATTATATTCCAAAAATTTAAAATAGTCCACATGAATCTGACAAAAGATGTAAAAAAAGGAATAAACAGTAAATTACGAAAAGTTATGTCTGCTTACAATATATAAACGATCACGTAAAGTGGTCCTACTTATCCTGCAAAAAAATGCGAATTTTTTCACAATGTATCACAAAATACCGTAAAAGTCAATAGCTATAAAAACTATACAATAAGTAAAAAAACCGTTAATGAAATATGAACCCTATCCTTTAATCATAATATATGCCTCCACTATTAACCGTAAATGTTAAATCGTTCAATCTCACAAGCGGAGAACCGCTGAAGCAGTCGCAATAATGGCAGTCAGAATTCTTGCCTTTTTGCCTTAAGCCCTTATTTCAGACTCGACAAATCTCTTGCTTACCGTATCAACTGTGTGCTTTTAATAATATATATGAAATAAATGTCACTGATATAAAGGGTAACATACGAATATTTCTCCTGCAATATTTTATGATTTGTCCTATATGTATGTAAGTCCTGAACTAATTAATTGACAGCAGAGCATTTTCGGATTTTATCCTCGGTGATTTATATGGGTGTTCTTTGCTGATTTAATCAGCGAATTGCTCGGTGTTGCCTTAAAAATCAATGTTCAAAAAATATTTTTTCCCGAACTCAACTCCAATAAACATTACGATCAGCCACACTCCAATTGTTATAAACTCGCTCCAGGCAAAGCTGACAGCCGGATCATATTCAATAAACCACCCGCCGCATAGATACCACAATGCCGCAGGATTGAGTGCCATAGCAGTATGCAGAAAACCGGTACTGAACAGATATGGTAATGCTATAAGCCCCAGAAAAATCACTCCTATGGAAAGCATTGCAAGATAGCTGTTTCGGAAGAAAAGCTGCATTGCGCCTGAAAGCATACCAACTAAAATAACAAGCAGCAACACGACCAACAGCGACAGAATAAGATACTTTCCAAAACTTAACCGCACAAAGGTGATATACGGATATAAATATAATCCCCTCTGCTGCATTACCATAAAAGAACTGACCGGCGTTTCCCACAGTCCCCCCATTGGAACACTCAGCAGAAACAGAAGCAAGGAAATGCTTATCATAATTACTGCATAGATAAAGCTCATCGCCATGCCGGAAAGCCATTTGATAAACTGTATTTTTCTTCCGGTCTTGCTGGAATAAGTCAGATATTCCGTTGTGTGAATGCGTTCATAATCCATAAGATACAGCACAGCAAGTCCTGTCAGAATCAAGATTTGCAGCAGAAGCATTCGCAGGATAGTTGAAAACAATACGCCATGTACTTTATAATTGATTCCCGGATAGAACGCATATTTGTCCTCACCTGCGGCCGCAATTTGCTCCACACGTTCCTGCAATCTGTCGTAATTTCGGGCGATCCATTCATAGTATCTTCCCTCTGTATCAAAATTCTCGGATATAGAAATTTTAGAATCAAGTATAGACCGAATATCAAAATCATTATAGATACCCTCATAGGCTTTGACATATTCGGCATAATATCTCTCGGCTTCGTTCCCGCTGTTCAGCAAGGCATTGATTTTGTCTGCATTTTCGGTCAGATCGGTGCCGGTCTGCATAATGATCTTATACATATTATGATAATCTTCACTGTCCCGACCGACCGTATCCCACACAATAAAAATGTCATACGCAAGAAATACCGCCAGCAATATCCATAAAAACCAGCACCGCAGAAGCTTTCGGAATTCAAAGCAAAACAGTCTCACAAAATATCACGCCTCCTGTCATGCTTCAGCAGCACTCCCGAAGCAATGCCGATCGTTCCTATCAAAAGCGCAAAACCTCCGAATGTCCAAAGCAGCGAGGCGGCAAGACTTTCCGATTGAATTTTTCCGTATTCGCCTACTTTAAGCATAAAGTTACCGAACAAAAATACAAGCACATAATATATGGCAGCAGAGGGAATAGAAATTGCGATCCCGGCAATGTAATTAGCCGACAGTCTGCCGATAAAATGCGCCAGCAGTGCCGCCGCAGCGGAAATCACAACCAGCAGCAAAAAGCACAGCAATATGTACTGCCCGAAAGTCATATCCAGCCAGAACCGATACACTCTCCCCGAAAGCGGACAATCCGCAAAAACAAATACATTTTTGCTCCAAAGCATCACACCGTAAATTCCGCCGATAACAAGTCCAAGAATTGCACCTGAAATCATGCTTGCTAACATCTGACGCCTAAAAATACGCCTCCCGATCTTTGCGCTTGCAGCGATCGGAATTATTCCTCTCAGCCGTTCTGTTACCTGATAGGAAAGAATCAGAACAAAACAGCACACAACGGACAGTATCACAAGTCTCAGAAAATCATCATTTATCAGATTATACAAAGAATTAGGCAGAAGGGAAATCTCATCTCTCCAAAACAGCGTTTGTAAACGTTCTGCCACCTCGGGAGAATGTCGGCTGAAGTAATCGGACCAATATTCCAGACTGCTGTCATCGGCGAAAAAATGCGTTCCTGCGCTCTCTATATACCGGTTCAGCACCTGTATCCTAAATAAGATCGGCTCTGTGACATCATTCCAAAACCAGAAATTTATGGTCTCGTCCAAAATGAGGGTTTCCTCCTCTGTAAGCTCGCCGGATTTGTTATGGTATTCTTCAAACTGTTCTATAGTTTCCACACCGTATGCCCGAAACACCTCACTGTTCTGCATTTCCGCCTCCACAATAGCGGCGAGGTCTTTCTTTTTTTGAAGAAAATCATCATATTCTTCTCTCGACAACGTTGAACCGAACTGTGCCACAAGCTCCTCATAAAACGGTACATCATACGGAGAATTTGCACTGTATCCGGGATAGTAATTCAAGTTTATAAACAGATATTCAAAAATCAACGCAAATCCGATAAGGATCAGGATAAGTCGGAAATTAAATATTTTGGCAAGCTCTTTTCTGAAAATTTTCATAGCTCCTCCTTATTTGTATGTCACAAGGAAAAAATCCTCTAAATTCGGCGCACAGGCTGTTTCCGCCGTAAAACCCATGCTTTTCTCACTGAAATACCGCACCGTCATTCCATCACGCTCCTGCCTTGCTGACAGAACCAAATTCTGCTGTCCGAATTCGGCATAGGCTTCATCCGACATAAAGCTTTCAAACACCTTTCCGTCAAGCTCCGCACAGATCGACGAAACCGTGTCATTCCGGAAAATCTGTCTGTCCTTTATCATTATAACCCTGTTGGCTATGGACTCAATATCCGAAACAATATGTGTTGAAAGAATGACTATCCTATCCTTTGACATTGCAGAAATGATGTTACGGAAACGTGCACGCTCTTTAGGGTCAAGTCCTGCTGTCGGCTCATCAAGTATCAATATCTTCGGATCATTCAGAATCGCCTGAGCAATTCCCACACGCTGGAGCATTCCGCCGGAAAACTTCTTCATTTTGACATTTGCCGATTCAGACAAGCCCACCCCGTCAATAACCTCTGAAATTCTTTCCTTCAGTCCGTCCTTTGGCAAACCCTTCAGAGCCGCCAGATAGTCCAGATACTGTATGGGTGTGTTATGCCTGTAATATCCGAACTGCTGAGGCAGATAACCGAGCAGCTCACGGTACTGTGCGCCAAGCTTATTTATCTCCACACCGTTCCACAAAATTTCTCCCGACGTGGGAAACAGCAGGGTCGTTATCATTTTAATGAGCGTAGTTTTTCCCGCTCCGTTCGGAGCAAGCAGACCGTACAAGCCATTGTCCAGATCAAGGGAAATGTGCTCTATCGCAGTTAATTTCCCATAATTTTTTGTCACATCAGAAACTGTAAGCATTTTTATATTCCACCTTTCTCATAAATATGAGCAACCCCAAAAAACTAAGCATTGCTATCAGAATATGTGCCGTCAGCGGTATGACTTCGATCAGCACATGATATAAACCGCTTCCGAACTTCATCAGACAGCCGCACCCGATCAGCCACCCGATCAACAGCGCTGCCGAAATCCTTGTCGAGCCTGTTTTTTCATAGATCGAAATGCTTGCAATTGCAAGCAGAATATCCGCTGTCGTGCCTGCCGCTGCCAGATTCCAGACGCATTGTATCTTTGTATACAAAATTCCGATCATTGCAAGGTTGAGGAATACGGAGACAATATTTGTGCAGAGCATTCTCATGCTGATTAAATATGTGAAAGAATACTTCATGGAACGCTTCAGCTCTATCATACCGCTTTGTTCCTCTGCCAGAACAGAAAGAAAATAAAAGCTGAACCAGGTCAAAGGGTACAATGCCAGCACAGCATATCCCTCGCCGCCCTGTCCCTTGACAAAACAACAAAAACACAGCAGCAAACCGTAAATTATCATACTGATAAAAGCCACGCTCCGACAGTTGGCAAACGCCGCCCTCACACTCAGCCGATGAACATATCTCTTTGGAAAGGCTGTATCCAGTATAATTTTTTTCCGTTCGGATATTTCCTTTTCGGAAGGAAAGTCAATGTCCGTTTTCATTCCCATTTCTCCTTTCTGAGCCGTTTGATAATAGCATAGTAGCGGGTTTTTGCGGTGTTTTCCGATATTCCGAGAACGTCTGCTATTTCCCCAAAGGTTCTGTCTTCAAAGCATTTCATCTGAAATATCCGTACCCACGCAAGCTCATAGCATGATACTATCTCCATGATGTGCGCGATATATTCTTTTTGCACAAGATACTCCAAAATATCTTCATCATGCGGAATATCCGAGGAAAGCTCCTCTATAGGAATTTCCTGCTGTTTTTCCCGAAATCTTCTGCTTCGATAGTAATCCGTTACCTTATTGGAGGCGACACGGTAGAGCCATGTGCGGAATACGGCTCTTTTGCCGTCAAAGCTGTGAAGTCCCTGAAATGCCGCTATAAATATATCCTGCGTCAGATCCATAGATATTTCACGCTCTCCGCACTGTCGGAACACATAGGCATAAATTTCCCGATAATATCGTTCAAAAAGCTCGTCCGCCGCTTTTCTGCTGTTATAGTGCCTTATTTTTTGTATCAGCTTATCATCCGAAACCATGCTTTGTGTTCACCGCCTTTTTCTCGCTCTGTTTATATATACGAAATTGTGAGGGAAATAGTTTTATTTTTATTATATCATATTGTCTGACAAAAGGGAAATATTTTACTTATAAAAAACAGACCATACGCATGAAAAATTCACCATACCGTAAACGTAAGAAATTGTAACCGA
>CAZGAZ010000056.1:0-22884 GCA_964523835.1 uncultured Ruminococcus sp.
ATTATATCATAAAGACTTTTGATTTAAAAGGTGGGGATTATTTGACGCTTACATAAAAAAAATAGAATAAAAGGAAATAAAGTTTGAAAGTTAGCGGTAA
This sequence comes from uncultured Ruminococcus sp., assembly GCA_964523835.1. Lineage (GTDB taxonomy): Bacteria > Bacillota > Clostridia > Oscillospirales > Ruminococcaceae > Huintestinicola. The sequence goes on from CAZGAZ010000056.1 coordinate 101, forward strand.
CCCCCTAAGTTTCAGCGCACCTTTGGTGTGAAAGTCTGATTAACGGAGTGGAAAAATGAACATTAAAATAAGCGGTATACTTACGTTGGCAATGCTGTTATCCTTAACGGCCTGCGACGGCAATCCCACTGCGGAGAACACTGCAATCCCGACGGAATCTGCCGAGACGACCGATACAGTACAGGAGAACAGTGCGGAGGAATCCGCAAAGGCTGCCGAAGAAATAACAACATATAATGAAAGGAATTTTACTATGGAAAAACAAATAATACCAATGGCTCACGAGGACGGCGTTTTTGAGGCGGGTGTCCTTGACCGATCTTCCGGCGAATGTCTGACAGTCGAGTATTTCTCCGGCATGATAACAAACAGCGCCAACAGTTATACTGTATATAGTATAGACAACTGCGATATGGCAAAGAATATTGAAGTGACTTACCGGAACGGCAGACTGGGGTCTGTGTATGTTAATTCCGATAATGTCAGAATTCCCGTTTATATGTGCTTTGACTTTTCGTCAGAGGGAGAATCTGCGGAACTGACAAAAGCAGTGGGTGAGTGCGTGGAGCTTTGCGGGGAAGAACTGCTGAAAGAACTGAAAAATGCTCAGACACCCCTTGAGCCGCTGTCCTTTGAATATTATTACGACGGTGAGCAAATGGATATAAACCTACAGGACGAAAACTGCAATATCTACTCTATCGGGAATACCGCTTCTCATTTGCTCAGGTGCATATGCAACTGCGCAGGAGAGCAGTGCCCCGGCAGTGATGACCCGGGCTTTGAAATATTTGACAGGATCATGGATAGCTTACATAAAAAGCTGTCTGTTGAGGTACCGAAGCAGTTTGAGGTAACAGATGATTTTAAGCTGTCCGAACCGGAGATGATAGACTGACTGTCGGGTACACAGGAGAAGAGTCTATCCTCGGCCGTGCACCGAATTTTTATATTATCAAAAAAAGGGACTTTGGGCGGCTCGCCCGCTGAAGTCCCTTAAACTATTATTCAAACCACATTTACGCACCCATTTGTCCGCCCATAAACATATCCAGATGAAGCACCTGCTTATACAAGTCCTCATCATCATACAGATTACCCTCCACCTTTACCGCAGTAAAAGGAGCGGGAAGCCCGTCATAAAAGAAGTACGGATATAAGGGCAGCGCAGACAAGCACCCCATATTTTCATCAAAATACTGAATATAGAACATTCCCTCGCTCATGTACACTACCCCCTCCACAGAGGCAACCTCCACAGCGTCCTCGGGAATTTCCGAAAAGACCTCCCTCTCCTTCGGCTCTTCCTCCTCGTCCTCCTCATTAAAAAACGGAGTAAACGTGTCAGGAACGTATTCGGAAAAGGGATTCTCCTCTTCACCCTCCTCGAAAGCAGCCTGCTCGGGAGCAGCAGGGGCAAACTGCGTTATCTTAACAATATCCCCCTCAAAAATATCGGTACGCTCCCCATCGGCAAACCCCGACCACAGCCCCAGTGTGTCCCACTGAAATTCGGCAAATCCGTAAACGCCATCCCCCTGACGGCGGTTGATGATAAACATCTCTCCCCGCTCGCCTGCGCAGATAGCGCCCTCCGCCCACATATCTTCGGGAGGCTCAATATTCTTGTAAGTTTTCAAGGCTCTGAACAAGCAGTCCGGATAAATTATCCTATACCGCTGCAACGACATAGTGCACTCGCTCTCCTCGGCTTTAGATTTATCAACGGAAGATATAAACATATCTTCAAATCCTTTATTAATAATTATAACACATTTCTCCTCAAAATGCAATAGCATATGTTAAATTTTTTCCGAAAATTTGTTCCAATTTATGAGTATGCCCGCAAGCTTTACGCTCTCTTGCCTACGGCCTCCTGCTTCCTGCCTCTGTCAGCGCCCTGATTTGTCCGAATGAATTTTATAAATTCATCCGCAGGCAATGGCTTTGAAAAATAATACCCCTGAATGTAGTTTATCCCCAGCTCCCGCATTACATTGAACTGACTCTCGCTCTCTATCCCCTCGGAAACGATCTTCAGGTTCATTCCCTGTATCATTCCCATAGCAGCGTCCATAATATACTTTGCCTTGCCGTTTTCAAAATATGCCCCCGTCATGCCCTTGTCGAATTTCACTATCTGAACGGGCATATCCACTATGTAATCAAGATTGGACTGCCCCGTGCCGAAATCGTCCAGAGAGAATGTAACGCCGTGCTTGCGCAGGCTCTCCATATTCCGCAGCAGGGTCTTTCTTGCGTTTATTGAGGCGGACTCTGTTATCTCCAGATTGATAAGCCCCGGTTCTACCTCGTATTTATCCATTATGCGGATATAATCCTCCGCCAACTGACTGTAAGCGCACTGAATGACCGACAGATTGACCTCTATATAATCAAGCCCCATACCGTTTATGTCATTCTCCTTCAAAAACATACAGACCTTTTCAAAAACCGTTTCTCCCAGCTGCATTATCGTCCCGTTCCGCTCGGCAATGTCAATGAAATTCCCGGGCTGATAAAGCTTGCCTGTGTCCGTGCGTATACGGATAAGCGCCTCTGCGGAGGTAAACCTGCCCTCCTCTGTGGAATAAATGGGTTGATACCAGACCTCCACCCAGTCATTTTTCAAAGCGTCGGAAATAAGCCCCTCGATCTCTTTTTCCTCCCGCCTTATGCGGACGAATTCACTTTCTATCTCAAAAAATCTTGTCTCCGCCAGCTCCTTGCTGTTCTGTCTTGCATATCGGATAAGATAAAGCAGATCCATAGTATTGTCCGCCAGCAGAGAATCCTCCGCATATATCCAGTAAGGGGACACAATAACGCCCCTGCTTTTCCCCCAGGGCTGCCCGAAACGCCTGCGGACACTTTCCATATTTTCCCTTGCACTATCCTTATCGGAAAATATGAGCATAATTTCCGTACTTGTGATCCTGAATACCCTTGTCTCGGGAATACCGAGCAAATACTGCACCGCCTCTGCAATGATCGCCTCCTCCAGCTCGTTTGAAAGAGACCGGAAGCAACTGCGTTCAATAATCATCGCAAGAACAGGAAAGGATGCCTTCATATCATAAAGCTGCTTTGAATATTGCAGAAACGCACTGTTGTTGAAAAGCCCCGTTTGCCTGTCGATATTGTAACCGGGGTTTTCCATTTTAAGATAAAGCACCAGCATACCCGCCGCACTTGCAAATCCCACCAGCAGAAGCTTCGGGAAAATAAACTGCAGCACCACCGCAACAAGCCATATGCCCAGCAGCATCCTCACCGCCTCCAGACGGCTCTTGGTTATCTCCTTCCGCTTTCGCACCAGCAGAATCCCTATCATAGTCATAGTCAGCGCCGCAAATATGTACGCCACAACAGTAGACGGCCCATAAGAATAAAGCTGTCCTTCAGCCTTGTCATAAAACAGCTCTATGGGCACAACAAATATCAGTACCGCCGCTGTCAGCGCAAACGCCAGATACCGCCGCAGCTGCTTTATATATATTTTTTTAACGCTGTAAATATCCGTGCAGATATACATAAGCGCCAGAAAGGTAACCCCCACCAGCGAGACCAGATATGCCTTTGCCACGAACTTCACCAGCGGCAAAGGGAAAAAGTCCATTCTGCAAATGGTAACGCAGGATGTAATATCCAGAACAATGCAGACAATAGTCATACAAAAAGCATTCCAAAAGGATCTCTCGGTATTGAGCTTGATAGATTTCTGGCTTTTATAGAAGTACAGCAGCACAAGCATAATAAAAAGCCCGCAGCACTGTGCATGTATCGGCACGCCCAAAACCACCTTTCTGCAGAATGTTCTTCAAATTCATTAAAATTTTATGCCCGTCCCCGACCGTCTGACGATATTGTCAAGAAAACGCCGATCAAAGCATTTCCCCCAAAAAATGCCATTCATTAAAATGGCGTTTGGCTTTTTTCTCTCCTGCATCATGGAAAAAAACCTTGATTGGCAGTCCCTTAATATTGCATTGATTATACCACTTTTCGGGATAAATGTCAAGTATTGATTATTTATATTTTATTAAATGTTTTTTACGGCAATGCCCGTAAAAATGTCCCGCCAAGCCGCAGTATCTGTATCTAAAAGCTAAATTAACGTGACCTGCCCCTTCTTCCATCCACCGCAGGCTTTATTTTTGCATGGATTATGCCTGCAATGCCCACCGCAAGCTTTCCGGGCAAAAGCTTGTAAATGCCCGTCAGCATTTTTTTCATACCCGAGCGCCCGTCCTCCCTTAAAGGCGTCTCCGCCCAAGGGGACTCTCCCTTGAATTTCAGCCAGACCGAAGCATACGGATGCCCGCAGCCCTTTATCCATGGGCGCAGAGAAAGAAATCCCGTAGTAAAATGAACAATAACGGGGCTGTCCTTTGCCTCCCCCACCTCATTCTCCGAATAAAACCTTGAAGGCTTGCGGAAAGTGCGCAGATCATCATAGGAAAAATCATAAAGAGCCGTATAGCAGTTATATTTCAAAGGCAGTTCTTTTAATTTGCACGACAAAACGCCGTTCACTATCCCCTGATCGGCATAGGGGACAACATTGTCATAGCTTTTTGCAAACTCGTCAAATTTATCGGAAACCTTATCCTCACGCCACTTTTTTAAATTAACAAGCAGCACCCCCGCATTAACATATACACTCTCCCCCATAAGCCCCACCGCGCGTCTGTGTCCGCCGCTTACGCAGTCCCCCACTCCTGCCCCGTAAAGCCCCTCGATGTCCGTTCCGTACAGCCCCTCAAGACTGCCCAGAACAATAATATCACAGTCCAGATAAAGCAGCTTTTCCGTTTGCGGAGAAAAAAATTCCGTCAGATAAAGCCGTGAAAAGGTTGACGACGAGCCTCTCTCCTGCCGCATCTCGCTTTTAAGGAACTCCGAAGCGCCGATAAATTTGATCACCCTGCCATACCGCCTGCCCACCGAAAATATTTTCTCCCTGTTCTCATCTCCCACTCCTCCGTCAAGAACATAGACCTTTATTTCCGGAACTTCCTTGTTGCTCTCAAACAAGGAGATCATGGATATTCCCATAATTTCCGCAAATTTATCATCGCACGCATAAACAATGTTCATTACTTTGCTCTCCGCTAATTAGTCTTTCTCGCCAAAAATATTCTGATACTCAGGGGATTACCTCTAACTTTAAGACCTTCTCTGCCAGAATAAACAGCAGCCGCATTTTCACAAATCCCCCGATATCATTGCATATTTTCAGGATTGCATATCTGCATGATCGAAGGACCGTTTTCCCGACAGCAGGCAGTGAAGAAACACTGTCCACATCTATTTGTAAGATAAAAAAATTAAAAATATTTTGACCGTTATTTCCTGCACATAATTATTTTAACATATACCGTAAAATATGTCAACAGCTTCTTTAGCGAATTTGCAATAAAATCAACATCGCATTTTGTCAAAATCCGCCAAAACATAACATTCCGCCTCCGATATCATAAAACAAAAAGGCAGGAGCGCAACACTCCTGCCTTACGATCAAACATTAATCAGACAAGCTCGATTACCGCCATCTCGGCAGCGTCGCCCCTGCGGGGACCTGTCTTGATGATTCTTGTGTAACCGCCCTTTACATCCGCATACTTGGGAGCGATCTCGTCAAAAAGCTTCTTGACAACATCTTCCTTTGTAACGTATGCGAGAACCTGACGCTTAGAGTGCAGATCGTTGGTCTTAGCTGTGGTTATCATCTTCTCAGCCATGCAGCGGACTTCCTTTGCCCTCGTTACGGTGGTTTCTATTCTGCCGTTTTCAAGCAGAAACGTTACCATTGCTCTGAGCATAGCCTTTCTGTGGTCGCTGGAGCGACCCAGTTTTCTGGTTCCCGGCATTAGATTTCACTCCTTACATTATCTAATATAAGATCATTCTTCCTCGGTGCTGAGATCAAAGCCCAGTGACTGGAGCTTTTCCTTGACCTCGTCAAAGGATTTCTTTCCAAGGTTTCTGACCTTCATCATTTCTTCTTCTGATTTGCTTATCAGATCTTCAACAGTGTTGATACCCGCACGCTTCAAGCAGTTGAAGGAACGTACCGAGAGGTCCAGTTCTTCAATGGTCATCTCCAGTATCTTTTCCTTGCCCTTGTCGTCCTTCTCAACCATAATGTCCGTAATAGCGGACTCATCCGAAAGGTTAGAGAAGCTCTTGAGATGCTCTATCAGCAGATTTGCCGCCTGGGAAACAGCTTCCTTAGCGGAAACGGTTCCGTCTGTCCAGACCTCCAGGAAGAGCTTGTCATAGTCCGTTACCTGTCCGAGTCTTGTATCCTCCACTCTGAAATTTACCTTCAGAACAGGGGTGTAAATGGAGTCAACGGCAATGACATCTATGCCAAGGCTCATAAGCTGCTTGTTTTTTTCGGCGGGAACGTATCCCCTGCCACGGTCAATGGTTATTTCCATATAAAGCTTTGCGTCCTTGCCCAGTGTAGCAATATGCATATCCGGGAAAAGAATGTCCACCTCGGAATCGGTTTTGATATCGCCTGCGGTGACCTCGCACTCGTCCTCGGCTTCAATGTATATGGTCTTCGGACCCTCTCCGTAAAGCTTTGCAGTAAGCCCTTTAAGGTTAAGGATAATTTCGGTAACATCCTCCTTGACCCCGGGGATAGTTGAAAGTTCATGGTGCACGCCGTCAATCTTAACAGAGGTAACAGCCACACCCGGAAGCGAGGAGAGCAGCACACGTCTGAGAGAGTTTCCCAGTGTAGTGCCATAGCCGCGCTCAAGAGGAGCGAGAACGAACATACCGTATGTGCCGTTGGCTTCCGGGTTTACGGTTTCGATTTCCGGCTTTTCGATTTTTTCAAGCATTAATAAAACCCTCCTATGATCGCATTATGATGTTTTGCAGTACCGCAAGGATTACTTGCTGTACAACTCGACTATCAGGTGTGTCTGAGTCTCGTAATCAAGATCTTCGGTAATGGGAGCACGAACGATCTTTGCCGAGAAATTGTCCTTATCGGATTCCAGCCAGAGCGGGATAACTCTGCCGCTTGTCTGTTCCAGAACATCCTTGAACTTTGCGCTGCTTCTGCTCTTCTCATGAAGAGTGATGACATCTCCGGGCTTTACACGGTAAGAGGGGATATCCACTCTCTGACCGTTGACCGAGAAATGCTTATGTGTAACCAGCTGCCTTGCCTCACGTCTTGTGAGAGCATAGCCCATTCTGTAAACCACATTATCCAGTCTGGATTCGAGGATCGTTACCAGATTGTCACCGGCCTTGCCCTCCATTTTGGAGGCGATCTCGAAATAGTGACGGAAAGGCTTTTCCAGAACGCCGTAGATGAACTTCAGCTTCTGCTTTTCCTTCAGCTGCATCCCGTATTCGGAAACCTTCTTGCGGGTGTTAGCCACACCGGGCTTGGTAAACCTCTTAGACTCCTTGGAAACGCCCATGACCATAGGGCTTATCCCGAGGTATCTGCATCTTTTGAGGATAGGTTCTCTGTTTATAGCCATTTTACATTACACCTCCTGTAAATTAGACGCGTCTTCTCTTGGGAGGACGGCAGCCGTTATGAGGAATAGGAGTTACATCCTTGATAAGTCTTACCTCAAGACCTACCTGCTGGAGCGCTCTTATAGCCGCCTCACGTCCTGCGCCCGGGCCCTTTACGAAAACCTCAACAGTCTTGAGTCCGTGTTCCATAGCAGCCTTTGCAGCTGTCTCCGCAGCGGTCTGAGCCGCAAAAGGAGTGGATTTCTTAGAGCCTCTGAAGCCCATTTCACCGGCGGACGCCCATGAAATAACGTTGCCCTGTATATCGGAAACTGTTACTATCGTATTGTTAAAGGTGGACTGAATATGAACAGCGCCGTTTTCAATGTTCTTGCGCTCACGGCGGCGTCTTACAGTAGTCTTCTTACCTTTCTGCTGAGCCATAGTTCATACCCTCCTTACTTCTTCTTATTTGCAATGGTCTTAACAGGACCCTTGCGTGTTCTGGCGTTGGTCTTGGTTCTCTGACCTCTTACGGGCAGTCCCTTGCGGTGACGAACCCCTCTGTAGCACTGGATTTCAACCAGTCGCTTGATGTTAAGAGCAACATTTCTTCTCAGGTCGCCCTCCACCACCAGATTGTGGTCAATATATTCTCTGAGCTTGGAAACGTCGTCCTCAGTCAGATCCTTTACTCTTGTATCAGGGTTTACACCTGTGCTTGCGAGGATAACGCTCGCAGATTTACGGCCTATACCGTAGATATAAGTGAGTCCGATTTCGACTCTCTTATTCTTAGGCAGGTCAACACCGGCTATACGTGCCATTAATAAATACACCTCCGTAATTTTTGGCGAATCGGGCCGTCATTAAACGGCGGACTCCGTTCAAAGCAATATAACTGTCATCTTTCCTTATTTCATGCACCTTAGAAGTACACTCCCCGGGTGCAGCAGCAACTCAGCCCTGACGCTGCTTGTGCTTAGGATTTTCGCAGATGATCATTATCTTGCCTTTTCTCTTGATAACCTTGCACTTTTCGCACATAGGCTTAACTGAAGGTCTTACTTTCATTGATAATTCCTCCTTGTGTTAAATTGATCCGAATCACTTGGCTCTCCACGTGATCCTTCCTTTTGATAGATCGTATGGAGACATTTCCACAGTGACCTTGTCGCCGGGAACGATTCTGATATAGTTCATTCTCAGTTTACCCGAAACATGAGCAAGAATCTTATGTCCGTTTGCAAGCTCAACCTGAAAGTTGGCGTTGGGGAGAGCCTCTATAACCGTGCCCTCAATCTCAATAACATCTTCCTTAGACAAGCTGACAGCCTCCTTGAGAGTATTAGTTGCGGGGATCGCAGGCTCGCATATTCCACTCGCCTGTTATTCTGCGGAGCTTTTTATCGGTAATACCGGTCATATCTATAACAGTATTGGTAAATTTTACGTGTTTTAAACGCTTGCGCTTTAGGTTCTGAAGTCTGCGCTCCTTACCGTCTGCCACCATGACGAAATCATCATCGGCAGCGACCACAACGAGAAATTTTCCCTTATCCCGTCCTGCAGCGCTTCTGACGATCCTGCCTACCGCATTTTCCATAGCGAATCCCTCTAAATGATTGTGGGCTTTGTTAAAATTACAGGCCCTTCGGACGTAACTGCGATTGTATGCTCAAAGTGAGCGGAGAGTGAACCTGATTTTGTCAACACGGTCCAGCCGTCCGGGAGTACCTTGACCTCATCTCCTACCGCATTGATCATGGGTTCTATTGCGATCGTCATACCCGCTATAAGTCTCGGGCCTCTTCCGGGCTTTCCGAAATTTGGCACCTCCGGGGCTTCATGGAGCTTAGCGCCCACCCCGTGACCTACATAGGCCTTGACAACGCCGTATCCGTAAGAGGTGCAGTGCTCCTCCACAGCATGGGAGATATCCCCCACCCTGTTGCCGACCACAGCCTGCGCAATACCCTTGTACAGGCTTTCCTCGGTAACACGGAGCAGCTGTCTTGCCTCCTCAGAAACATTTCCGACAGCAAACGTATAGGCATTGTCACCGTTAAAGCCGTCAATGCAAGCACCTGTGTCAATGCTTACAATGTCGCCCTCCTTGATGATCTCATGCTTGGAGGGGATCCCGTGGATCACCTTGTTGTTTATCGAAATGCAGGCCGAGCCGGGGAACCCCCCGTAATTAAGGAAGTTAGGCTTTGCGCCGTGCTTAACGATATAATCGTGGATGATCTTATCCAGCTCATACGTAGACATACCCGGATGGATCGACTGTCCTCCGTAATGGAGAGCGTCGGCGGAAATCTGCCCCGCCAGACGCATTTTTTCAAGATCGTACTTGGATTTTACAATAATCATTAACGTGCCTTCTTTGCAGCAGGCAGGGCTCACGCATTAACGGCGTCAAGCACCAGCTTGGAGGTCTCGGAAACCTCGCTCTGACCGATTACGGTAGTAAGCTTTCCTCTGCCCTTGTAGAAATCCACCAAAGGAGCGGTAGCCTCGTGGTAAGTGGCAAGCCTGTTAAGAACAGTCTCGGGAGCGTCGTCCGCCCTCTGGACCACCTTGCCGCCGCACTTGTCGCAAACGCCCTCTGCCTTAGTGGGGTTGAACTCCACATGATAGGAAGCGCCGCAGCTTTCGCAGACTCTTCTGCCGCCCAGTCTGTTCTTGATGTCCTCATCGGGAACGGAGATCTCGATAACCTTGTCAATGACAACGCCCATATTCTCCAGCGCCTCAGCCTGAGGAACGGTCCTGGGGAAGCCGTCAAGGATAAATCCCTTTGCGCAGTCGCTCTCGGCGATCCTGTCTTTAAGAATACCGATAACAACATCATCGGGAACAAGGTCTCCCGCATCCATAAATGCCTTTGCCTTAAGACCCCACTCGGTGCCGTTTTTAACAGCCGCTCTGAGGATATTGCCTGTAGATATCTGAGGAATGCTCAGTTTAGAGCTTATAACCTCTGCCTGAGTTCCCTTGCCTGCGCCCGGAGCGCCCAAAAGAATAAGATTCATAGCATTTTTCCTTTCATAATAAGCGTCTTAAATTTACAAAAAGCTTCTGACTGTTTAATATTCCGAACTGTCCTTTCCCTTTCCCCGCCGCAGCGGCACAAAGGGCGCAGCCTTACAGCTTCACAGCTTCTTTTAATTATTCAAGAAATCCTTTGTGGTGTCTCATCATCATCTGCGACTCCAGCGTCCTTACAGTTTCAAGCGCAACGCTGACAATGATCAGGATCGAAGTACCCGCCATAGAGATCTGCATCTGCGTAGCCATCTGGAAGAAAATGGGGAATATGGCAATAATGCCCAGGCACACAGCGCCGATAAGAGTGATCTTCGAGAGAACTCTCTGAATGAAGTCGCTGGTAGGCTTGCCGGGTCTGATACCGGGGATGCCTCCGTTGTTCTGCCTCAGATTGTTGGCTATCTCAATGGGATTGTACTGCATTGAAACGTAGAAGTAGTTGAAAGCGATAATGAGGACAAAGTATATCAGCGCATACCAGACGCTGTTAGTGCTGAAGAAATTCAGCAGCCCGTTGTAGAACTTCTGCCAGAACGTCCACTGCTCATACAGCTGAGGGTCAGGTCTGCCCACGAACATCTGAATTGTCTGAGGCAGCGACATAAACGCCATAGCGAAGATGATAGGCATAACGCCGCTCATAGCAACCTTAACGGGGATATGGGTGTTCTGTCCGCCATATTGCTTCCTGCCCACCACACGCTTTGCGTACTGAATGGGAATTCGCCGCTCAGCGTTGTTCATCAGAACAATGAACCCGATCATAACGACCTCAATAACTCCGATAAGAAGAATATAGAAGTATTTTTTGCTGTCCAGCTGTGCGTCTCTGAACAAGTTCATAATGTCCTTGGGGATCCTTGCCACAATACCCGCAAAGAGTATAATGGAGATACCGTTTCCGATACCGTTTTCATTGATAAGGTTGCCCAGCCATACAATCAGGCTTGAACCGGCTGTCAGCACTCCTATGATTACAACAGCCGCAAACACACCCTGGGCCCCCTGGGTATATTTTACCGCATTAGCCTGGTTCCTTATAGTGAAATAGTAACCGTAGCTCATTACAAGGGAGATTATAAGGGCTGTAACGCTTGTGATCTTCTGCAGCTTCTTCCTGCCCTCTTCGCCCTCTTTCTGGAGAGATTCCAGCGGAGGCAGAGCATAAGTGAGAAGCTGAATAATGATCGAAGCGTTGATATAGGGCTGAATGGACAGTGCGAACACCGTACCCTTTGAGATTGCGCTTCCCGAAAGCATATCCAGATAGCTGAAAATGCTGCCGTCGTTCCCGTTTATCATAGCGGAGATCCGCTCTGGTTCCAGGAAAGGCACAGGCATTGAGCAGCCTAAGCGGAAGATAACGATAATGAGTAATGTGTATAGGAGCTTTTTTCGTAACTCCGGCGTTCTCCAAGCGTTTCGCATGGTAGCAAACACATTACATCACCTCAGCCTTCCCGCCTGCTTTCTCGATTTTTTCCTTTGCGGATGCGGAGAATGCATTAGCCTTAACGGTAAGATTGCGGCTCAGTTCCCCGTTTCCGAGAATTTTAATACCGTTCTGTGTTTTCTTCACCAGTCCGCTTGCCTTCAGCAGTTCAGCGTCAACCACTGTGCCGTCAACAAACTTTTCCAGATCGCAAACGTTCACGGTCTCATATCTTACAGCGAAGATGTTGTTGAATCCTCTCTTGGGGATTCTTCTGGTCATGGGCATCTGACCGCCCTCAAAGCCGGGTCTTACACCGCCGCCCGAACGAGCGTTCTGTCCCTTGTGGCCCTTGCCGGCAGTCTTGCCGTTGCCGGAGCCATGACCCCGTCCCACACGCTTAACATCCTTAACAGAGCCTGCAGCGGGAGAAAGTTCATATAACTTCATAGCTTAAAGCACCTCCATTCAAGCGTTTGTTACGGATACAAGGTGGGAGATCTTCCTGATCTTTCCCTGTACTGCGGCGTTGTCCTGCTGAACAGTCTCATCGCCGATCTTTCTGAGTCCCAAAGAGGCTGCGGTAGCGATCTGGTCTTTCTTGCAGCTGTTAAGGCTCTTTACAAGTTTGATTTTAACCATTGTCGGTCGCCCTCCTTAGTTTAAAATTTCCTTCACGGACTTGCCCCTTACCGCTGCAACCTCCTTGGCGCTGCGGAGCTCGGACAGACCCTGAAGTGTAGCCCTTACCACGTTGCAGGCATTGTTGGAACGCAGGGACTTGGTTCTGATGTCCTTGATTCCCGCAACCTCGATCACTGCACGGACAGGACCGCCTGCGATAACGCCGGTACCGGGTGCGGCAGGCTTCATAAGCACTCTGCCTGCGCCGAATTTACCGATGACCTCATGAGGGATAGTAGAACCTCTGAGGGAGATCTTCATAAGATTTTTCTTAGCGTCCTCAATGCCCTTGCGGATAGCGTCGGGAACTTCTCCGGACTTGCCTATACCGAAGCCAACCGTACCGTTGCCGTCGCCAACTACGACCAAAGCGGCAAACTTGAAAATACGTCCGCCCTTAACAGTTTTGGAAACTCTGTTGATAGCAACGACTTTCTCGGTAAGCTCCAGATTTGAAGCGTCTATCTTAGTCAAAAGTGTAACCTCCTTTTAATTTGATCAGAACTTGAGACCGCCCTGACGTGCGCCGTCTGCAAGACTTGCAACTCTGCCGTGGTAAAGGTAGCCCGCTCTGTCGAAAACGACTTCCTCGATGCCCTTTTCCTTGGCAGCCTTGGCGATAGCCTCGCCGACCTTGAAAGCGCCGTCCTTATTGCCGCCGTCTGCGTCAAACCCCTTTTCGAGGGAGGAAGCACTTGCAAGAGTAACTCCTGCAACGTCGTCAATGAGCTGAGCGTATATATGCTTTGCGCTGCGGAAAACATTCAGACGGGGACGAGCAGCAGTGCCGCTGATCTTGCTGCGGACACGCTTCTGTCTTTTCGCCCTTGTTTCCTTTCTGTTGATCTGCTTAACCATTTTAATTACAACTCCTTATCGTTTCGGAAAATAGTAGTCCGTCCGGCGGACAGCGAAGTCGTGACAAATTTGTCGTGACAGATTTGCCGTGACAGTATTTTTGAAATACCCGACCGCTTTTTTAATGCACTTGTGCACTTGCCGGCTCATTTTGTTCAAACAGCTGACCCGAACCCGCATACAGACTGTCCCATTTTCCCCATAGTGAGAGCTTTGTATCGAAGGGGAAGCTTACTTCTTGCCCTTACCTGCCTTACCTTCCTTGCGGATGATATGCTCGCCCGTGTAGCGGATACCCTTGCCCTTGTAAGGCTCGGGGGGTCTCTTCTCACGAACCTCGGCAGCGAACTGTCCCACGATCTGCTTGTCAATTCCGTTGATAACGATCTTGTTGGCAGAGGGAACGTCGATCGTAATGCCGTCGGTCTCCGCAACGATCACCTGATGAGAGTAGCCCAGGTTCATAACCAGGTTCTTGCCCTGCTTCTGAGCTCTGTAACCGATACCCTCAATGTCCAGGGACTTTGAGAAGCCGTTTGTTACGCCCTCAACCATATTGGCAAGGAGCGATCTTGTAAGTCCGTGAAGGGACTTGTGAAGCTTATCCTCGGAAGGACGTTCAACAATCAGCTCAGCGCCCTCCTGCTTAATGATCATATCCTTGTGAAAGGATTTGGTAAGCGTGCCCTTAGGTCCCTTAACGGTAACCTCAGTGCCGTTGATCTTGACCTCAACGCCGGCGGGAACACTTATAGGTTTTTTTCCTATTCTTGACATTGCAGCGTTCCTCCTTTACCATACAAACGCAAGGACTTCGCCGCCAACGTTAAGCTCTCTTGCCTTCTTATCGGTCATAACGCCCTTGGACGTAGACACAATAGCAATGCCGAGACCTTTCATAACCTTGGGCATATCCTCGCAGCTTGAATAAATTCTCAGACCGGGCTTGGATACTCTGCGCAGACCTGTGATGACCTGCGATTTATTTTCGCCGTACTTGAGGGTGATCCTGATGATACCCTGCTTGCCGTCGTCGATGAGCTGATAGCTCTTGATATAGCCTTCATCAACAAGAATCTGAGTGATAGCCTTCTTCATATTGGAAGCGGGCACGTCAACAGTAGGATGCTTAGCAGTGTTGGCGTTGCGGATTCTTGTAAGAATATCAGCAATTGAATCGGTAATCTGCATACCATTTACCTCCTTATATATTGCCGCCGTTAAGAGGACGATCCATAAGAATCAAAGGGCACACACGGCATGATGAAGTCCGCAAGGAAGCCTCCTCACACACCTTTCCAGCCTCTTGCCTCTGATCCTCCAGCCTCTAGTTACCAGCTTGCCTTTTTAACTCCGGGGATCTGACCCTTATGAGCGAGTTCACGAAAACAGATTCTGCAAATGCCGAACTTACGCAGATAAGCGTGAGGTCTGCCGCAGATCTTGCAGCGGTTGTACGCCCGGGTTGTGTACTTAGGAGTTCTCTGCTGTTTGATCTTCATAGAAGTTTTAGCCATAAAAATTCCTCCCGATTACTTAGCGAAGGGAGCGCCCATGAGCTCCAGCAGCTCCTTGGCCTCTTCGTCTGTGTTGGCAGTGGTAATGATGTTGATATCCATACCTCTTACCTTGTCGATCTTATCATACTCGATTTCGGGGAAAATAAGCTGCTCCTTGATACCTGTGGAATAATTTCCTCTGCCGTCGAAGGAGTTGCCGTTGATCCCTCTGAAGTCACGTACACGAGGGAACGCAACATTGAAAAGCCTGTCCAGAAATTCGTACATCTTTTCCCCTCTGAGAGTGACCTTAACGCCGATAGGCATACCCTCACGAACCTTGAAGTTAGCCACAGACTTCTTCGCACGGCACACAACAGGCTTCTGCCCTGTGATAAGCGCCAGATCGTTCATAATAGCGTCAATGACCTTGGAATTGTCCTTAGCCTCGCCTGCGCCCACGTTAATAACAACCTTGTTGAGCCTGGGTATCTGCATAACGCTCTTGTAGCCGAACTTCTTCATAAGCGAGGGAGCTACGGTGCTGACATATAATTCCTTTAAATTTGCTGCCATTTAGGGTAACTCCTTTCCTTAGTATGCTTTGCCGCAGTCAGCGTGCTTGCACACTCTCGATTTGCTGCCGTCCTCGGCGATCTTGTGAGCAAGTCTTGTAGGCTTGCCGCAGTGAGGGCAGACAGCCATCACCTTGCAGGCGTACAGGGGAGCCTCGCACTTTACAATGCCGCCCTGCTGACCCATCTGACGGGGCTTAACGTGCTTGGTTACAATGTTAAGGCCCTCAACGATCACCTTCTGCTCCTTAGGGGATACCTCGAGAACCTTTCCCTTCTGCCCCTTGTCCTTGCCGGACAGGATAACAACGGTGTCGCCTGTTTTAACATGCAGTTTCTTGTTCATATATAGGCACCTCCCGCTTAAAGTACTTCAGGAGCCAGGGACAGGATCTTCATATAGTCCTTGTCACGCAGCTCTCTTGCCACAGGCCCGAAGATACGGGTTCCTCTGGGGTTCTTGTCCTCCTTGATGATAACAGCCGCATTATCATCGAAGCGGATGTATGTGCCGTCCTCTCTGCGGACGCCCTTGGCGGACCTTACAATGACCGCCTTGACAACGTCGCCCTTTTTAACAACGCCGCCTGGTGTTGCTTTTTTGACCGAAGCAACGACCACATCGCCGATGTTCGCATATCTTCTGCGGGTACCGCCCAGAACTCTGATACACATAAGTTCCTTAGCGCCCGTATTATCAGCGACCTTTAAATAAGTCTGCATCTGTATCACAGCGCATAAACTCCTTCCCTTAACAGCGAATATCGACACCATGGCAGAAAACCGCCTTGCCTCACCTCGTAACGCTGTAAAGCACCGCAATTTCTGCCACAATATCGGAATCTCACTAATTTTTAACGTTTCAACGCCGCCGTGCGTTTCCCGGAATGAGGCGTATACAATCCTCAGACATATCAGTCCGCACAACAACATTAAAATTATATCACGTTTCGGTGTACTTGTCAAGGGTTTTCGGAAAATTTAATTAAAAATTTTTCATTAATTTTCCTTGAACGCACAATGTCTGCAAAACCATTTCATAGCCTCTGCCATCCTGCATTTCTGCCATCCTGCCGAGCCAGAAACGTTCTCCCGCAAGCCCGTGCGGTAACCTTACGTGCCGTACCCCTCAAAAAAGGCTTACTTGCTTACTTGGCCTTTTCGATGATCTGTACAAGTCTCCATCTCTTGTCCTTGGACAAAGGACGGGTCTCCATTATCTCAACTCTGTCGCCGATCCTGCACTCATTGTTTTCATCGTGCGCCTTGAGCTTAATGGTTCTCTTGATGATCTTCTTGTAAAGGGGGTGCTTAACGTTGTCCTGAATAGCGACAACCACAGTCTTATCCATTTTGTCGGATACGACCTTGCCTACTCTTGTTTTCCTAAGATTTCTTTCAGCCATTAGCTTTGTCCTCCCTTCACTCACATCTTGATATCGAACTTCTCACGAAGAATCGTCTTAACTCTTGCAATATCCTTCTTAACGTCACGCAGACGGGAAGGATTGTCAAGCTGGTTTACAGTGTGCTGGAAACGGAGCGCAAAAAGCTCTTTTTTAAGGTCGGTGAGCTTGTTTGTGAGCTCCTGCTCAGTCATATCTCTTACTTCCGAAGCTTTCATCAACCCTTCGCCTCCTCTTCCTTAGCAATAAATTTGCACTTTATGGGCAGCTTGTGCATTGCAAGACGCATAGCCTCTCTTGCAGTCTCCTCGGGAACGCCTGCGATCTCGAAAAGAACTCTTCCGGGCTTAACGACCGCTACCCAGTATTCGGGGGAACCCTTACCTGAACCCATTCGGGTCTCAGCAGGCTTCTCGGTCACGGGCTTGTCGGGGAAAATCTTGATCCAAACCTGACCGCCTCTCTTGATGTAACGGGTCATGGCAATACGGGCAGCCTCTATTTGATTTGAGGTTATCCACGCAGGCTCAAGAGCCTGTAAACCGAAATCACCGTTGGAAACCTTGTTACCACGCAAAGCCTTACCTGTAAGTCTTCCACGCTGAACTCTTCTGTACTTAACTCTCTTTGGAAGCAGCATTATGCGTTACCTCCTTCGCTTTTGGTATTGTTGCGGGGTCTGCTGTCACGTCTTTTGCCCTCGCCCCTGTCTCTGCGCTTTCTCTCGGGCTTTTCCTGAGTTCTGTTAACTCTTGCAGCCGAAGCCTCGCCCTTTAAGATCTCGCCCTTGTAGATCCATACCTTAACGCCCAGTCTGCCGTAGGTGGTGTGCGCCTCCGCAAAACCGTAATCAATGTCGGCACGGATAGTCTGAAGAGGGATAGTGCCCTCATGATAGCTCTCGCTTCTTGCGATCTCAGCGCCCGCAAGTCTGCCGCCTACCTTTACCTTAATGCCCTTAGCGCCCAGCTTCATGGCTCTGCCGATAGCCTGCTTCATGGCACGTCTGTAGGAAACACGGTTTTTGAGCTGATCCGCAATGCTCTCTGCAACCAGAGTAGCGTCCAGATCAGGGCTCTTGACCTCGACAATGTTGATATATACAGTCTTCTTGGCGTCTGCGGACTTGTTCATCATCTTCTCGACAGCCAGTCTGACTTTCTCGATCTTCTCTCCGCCCTTGCCGATAACGATACCGGGCTTAGCGCAGTGAACGTTGATCCTTACTTTATTGTCTGCGTATCTCTCGATCTCGATCTTGGGAACACCCGCAGCGTACAGCTCCTTTTTAATGAAGTTACGAACGTTGTAGTCCTCAACAAGCGTGTCGCCGAAAGCGGCCTTGTTTGCAAACCAACGGGAATCCCAGTCCTTGATAACGCCTACACGCAGACCGTGGGGATTAACCTTCTGTCCCATAATTTACCTCCTCTTTCGACTTATTCTTTTTCCGCTACAACGAGAGTAACATTGGAAGTTCTCTTGTTGATACGGAAAGCTCTGCCCTGTGCTCTCGGCATAATGCGCTTCATTATGGGGCCCGGGCCCACATAGCACTCGGAAACGATAAGATCAGCCTCATTCATACCGAAATTGTTGACAGCGTTAGCAACTGCCGACTTTAAAAGCTTCTCCAGATATTCACAGGCAGACTTGGGTGTGTTCTTTAAAATCGCCATAGCGGTCTCAACATCCTTGCCTCTTATAAGGTCGAGGACGATCTGAACCTTTCTGGGCGCAATGCGTGCATTGGTAAGTGTAGCCTTTGCTTCCATTCTAAATTCTCCTCTCTGCCTTATTTACCGTTGTTGGACGTTTTCGAGCCTGCATGACCCTTGTACGTTCTTGTGGGTGCGAACTCACCCAGCTTGTGGCCGACCATATCCTCCGTAACATATACGGGAACGTGCTTTCTGCCGTCATGAACCGCAAATGTGTGTCCCACGAAATCGGGGAAAATTGTGGACGATCTGCTCCAGGTCTTAACGACCTTCTTTTCGCCCGCCTCGTTCATGGCGAGAACCTTTTTCATCAGGGCTTCCTGGACAAAAGGTCCCTTCTTGATACTTCTGCTCATTGGTTTTCCTCCCCTCATTAAGTTTCCGAGGCAAGAAACATATTACATATCTGCAATACATTTCCCCTTTACGAATCCTATGAGTTAATATAGTTATGAGTGTGAGAACAGGGAAGCGGAAGGCTGTCCCGCTCTCATGATCACTCGCTTACGTTTAAATAATCCGGCAAATTTACTTACCATTTCTTCTCTTGACAATGAACTTGTCGGAGCGGTTGTGGGTCTTCCTGGTCTTGTAACCGAGAGCAGGCTTGCCCCAAGGAGTAACAGGTCCGGGACGTCCTACAGGGGACTTACCCTCACCACCGCCGTGGGGGTGGTCGTTGGGGTTCATGACAGAACCTCTGACGGTAGGTCTGAAACCTAAATGACGGGTACGTCCTGCTTTACCGAGGTTTACATTCTCGTGGTCGATATTGCCCACCTGACCGATAGTAGCCATGCAGTTCACGGCAATTCTTCTCATCTCGCCCGAGGGGAGACGAACCAGCGCATAGTCGCTTTCCTTGCCCATAAGCTGAGCCATATTTCCTGCCGACCTTACCAGCTGAGCGCCCTTGCCGGGATACAGCTCCAGGTTGTGGATAAAAGTACCCACGGGAATATCCTTCAGCGCCAGCGCATTGCCGGGCTTGATATCAGCGTCAGCGCCCGCTCTTACCACATCGCCTACCTTGAGGCCGTAGGGAGCGATAATATATCTCTTCTCGCCGTCCTCATACTCAACAAGAGCAATAAAAGCGCTTCTGTTGGGATCGTACTCAAGAGTGCGTACAGTAGCGTTCATGCCCTGCTTGTCTCTCTTGAAATCAATGATCCTGTATTTTCTTCTGTTTCCGCCGCCTCTGTGGCGAACAGTGATACGTCCGTAGCTGTTTCTGCCCGACTTCTTGTTAAGAGGAGCCAGCAGGCTCTTCTCGGGAGCTACCTTGGAAAGCTCGCTGTAGTCGGTAACAGTCATCTGCCTTCTCGAAGGGGACGTAGGCTTGTATGACTTTATAGCCATTGTGAATTTCAACTCCTTAATTTACGGTTTAGCGGAAGATCTTAAAACCTCCCATACATACCGCCCTCAGAAGCGAGGGCAATGAACCGGCAAAGCAAGATCAGTTCATACCGTCGAAGAACTCGATAGTCTTAGAACCTTCCTTCAAGGTAACAATGGCCTTTTTCCAGTCGGGAGTAGTGCCTCTGTTCATACCCACTCTCTTTGAGCGTCCCTTGCAGTTCATGGTGTTCACACTTGCCACCTGAACGCCGAAAAGCTCCTCAACAGCCTTAGCTATCTCGATCTTGTTGGCATCCTTGGCAACCTTGAAAGTGTACTTGTTTTCAGCCAGCGCACCCATGCTTTTTTCGGTGATGATAGGCTTGATTACAATATCCTGTGCTACCATTACGCATACACCTCCTCGATCTTAGCGACCGCATCCTTTACAACAACGAACTTGTCATAATTAAGGATATCGTAAACATTGATCGTGTTCACGAGAGCAGTCTTAACGCCGGGGATATTTGCAGCGCTCTTGATGATCTTCTGATCAGCCTCAGGCATAACAATAAGCGCCTTGCTGTCTCCGACGCCTATAGCGCCCAGCATTTTGATAACGTCCTTGGTCTTGTAATCGTTCAGAGTAATGCTGTCCAGAACGATAATATCATTATCAAGAACCTTTGAAGAAAGAGCGGACTTCATAGCCAGTCTCTTCAGCTTCTTGTTGACCGTAAAACGGTAGCTTCTGGGCTTGGGGCCTAAAGCAACTCCGCCGTGAGTCCACTGGGGAGAACGGGTAGAACCCTGTCTTGCATGGCCTGTGCCCTTCTGTCTCCAGGGCTTTTTGCCGCCGCCTCTTACCTCTGTGCGTGTAAGAGTGGACTGAGTGCCCTGCCTCTGATTAGCAAGGTAATTAACCACCATAGTGTGCATAGCGGACACATTGGGAGTAATACCGAATACAGCGTCCGAGAGCTC
The DNA here is from genome assembly GCA_964523835.1 of uncultured Ruminococcus sp. GTDB lineage: Bacteria > Bacillota > Clostridia > Oscillospirales > Ruminococcaceae > Huintestinicola. The sequence goes on from CAZGAZ010000056.1 coordinate 21,155, forward strand.
AATGTCGGAAACCTGATTACCTGTCATGTCGAGAACTTTGATATTAGGCATTGTGCTTCCTCCTTCCATTAAGCCTTTTTAACGCAGTCAACGATAGTCACGATCCCGTTCTTGGGGCCTGGGATCGCACCCTTGACAGCGATAAGGTTGTTTTCAGCGTCGATTTTAACGATCTCCAGATTCTGAACCGTGACCTTCTCCGCACCCATATGTCCGGGAAGAGCCTTGCCCTTGAAAATTCTCGAGGGCGAGGAGCAAGCACCCATAGAACCTGCGTGCCTGTGAACAGGACCTGTACCGTGGGTCTCTTTAAGACGGGCATTGTTGTTTCTCTTGATAGTGCCCTGGAAACCCTTACCCTTTGAAGTACCGGAAACATCAACAATGTCCCCCACCTCAAAGGTATCTGCCTTGATGGTGTCGCCCACATTCATGGACTCAGCGCCTTCAAGTCTGAACTCCTTGAGAGTTCTCTTGAGAGCTACGTCAGCCTTAGCGAAGTGACCCTTCACAGGCTTGTTGACAAGCTTCTCCCTGATGTCGCCGAAGCCGCACTGAACTGCGCTGTAGCCGTCATTCTCGACGGTTTTCTTCTGAACCACAACGCAAGGCCCTGCCTCAACAACAGTTACGGGAATAACCTTTCCCGTTTCATCGAAAATCTGCGTCATGCCGATTTTTCTGCCGATGATCGCCTTTGTCATACATTTACCTCCCTTGGTTATTGGTTGGACTTCTCCAACATTGACCCACAGTGAAACATCTTTGAAATGCCATTACATTTCCAGAACGATGTCAACGCCTGCGGGAAGCTCAAGGCTGTGCAGTGCCTCGCTGGTCTTCTCGGTAGGTCTGATAACGTCTATCAGCCTCTGATGAGTTTTCAGCTCGAACTGCTCACGGCTGTCCTTGTACTTGTGAACGGCACGGAGAATGGTGATTATCTCCTTTTTGGTAGGCAGGGGGATAGGTCCGGAGACCCTTGCACCGCTGCGCTTGGCCGCATCCACGATCTTGGCTGCCGCTGCGTCGACCACAGCGTGGTCGTAGCCCTTGATCTTGATCCTGATTTTTTCATTGACTGCCATTAAAATCGCCTCCATAAAAATTTTCGGGGGACGAAGTTGCAACACCGTGTATTTACCGCCCTATGTGTCTTCACACATTCTCACACGCTGCCGTGTGTATCGCATAAAAGGGCATTAAAAATCCGCTTGAAATTATCAAACGGCGAAATACACACATTGCTCCTGCCTACAGGGGAGACCCCTGCGGTTCAAGACGCCAAACAGTGTCCGGTATTACAGCCGCCCGGTTTAAAATCGGACATACTCTGCGGAAATTCCCTTACAAACCGTAAGCAACCTTCCGCTTCATCGCATATCATTTGCAGTCACGCACTATGTATTATAACATATTTTTCCGTACATTGCAATAGTTTGGCGAATTTTGATACATAGAATTTTACTGCATTTTTAATGTTATTTTTGGTAATTTTACACAATACTTGTATAATTCGGCCAAACTTCACCGGTTCACCGCTTAAATTTTTCTCAAACGCCGCCGGGCTTTTCTCCCCTCAAACGCCGGGGGATTGGCTTTATTCCCCTACCACGCCGAGGAACTCTCTCCGTTCCCCTACCACACCGGGGAATTGCCGCCCCTTCCCCTACCACGCCGAGAACGACAGGCAATTGTGACTTGCCTAAAATGAAATGTGACTTTGTTGG